>JBAZZR010000002.1:0-331145 GCA_041658665.1 Patescibacteria group bacterium
GAGCAAGACAAGTACCGGTAACGGGGTAATTAGTGGCTGTCTCGGCAGTTGTCTTATCAACTTTTTCGCTGAAGGTGACGGTGTAAGTGGTGTCATTAGTTCGAGCGAGAGTGGCATTAACCGTAGCAGCAGTGGCGTCCTGCGTCAGCGTTTCACCAGCGCCAGTAACGATGGCGGCGGCACTAGCGACTGGAACAGTAGCCATATCATGGATTCCCGCTTCCATCTGAACTTTAATATGAGCGGTGCCAGCGGCATTAGTAATAAAAGTAGTAGTATCAGCCGGATCAACTGGTGCTAAGGTTAAAGTGGCAAGAGTGCCACCAGTCAAAACAACAGAGGCAACATTATAAGTAATAGTTCCCGCATTGTTAGTCACCGTCCAATTAGTGGCTGTTTCGGCTTCAGCTTCGTTAATTGCTTCTGAGGCAGTAACAGCAACGGTGTTTGGCTGAACTTGGTTATTAACTACGAAAGCAGCCGCAATCGTCGGCGCAGTCGTATCAGCTAAAGTAGCAGTAGCGGCACTAGAAGTAATCGCGACACCAGCCACGTCAGTAATGGTAGCGGCGGGAGTAACGATAACGGTAGAAGCACCGGTTACATGACAGCCAACCGTAGTAGATATCGTCAATACAACATCGACACCATTAGCTTGAAGTACTGCGGCCGAAGGATTTTCAGGAGCAAGACAAGTACCGGTAACGGGGTAATTAGTGGCTGTCTCGGCAGTTGTCTTATCAACTTTTTCGCTGAAGGTGACGGTGTAAGTGGTGTCATTAGTTCGAGCGAGAGTGGCATTAACCGTAGCGGCCGTAACGTCTAAAGTATTAGTTCCGCCTGCTTCCGTGATTGCTCCAGCGGCATAGGTATTTAAAGCGACGTCTTTAATATTAACGGCGCTCGGAGTCACTATGACGTGACCGCTATTATCAGCATTGGTAATAAAAGTCGTATTAGTTTCCGGAGCAACAGTGTTAAGGGTCAAGGTAACAGTTTGATTACCATTAGAAAGAGCGGCGCTAGCAATACCGTAAGTAATAGTTATTCCATTATTAGTAACCGTCCAATTCGTATTTATAGCTGCTTGAACCGGTTCTAGCGGTTCATTAAAAGTTACAGCGACTGTATTCGGTTGAACGCTACTATTAACAACGATAGTAGAGGCGGCAAAAGTTGGAGCCGCAGTATCAATCACTACCGCGTTATCGGCTGTCAGATCATTAGGTAAAACGCTCGTCGCATCATTGCCGGCCAAATCTTTAATGGTACCCGTAGTATTTAGATCAACTGTCGTTGACGATACGCCTAAATCAGCAATATTATCACCGGCTTGGACGGCATATCGAAAAACGATATTAGCTGTACCAGATCCGCTATTATAATCGGCATATCTAGTCGCTCCGCCAACAACATTTAAAACTAAACGCGGCGTATTGGTAATATTAACAGCCTCCAAATAAGTAACCGTAATATCAATATTTTGCGCCGCCTTATAAGAGCCATCGGCTGTCGTAATAGTGGCCGAGGAAACGGTCGGAGCAGTATTATCGATAGTAACATCGCTATAAGCAGTAGTATTGATGATACTGCCGGCCTTGTTTAATCTAAATTGATAGTCAGTATCGTCCGGCGTAGATCCACCGGCGGAATTAAAAGTGACAGAAGTGTCGCCAGGATTAGCTATTGTCGCAACCGTTGTCCATGATGAACCGCCATTATGGCTAGTTTGAACATCGAACACTGCTGGATCGGCAACCGTACAATCAGTTCCATTAAATACCCAGTCCACCGTCACTGTGCCTCTTTTATAAGTGGCAGTCGCTGGGTTACTAATGGTTGCATCTAGCGCATTACAAATACCGTCAGCTAAAGCAGCGTCAGTTCTCGAAACTGAATAAACAAAAACCCCACTGATCGCTACGACAGCCAAGAGGCCGCCCAGTAGGGCTCGCTTGATTAATTTTCTTTTTAAAAAGTTTTTCATAGTTTTAAATTAGAGGAGAGAATATTAGTCATCGTCTGAAGCGAAGATTTTTTGACTACCAGTTGCTCGACCAGCGTTCCAGGTAATCATCTTCTCTTTTCTAATTTTTATTTTTTAGTTTTTAAAATTATATATATAAATTAATTATTGCTTAACCCTTATTACTTAACCCCCTTGATATTATTTAAATTATTAGCTATACTAGAAAGTTGAATAAAAATTGGCTGAGAGACGTATTACTAGTAAAATAATTAGCAAGAAGTGGAACACGAGACGGAGGGCATAGCGAGTGGTTGAAACGCATCACCATGTTTCCTTCGTGTTTCACTTTCTACTAACTATTTTCGTATTAATCCTAAAACTAACCAAAATATTAAACTCAACAAAAAAAGCATCGCAAAAGACGGCTTCAACCACTCTTTATGATGCTTTTTTTAATTTTAAGTCTGATCTTAAAATTCAATATCATGGCCTGACGAATGTTTATAATCACAAATAAAAATTTTTGATTATAAATTTGGCCGGGACAATATAATAATATAATTTATTTATTATTTAAATTTTACTTATTAAAATTTAATTTTTTCTTTATTCTTAATTTATTTAAATTATACAACTTTCTAAAAATCGACGCAAGTGTAGACGCAAGTGTTTTTCAAGTATCCCGAAAATAGCGATTTTCTGATAATCCCCCGCCGCCTTAATATGGGCTAATACTTAAAAACACGAGCCAATACTCAAGACCAAATCAATACTCCTAAAGTTAGATTAAGACTAAAAACCAAATTAATACTTTAAAGCTAAATCAAATAGCGTAAAGAAGAAAATAGTGGTTACAATAATACCGGCCAAAAATCCCGATAAAGAGGAGGCTAGTATTCGCCCTAAGCTAAACTTAAATTTTCTCTTTTCGTGAGAAATAAAATCGTCTTTTATCTCTTCCATAAATTTTTATTTTTAGTTTATTAAAATTAAAATTTAGCAATTAATTCTTCGCCGCTAGTCATATCCTTAATCTTATAAATCCCTTTCTTAGCCTCATCTTCTCCTAAAATAATAAATTTATTTATTCCCTTCTTATTAGCAAACTCTAGAGCTTTACCAATTTTTTGTTCCTCTAAACCGACTAGAACATTCTTGCCTTGACCGCGCAGTTCTTTAGCGAGACGATTAAGCGCCGGCGCTAGAGAAAGACTTAAGAGAGGCAAAAAATATTTCTCGTCGGCCGCATCTTTAATTTTTCCTAGTAAGTCCCAACTCTCTAAAAATAACCTGATCGTTTCATCACCAGGTGCGAAGCCAACCGCCGGGAAATTATTCTCGCCGAAAATTTCCGCTAAACCGTTATAGCGGCCGCCGCCGAACATCGCCCGATTGTTTTCAGAATTCTTATCAAAAACTTCAAAAACTAAACCATCATAATAATCAAAACCGCGAATAACGGCCGGATTAAACTCAATCCAATCGCCATAACCGAGTTCACTCAGCTTAGCGAGAGTATCTTTTATTTTTTGATAACCAGGATTATCGGCTAAGCGCGGCAAATAATTTAAAAGATCTTCGACTCGCCGACTAGCCATAAACTTATTAATAGTAGCGATTCCCTCCGAATTAAGCCCGGCCTCCTTTAAACGAATATCAATATCCGCTGGACTTAATTTTGACCATTTATCAAGAGTTCGAACTACAAAGAGACGTTTATCCGACGCTAGTCTGTCCGCGCCGCTTAAGCTTAAGACCCCCTCAATCAGGCTTCGATTACTCAAAAATAAAACAAAAGAATCTTGCGGCGGATCAAACTCTAACATTAGATCTAAAGCTAGTTGTAGAATTTCTAAATCAGCGTTTAAAGAGTCGCTACCAAAAATATCACAATTTAATTGCCAAAATTCCCGGTTACGACCCCGCTGGGGCTTTTCATTGCGCACAAAATTAGCAATGGAAAAATACTTTAATGGTTTCGGGCTAGCGGCATAAATTTTAGTGACCATTCTCGTCACCGACGGAGTCATCTCCGGACGAATCGATAATTCCCGACCGCCTAAGTCAGTAAAAGTAACGAGTTCTTTGCCGCCCAGATCTTCGCCCGATTTCGCCCGATAAATTTCGGCCGACTCAATTAAGGGCGTTAAATATTCCTCAAAACCGTAACGTAAACAAACCAAACGCCAAGTATCAAAAATATACTTACGAATTAAAAATTCCTCCGGCAACCAATCTTTGGTTCCCTTCAGTTCCTGGTTCGATAATGCTTTAACCATAATTTTTCTAAATCTCTACTCTTTGTTTATATTTTACTATCTCTGCCCATTTTTAGCAAATTAAGAATATATTATTTTATCTTTAAAAAAAATTAAGCGAATCTTAAGCTACTCCTCGCTATGATTTGAATACTAATAAAATAAAAATATCCTAATTAAAAATACTAAAATATCTCATATTTTATATTTTAACGAGGAGACCGAGCTATGAAAATTTTAATTATTGATGATGAAAAAGACATTAGACAATTTCTTAAAGACGGGCTGGAGGCTAATTTATATCTAGTCGAAACGGCGGCGGACGGCGAACGTGGCGCCTTTCTGGGGCGGACCGGTAACTATGACCTAATTATTTTAGATTATTTGCTGCCAAAAATGAATGGCGCAGAAGTGCTAAGCGAAATTCGAGAAGAGAATAAACACGTCCCTATTCTCTTGTTAACCGTAAAATCAGAGTTGACTAATAAAGAAGATCTTTTTTCGCGCGGAGCTGATGATTATTTAACTAAACCCTTTCTCTTCGACGAACTTTTACTGCACGTCCGCGCTCTTTTAAAACGACCAGCGAAAACTGAAGGCGAACTATTTAAAATAGACAATCTAACTCTTAACACCCACAGTAAAATCGTCCGACGAGCCGGGCGGGAGCTTTATCTAACGAGACGAGAATTTACCTTACTAGAGTACCTAATTCTTAATCGCGGTAAAATTGTTTCCCGCAACCAAATTATGGAACATGTCTGGGACTATAACGCCGACCCCTTCTCTAACTCCATTGAAACACATCTAGCAAGCTTACGCCGTAAACTTAACTCATCTCATAATCGAAACCTAATTCATACCTTCACCGGACGAGGCTATAAGTTCGCTTTAAATAAACTAGGCGGAAATGATTCTAAAGACTAAAATTAAAGCTCATCATAAAATAAAGCCCCCCTCAAAATTAAAACCAGCCACCCAAGATTTTTTATATTTTTAAAATATTTGCTCTAGAGTAAGATAAGGAATACAATGTAACTATATATAATATCGCTATAAATATAGGAATATAATAAATATGCGCTATAAAATTACTCTCGCTCTCATAATAATTACCAGTATCCTTTGGTTCCAGGCGCCGCCGGCCACGGCTTTTTGGCCGTTTAGCCGAACAAAAACCGAAACAGTAACTGAACAAAAACCAATAAACCGCCCTACTGATGAACTTAATGACTTCGCGAAAGACCGAGCCACGGCGAAATATAAAATCTGGGCAGACAGTTTTGAAAAAGCTAATTTAAACCTAGTTATAGCTAACCAAGAAAAATTTTCGTTTACTACCGCGGAAATAAATTACATCTTTGCTAGCGAAACAAAAAAAGCCAAAAATCCCATCCTTACTAATTTTCGCCTTACTAGCAGCCAAGAAAATCTAAATATCGCCGGCGATTTTCATAAAATTGTCAGCGGTCGTTTTTCTTTCATCGCGCGAGTCATTTCCGTCGACAAAAAAGCGCACTTAGCTCTTTCCGCCGTTAAATTATACGGAATACCAATTCCGAATAAATGGCTAGCCGATCCGCTAAATAGAGCCCTCGACGAATACTTTTCTTTCCTCTACCGCGACTCCCGCTATCAGGGCTTCAGTTTCCTAAATAAAGACAACGTCTTACAATTCAAACCCGAATTCAAAAAATAAAACGACGGCCCCGCCGTCGTTTTTATTATAGTAATTTTTGTTACAAAAATTTTTTTCCTTTCAGCGCTTGCGGCAAATACTCTTGGCTAGAATCATCCTCCAGCGGCGTATATTTATAATTCTTAGCGTAGCCTAAGTCTTTCATGAGTTTCGTCGGGGCATTACGCAGATGTAAAGGAACCGGTAAATTGCCGGACGACTGAACTTCGGCCTTAGCTTTTTCATAAGCAAAATAGGCGCTAACATTTTTAGGCGATTTAGCTAAATAAATAACGCAATGCGCTAAATTGACGCCACATTCTGGTAAACCAATTTTTTGACAAGCTTCGTAAGTAGCCGTGGCTAACATCAGAGCGCTATTATTAGCTAGCCCAACGTCTTCAGAAGCAAAACGGATTAAACGACGAGCGATATACAGCGGGTCTTCTCCGGCTTCAACCATCCGCACTAAATAATAAACGGCCGCGTCGGCGCTACCACCCCGCAGCGATTTATGAAGAGCGGAAATTAAATTATAATGTTCTTCGCCACTCTTATCATAAAGTAAATTCGGCTTATTAATAATATCTTTAATCAACTGATCCGTAATTTTTTTCGCCGGCTCCCCGACCGAATTAAATTCGACCGCTTCGACCGCGCTTTCTAGAATATTCAACGCTTTACGCGCATCACCATTAGCGAATTTTCCGATTAAGTCCAAAACCGAGCGACTAAGTTTTATCTTTAAATTCTTCGCAGCACGCGTAATAATAGTCTGTAAATCACTAGCTGCGAGCGCTTCTAAAACGACGACTTTAGTTCGCGATAATAAGGCGCCATTAACCGCAAAACTAGGGTTTTCCGTAGTCGCTCCGATAAGGATTAGCGTCCCGTTTTCGACCTGGGGTAAGAGGGCGTCTTGTTGTGCTTTATTCCAACGATGAATCTCGTCGATAAAAAGAATGGTCTTAGTCCCTAAACGTCTAACCGCTTGCGCCCCTTCAATAATTAATTTTAAATCCTTGACGCCGCTCGCCGTGGCGCTCAGCTCCTTAAACTCCGCCTTTGTCTCTTTCGCAATAATAAAAGCGAGGGTAGTTTTACCACTCCCCGGCGGCCCCCAAAATATTAAAGACGGCACCCGATCATTTTTAATCGCCTGATATAACCAGCTACTAGTACTAACTATTTTATCTTGTCCGACAAATTCGCCTAAGTTCTTAGGACGAAAGTAGGTCGCTAACGGTAAATCTTTTAACATAACTAAGTTCTAATAATCAACCAAATTTAATTTAATAGATAATCCTAATTATTATTTTAGCTCCTTTCCCCCGCTAAGAACATATTGACAAATTAGAACATAAATTATAAAGTATAGCCAACAAAAACAAACAGAGGAAACGCTATGGCTACCATGATCCCGGAAAAATTTGTTACCAAAAAAGCCCTAATTTTTGTTCTCTCTCTTTTACTAGGGGGAATGATCTTAGGCGCGATTCTACACGCCAGTAACGTGGTGATAAATCTTTAGGTGATAAATCTTTAATTATCAACCACTACTACTAATTCAAAAAAACGACTTTTACAGCCGCTTTCTTTTTTTCCTAATTTTTTACTATTAAGCAATTTTGAACGGCAATTATTTTTTATTTTTCTCCTGACGGAATAAAATATAGGAATAAAACGGGAGCCCGATAACGGGAGCGCCAATCGCTAAGATAAACAAAATGATTCTCAGACGGGGTTCAATAAAAGAAGCAAGAATCATAAGCAAACCCATACCCATAAAAACCGGGCCAGCCACCTGATGAGTCTTATTCCAGACTTCTTCAGAGGACAGTGTCCAAGGCGTTCGAATACCCAAAAACCAATTCATTTTTATTTTCCGCAGTAAGCTACCGAGACCCACAAACATTAAACCAAGAATAATCGGCAAAGCTAAATTAATATTAATATCATAGCCTAAACCCGCTAAACCGGTTAACCAAAATATCGAAAAGAAAAATATAATTAAAAGATCCTTAAAATTATGATAAGCCTCGGCAAAATCGGCGTAACGCTCTTTTTTAGGATCAAAATAAGGTAAAACCAAAAAAAGCAAATACATAACCAGCATAACGCTTGGCAATAAAAAAGCGCCAAAAGCCGCCGAGCCGTAAGAATCAACTTCTCCTTGCCAGTTCCAGTGAATTGGTACAGCGGCCGGAAAATGTTGATAAAAATATACTCCTAAAAATATACTTAAAATGAGCAGTCCGGCGGAAAACCATTCTGTCCGCCAATTAATTTTTAGAGGATTAGACATATTGATATATTAAATATAATTTAATCATATCAACAATAATGACTAGCGTAAAGATTCGGCGTAAAGACCTCCCCCTATTTGCTCCGCCGGTTACGCCTATTCGCTCCGCAAGGCATCGACCGGGTCTAAACGACTCGCTTTTAAAGCCGGATAAAAACCAAAAAATATGCCGACTAAAACAGAAAAAGAAAAACCAATTAAAGGGCCGGTCGAGGAAGAGGCAACAGTCATTAAATTAAAATAAGAAATAATGGGAATAGCTAATTGCCCGATCATCATCCCAATCAGACCACCAATCATTGAAAGAATTATCGATTCTAATAAAAACTGAATTAAAATATCTAATTGCTTCCCGCCAATCGCCTTAGCAATACCTATTTCTTTAGTCCGCTCAGCGACGGTCACGAACATAACATTCATAATGCCAATACCAGAAACTAATAAAGTGATGGCGGCAATGGCCGTTAAAAGAGCGGTCATGGTTTTAGCCGACTCCTGCGCCGCTGCGACCATACTGCCAGCATCCATTATTCTAAAATCATTTTCTTGGCTAGCTTTGAGTTTATGCTCAGCTCTTAAAGCAATTTCTATACTACTAGTCGCAGCTCCCGTATTCTCAACATTATCAACTTGAGCAATAAGCATAATTTGTCCACGACCGCCTAAGAGACTTTTCTCGGCCGTTTTACTGGGGACAAATACGGCTTCATCGACGGAAATCATCCCTAAGCGCGAACCTAATTTTTTAAGGACACCGATGACTTCAACTTTTTTACCATTAACACTAATCATGCTCCCTAAGGGAACTTCGCCAGCGGCGAATAAATCAGCGGCTGCTGTACTGCCAATTACGGCGACCATCGCCTTATCATTAACATCGCTGGCTACAATAGTTCTGCCTGTTTCGACCGGTAAATTCGAAATTAATAAATAATTTTGATCAACCCCGACCACGCCATAGCTCTTTTCCGCCGAGCCGTAAGAAACACTGGCGTTACCTTCAATGGCTCCTGTCGCGGCGGTAATATGTTGAGCTTGGCTTAAAATAATTTCGGCGTCAGTGGTTTTTAATTTTGAACTGCTAGTAAATCCTCGACCGCGATTAGCCATTATCAAAATTGAATTAGCACTAAGATTATGGAACTGAGCATTAACAGAATCTTGAGCCCCTTTACCAATCGCAAAAACGGCAATCACAGTAGAGACGCCGATAATAATACCCAACATCGATAAAAGACTACGAGTCTTCTTAGCTAGTAACGAAGCGAAAGCCATTTTAATAATTTCCCAAGTCATATTAGTATTTGCCTTTTAACTGATAATTATTATCAACAACCTGACCATCGCGTAAATAAATTATCCGATCGGCATATTTAGCTACTTCAGCAGTATGAGTAACCATAACAACCGTTCGCCCCTGATTCTTAAAATTAGTAAAAATATCCATAACCTCCAAACCAGACCGCGAATCTAAGGCCCCGGTTGGTTCATCAGCTAAAATTATTTCCGGATCATTAACTAGAGAACGGCAAATCGCCACTCGTTGTTGCTGCCCACCGGATAGTTCATTTGGTTTATGGTGCAACCGGTCAGACATGCCTACCGCTTGTAAAAGTTCTCGAGCTTTATTATTACGTCTCTCCGGATTAGTGCCCGCGTAAATAGCCGGTAAAATAACGTTATCTAAAGCCGATAACCGGGAGAAAAGATTAAACTGCTGAAAAATAAAACCCATCTTCTTATTCCTAATAAAAGCTAAAGTATAGTCATCCTTAACGTGACCAATATCTTCATTATCTAAAAAATACTGACCTTTAGTTAAAGGGTGCAAACAACCAATTATATTAAGCAGGGTTGTTTTGCCGCCACCGGATTCGCCCATAATCGCAACGAACTCCCCTTTTTTAATCTCTAAATCAATACCATTTAAAACGGGTATCTCCTCACCATTAGCTAAATAATAAGATTTATAGGCCTCGACTAATTTTATCGCTAGACTAGGATCACTCATAATGTATAAATTTAAAACACTAGTCTTAATACAAAATTACATCGCCTTCTTTAAGACCGCTAATAATCTCCACTTTTTTACCGTCTGTGAAACCACTAATCACTGTCGTAAATTGGTGGTCAACCATTTCCACCGCCGGATTACCGCCCACGTTACGAACCGCCTCCACTGGTACTGATAAAACATCTAGAGCCTGCGCGGTAATAAAATTAATTGAAGCAGTCATGCCTTCTCTAATTTGCGAACCGCCGGTATTAGTTAACAGCACTCTAACCAAATAAGTAACAATACCATTAGCACTAGTCTCCGAAGTTAAAGAAATAAAACTAACTTCTCCATTTAATTTCACGCCGTCAACAGCGTCAAAAGTAACATCGGCTTTATCGCCGACCTTAAGCTTACTAACATCTGCTTCCTCGATATTCGCTTCAATAAATAGCGTATCATTATTAATAATACTAACCACGGTTTTACTCGTACTACTATCTAAAATTATGTCACCTTTCTTATAATTTAACTGAGCAATAACTCCATCAATTGGCGAAATTAAAGTCGCTTGGGCGACATTATATTTAGCGCGATCAACGGAAATCGCCGCTGAAGTTAGCTGGGCGCGCGCCGAAGCTAAATCGACCGCTCTGACCGGCGCCACCAGCGCCTTATAGTCATTCTCCGCCTGGCTTAAAGAAATCTCCCGCGACTTAAGAGTGATAGTCGCATTATTTATATCCCGCTCGCTTTGTTTCTTAGTCGCCGCTAAGTCATTAAGCGCTTTATTATAAGAAATTTGTAAGCCATTTAAACTGGTCTCCGCGTTATTAACCGCCTGAGTAGCATTATTCAAACTAGATAAACTAGAGTTAACGCTAGAGCGATCACTATTAATAGTTGACTTAAAACTATCTAATTTAGTTTGAGAAAGATTGGCTGAAACAATTGTCGCGTCTAATAAATTCTGCATATCATACATTTGAGACTGTAGGAGACTTAAGGCTTGTTTAGTTTTAAGGGCTAAAGAATCAAGCGCCCCATTATCGCTACTATTTAAACTTAAAAGACTAGAATCTAAATCTAATTTTAAAGCCTTGGCTTGCAAATAACTAAATTTAGCCGTCGCTAAAGTAGCAGAATTTTTAACTCCTAAAACCGATTCGAACTCATCATTAACGGCTAAATCATCAATCCCTAAAATATTATCGGCGTCATGTAAAGCCCGCTGAAAAAGTACACTCACTGATTTGATAGAATCTAACAAACTAGAGTAAGCATCCTTTACAATCGCGCTGTCGCGAGCATTACTATTTAACTTCAAACTATTTTCCGCTGCTAAGAGAGCGCTGGCCGCGTTAGTTATTTGCTGACTGGCGCTTGATTTAACTTGTTCTAAACTAATCGTTGCTTGACTTAGAGAAACTTGCGCCTGATCAATAGTGGTTTGCGCTTTACTTAACTCGCTATCCGTCGGTCCCGCCTGTTTAGAGCTTAGGCTAGCCAGAGCTGATTGATAACTAGCATAGGCATTACGCAATTCAAATTCTAGACTCTCGGTTTTGACAGCGGCGATTTTATCACCCTTTTTAACTTTATCCCCTTCTTTAACGTAAACATCTTTTACTTCTAAATTCCCGCTCACGGGGAAAGAAAGCTCGACTCCGTCTTTAGCCGTTACTTTTCCGTCGGACTGAACAGCAATTTTTATGTCTTCTTTTTTAACCGTCCATTTTTTTACTTGGACCACCGCGGCTTGACTAGTTTTAGAACTATTATAATAGTAATAAGCGCCGGCCAAGAGGAGTATAATAATAAAAACTAAAGCGGCTTTTTTACTAAAAATAAATTGTCTAATGGCGCTGCGCTTTTTCCGACTTTCTTCTAGAATTGATTGAGCCATATATAATAATTAGTTAATCAAGACGAATTCCGCCACTTTCTTATCAGAAACACTACTACTCAGCCAAATAGTTATACTCTTATCCGCTGTGATATCATTTAAGGTCGCTTCCAACATTTCTCTATTTTGTTTAGTATCAACCGACGGCTTCAACATTTTAATACCAACCGGGATAATCACCTTCTCTTCGCCAGTACTGAGTTTCTTTAACTCTTCTAACATTTTAGTTCGATCAACGTCTTGGTCGTTAACACCGGGACTTCCCGGACCGCCAAAACCGCCTTGGCCGCCACGAGCGCCGCCAGCCATACGAGAGTTACCAGGACTTAAAGAAAAACGAGCCGAAGAAGAATTTGATTCACCGGATCTATTTTCGACCGTCGAGCTAGCTCGTCGGTTAATATTATCAATCTTTAAAATTGTAACTTCATTACCAATTATCGATTTTACTATACCTCTAATATCGGCCGACCTTTGCGGCTGACCAAAATCAGGACGACGAGTCCCCGCTCCCGCCTGGCTAGGACTCTCCTGACTAGAATTAGAAGAAATCTGGCCAGGGACTTGGCCACAAGCCGTTAAAAATAATAAAAGAGAAAAAACAGTCGTAAAAAATAGCGCTTTCCTCATAATTTTTGAGTTTAAAAAATTATTTAACAACATCCTTTAGTAAAAATTCTAGTAAAAATACGCTGAAAGTCTTATATTAATACGCTAACATCAATAATTTTCTTCATAAATTAGCTAAAGAAATTAATGCTAAAACAGCCTACTAGCCGAGATATCAAGGCCGGTAGGCTGTATTTATTCTTTCGGGCTAATAAACGCCGGGAAAACGCTCCTTAAGCCGTAAATTTATTGGTTATCAATGCGTAAATTTATTTGTTATTAATACCAGAATCTCTTAGTTCCATTCTTCCTAATCCCATTCCTTCAAAACCCATTCTCTCAATGCCTAAATCCTTCATAATTACAGCGGCTTGCTGTCTTAATTTATAAGCCTCGACTAATTTAGAAAAATTATCAGCCGTGATTTTTGTAGTTAGAGCGCTGTTTGAGCCAACGGCCTTAAGCCAAGCTTGATAGTCGGAATTTTTTAGAGCGGCATCAATCGCCACTCGTTTAACCGACTGATTCTGCTGTCTAAGAGCGGCCTCCGCTTTTAAAGAAGTCTTTTCGCTCTCCGTTAGCTTTTGTCCTTTCAGTTTATTCTGTCCCATTTTGAACCGCGTATTTTTTATATTTTTAGAATCCTGATTTTTGGACAGTTCCGACTTAGCCGTTAAATTACTAAAACTGGTATCGGTCGCCGCTAAAGCCGATAAAGCGGTTCCGGATACTAGAGCTAAAACGGAGAAAGCGACTAAACTTTTCGCTAAATTATTTTTAATCATATGAGTATTTTGTCTCTTAAGAAAAGCCTTCCTAAGAGATAAATTTAATTGTTAATTTATTAAGTTAGTTATTTTACTCTGGCCAAGATTTATGACGTCATCTGCTAACTAATACGCCCCTAACAAAAAACTTCTTCGCCTCTAAAATTAATCTGCAGACGGACGACCCGGCGGCCGCTTAAAATCAGACGGGGGTGAACAGTCGTCATCCGGACAACGTTCGTGAATTATACGGCGCATACTCGGCCGCTTAAAAAATCCCCGGCCCGAATGGATCGTCTTCACTAAAGTAGAAGAAAATTTCTTCTCGGCGGAAGCCTGACCGACCATGCGAACAGGCGAACCAACAACTATCTCCGAATAATCATCATCATCGGCAGCGTAACTAACTTGCCAAAGTTCACCGGCGGGATCGATAATCGTAAAACTATTTTGCTTACCTTGTTCGACGACTATTCCGGCCAAACGACCTTCTAAAGGGCTGGACCAAAAAGGCACCTGTTGATTTATGACGGTATCATACCAAGGAACCTGAGCCCCTAAAACATCATCGATTTCTTCGCCTAAGCCGGAGAGAAAAAATACAGCGCCTAGAATAACACTTACTAATATAGAAAATAAAGCAATAAACCAAACTGGATACTTATAACCCCGCTTAGTATGTTTAAAATTATAATAAAGAATATAAACGAAAATGCCTAAAAAAATCAACCAAAAATAAGGCAAAGTCAGAAGAAAAAATTCCCCGAAACTCTTCTGCGCCTGATCATATATTTCCCAGTCATTATATTTTAATAAGTAGAGTAGGACTGAAACAGCGGCCGCGCCGATAAGAAGCGCTAGAATTCCGGCGGCCCAAATAACATAATTTTTTAATAAAAAATGCCAGCGCGGTCGCGGCGCGATTTTCTCTTCTTTAATCTTCGCTACTAGCTTCTGATCAAAGTTAAGTTCTGCTTGGTGATCTAAATCCATATAGATAAAATTATAATTTCCAATCTTGTTTCTCTGACTCCTGTTTAAATTTCTGTTTAGCTTTGTTCATCATCGAGGCGACGGTGCCTAAAGGTTTTTTGATAATATCAGAAATTTCTTGATAATTTTTTTCCTCCAAAAATTTCAAAACTAAGATCTCGCGATATTTATCGTCCAGCTGACTAAGTACCTGATTAACCTTCGCCTGTAAAATATGGGTGTCGACACCCGCCATAATATCGATGTCGGCCGCTAAATTACGGGCGGCGGCGTCCTCAATATTAATCGAATAACCTTCCGGACGCGCTTTAAGTCGACGGTGGTGACTAATAACTTGATTATGGGTAATCCGATAGATCCAGGAAGAAAATTTTAGATCTTCATTAAAATCATTCAAGTTCAAATAAACTTTAATAAATACCTCCTGAAGAATATCTTCCGCCTCTTCCGGATCGATATTAGTCAAGCGCCAAATATAACTCAACAATCGCCCTTTATAACGATCAACTAAATACAAAAAATTATCCTGGTTTTCCAGGGTTAACTTAACTAATTCTTCGTCGCTCATATTCTGTCCCTGGTTTATTTCCAACATGCGCTTAGAATGGCCACCCTTGAATCATAGGCGGGTGCTGATTATATTACGTTATTATTCCCTCTTTTCTTCTCTAAAAAATCTAAACGACTTGAGAATCATGTTTAATTGCTTCAATTAGTGCCTGCGAATCAGCAAATTTCTTCACTTCCCTAATTTTATGAGAAATTTTAACTATCACCGTTTCGCCATAAATATCGCCCGAAAAATCTTTAATCAAGACCTCGAGCGAAACCGGCTTATCAAAAACTTCTCTAAAACCGAAATGCATAACTCCCGCATAACTCTTATCTTTAATAATGATATTAACGGCATAAACACCGTGCGGGATATCTAAATCCGTCTTATCGAGGTTAGCCGTGGGAAAACCTAACTTTTTCCCCCGACCAACGCCGCGAATAACTCGAGCCTTAAAAACAATCTGCCAAGCTTTACTCGCCAGCGAAGATTGGTAAAAAGCTAATAATAAAACGAAGGCGGCGAAAGCTTGGGGCCAAGTAAGATAATTCTTATTAAACACATAGTCTAAAACCAACGAGGAAAGCGGCCAAAATAGTTCTAAAACTGTCGCTAGAGAAGCGGGGACTTTCTGTAAACCAAAATAATAAATAAACATCGCGCCCGCGCCGCTAGTTAAAACAATTAAGATTAGTAGTTCCCATTGGCTAGTCGATAACCCGCTAATCGCTCCGACTCGACCGCTGAACAATAAAATGGCCGACATTAAAAGTGAAGTAACGCCGAAACGTAAAGCGGCAACCGCCTTATAATCTAAATGATTAGCGATTCGTTTTCCAAAAACAGTCGAAGAACCAAAGGAAAAAGCCGCAATAAAAGCGAATAGAGCGGCACTATGCCGCCAGTCTAGCGCCGCTAAATTTAAACCCGTTTTACCAAACGCTAAAAAGTAGGCCGCTAAAATAGCTAAACCCGCCCAAAGATAAAATTTCTTAGTTAATTTTTCTCCTAAAATGAGTCGCGACAATAAAATAGCAAAAATCGGCTGAAGCTTTTGTAAGATAACGATTAGGGCAAAACTTATGCCGCCGGCGGCAGCGATAAAAAAAGCCTTGGTGATCATAATCGTCCCAATAACGCCGCCAAAAATACTAATCCAGACTATCGCCAACCAGCTCGACCAGCTCAAGAATTTAATCTGACCGCGATAAATATACACAAACGGACAAAGAATCAGAAAACCTAAAATATGCTCTAAAAAAACTATCAATTCCACCGGCGACTGATAAAATTTCGGACGAATAAAAAGACCATCAATACTCCAAAGTAAGGCCGCCAGCATTATCGCTAGCGAGCCAACGAGAGTCCGCCGATCAATTAAAATATTCTTAAGAATTCTTTTCATATCACCAAGGTATCTTCATTTAATCCTTAGCTAGATCGGCTTTTTTTTCTTCAAATTCCTTTTTCTCAATTTCGCCCTTAGCGTAACGTTCTTTCAAAAGACTGAGAGCATTATTGCTTCGATGTTTATGGTGGCCTCTACCAGAATCGGCTAACCAACGAATGAAAACTATAAGAGCGTAAATTAGGAGAGCCCACCAAATGATCATGAGAATTGGCCCAAAAAAACCAAACCCATAAGGATAATAACCAAAATTCATCATATTATTAAAATTATTTATATTAGATAACTATTATAGCATATTGCCTGGTTTATCTCGACTAAAAATTCTAATTATCATGATTACGGTTGGAACTCAAAAGTCGGCCCGACAAAATGCATTTGATCTAAAACCGTGTCAGTTTTCGGCATGATGCCAGCAATTATCGCGCTCTGACCAGAAAAATCTTCAACAATATCGCCCACTTTACTAAATTCTTTTTCTTTAATCATCATCTGAGCATCGCTAAAACCAATATAAACGGGAAAATATTGCCGATTACTAAGCACTATTATATCAAAATTAGAAATATTATTTTTTAATTTTTCTGGTAAACTATTTTTATCACCTTGATAAAAAATGTCGACCCCTGCCTCTTCGACGATTACTTTTAAATTAGCAACCCTCGTCATTTTAGCCAGCGTAGCCTTATTAACCAGGTGATAATTATCAACTAAAGTTCCGGTCGGCTCCAATATCCCGACAATTTTAACAGTAGCTAGCCCAAAAAAATCCGTTAAACTATCACCCGGACCCTTAATTAAATTCTCTTTTTTCATCATCATCGCCTCGTCATAACCAATAATCATTTCATTATCGCCTAGGACTGAAACTCCCTCTTGAATTTTAACCAAATCGGGTAAACTGTCGACACCTAAAAATAATTTAGGATTATCGTCACCAAAGTTAATTTTGGTTTCATTCCCAGCCACAAAAGTATTAAGAGCTGAAGCGGTTTTGACCGAAACGATAGCGGTCGAGCCGCCAGTCTCCATGCCCGAACTCAGCCGCGCAAATTCTAAGAAAGCTAGAGTAAAAACTATCACCATAACAACGGGAGCAATTAATGATAAATAATTCCGCTTATTAGGTTTGAAATAACGAAGTAAAAGCGAATTGCCGACTACTGAGATAGAGCTCATCGCCATCGCTAAACCGGCTAACTCTGGTTTTAAAACCAAACCAAATTTAATGAAAAGACGAGCGGCAATCGGAATGCCAATCACATTATAAAATAAAGCAAAAAACATATTCTGCTTGATCTTACTCATAGTCTCGCGGGAAAGCTGAAAAGCGCTCACAACATCATTTAAATCATTCTTCATAATTACAATCCCCCCCGTTTCCATCGCCACATCCGTGCCCGAACCCATCGCGATACCGAGGTCGGCCTGTGCTAAAGCGGGCGCATCGTTAATCCCGTCGCCAACCATCGCGACCTTATTACCTCCCGCCTGTAATTTTCTGACCTCACTGGCTTTATCTTCTGGCAAAACTTCCGCTAAAACATTGGTAATTCCGACTTGGCTAGCGATGGCTTTCGCCGTACGCTCGTTATCGCCGGTAATCATATAAACCGTAAGACCTAGTTTTTTTAAGCGAGTGATCGCTTCCGACGAACTCGCTTTAACGGTATCAGCGACCGCGATCACGCCTAAGATTTTTTCTTTAGTAGCTAAAATCATCGCCGTTTTACCCGCCTCTTCTAGCTTAATCAATTTACGATTTAGCTTATCAATTGAGTGACCGAGGATATCGGTGACCAAACGACGATTACCAAAATAATATTCGACCTTATCAATTAGACCCTTAACCCCGTGGCCCGCGATGGCTGAAAAATCGGTAACTTCATCCAGACTAATCGACTCCTGATTGGCGTGAGTATAAATCGCTTCCGCCAGAGGATGTTCAGAGAGTTTTTCAAGACTAGCAGCGATGGCTAAAATTTCCTCCTCCTCTAGATTTTCGAAAGCTATGATATCAGTTACTTCCGGCCGGCCGTAAGTTAAAGTACCCGTCTTATCAAAAACAATAGTCTTAATATGACAAGCCGCTTCTAACGGTTCCCCGCCTTTAATAAGTATTCCGTATTCCGCGCCCTTGCCTGTTCCGACCATTAGCGAAGTCGGCGTGGCTAAGCCGAGTGCGCAAGGACAAGCAATAACGATAACTGAGGTAAAAGCCATGAGAGCGAAAGACAATGAAGCTCCTAAGAAAAAATACCAAACTAGAAAAGTAATAATCGCCAGACCAATAACCGTCGGCACAAAAACGGCCGAAATTCGATCAGCGAAACCTTGAATCGGCGCTTTAGAACCCTGGGCTTCTTCCACTAAACGAATAATCTGGGCGAGCACGGTTTCACTGCCCACGCTAGTTACTTTAAATTCAAAGCTACCCGTTTTATTAATTGTGGCTCCGACTACTTTATCGCCTACTTTTTTCTCGACCGGCAGACTTTCCCCGCTAATCATCGATTCGTCTACGGCCGAGGAACCTTTAACTATTTGACCATCGACAGGAATTTTTTCACCAGGACGGACTAAAACAATATCGCCATGAATGACTTCATCAATCGCAATATCTAGAGTCGAGCCATTACGAATTACCCGGGCCGTCTTAGCTTGCAGCCCCATTAATTTTTTAATCGCGTCGCCCGTCTTTCCTTTAGTACGAATTTCTAACCATTTGCCTAGAATAACAAAGGTGATTAAAAAGGCCGCTGTTTCAAAATATAATTCCGGGATCTTACCATTTAAACCAAGAACCGACTGAGTCTTAATAAAATAGTTAATAAAATTAATTAAGCTATAAAGATAAGCCGTCGAAGTACCGATGGCAATCAGGCTATCCATGTTAAAAGTCTTCATCTTCAAGGCTGACCACATCCCCTTATAAAATCCCGCCCCAATAATAAACTGAACAGGCGTTGTTAAAATCAGCGAAACTATTCCGACCCAAGGTAAAACCGCGGCTTGGCCGGGAATAGCGAAAAAATCCAGCAACATAAAGTAAAGCATCGGTAAACTAAGAGTAAAACTAAACCAAAATTTCTTAAAATAAAATTTAATCTCCTGCTCTCTCTTCCGGCGGTCATAATCATTATCTTTAGTATCGACGAGCTCGGCTTTATAACCAGCTTTTGCAATAGCTTCTAAAAAAGCTGGTAATTTCACTTGCGTTTCGTCGTAGACAATATTCGCTTTTTCCGCCGCAAAATTAACATTCGCCTGAGATACCCCCGGCACTTTCTTTAAAGATCGTTCAATAATATTAGCGCAAGATGAACAATGCATCCCGAAAAGCGACAAACTAATTCTCTGGTTAGTGTTTTGTCCAGTTAGCGATTCCTTTTCCTTAACACCGCTAACGACCAAAGAAGGTGCCACTGATTTATTCGATTTATCATTAATACTACCACCAGACAATAATTCAAATAGACGAGCGATACTGACCGTCTTACCGAGCTGTCCAACTAAACGCTCAATCTCGGGACGATTTTCAGGAATGACAAACTCCGCTGAATGATTATTATTAATCACCCCTTCAAAATAAGTTTTTCCCTGATCATTTTCCATAACTCGTCCTTCCGCCGCCGTTTTAGTTTCTAATTTTACACGCAGCGGTTCCGTATTCTTGGAATAACGGCTAGAAATATTAACCTCTTTTTTTTCTGGCGCTGTTTCCTCGGCCTGTCTATCTTTATTTTCTTCATCAAGAGAATTCGTCTTCATATCTACTGCCATCTCCGACTGGACCTTAGCCTGATAACCGGCCTTATTAATAGCCCTTACGACCGCCGCTAAATTATTTTTCTCTTCATCAAGAATTAATTCGGCCGCCGCTTTTGACGAACTAACCGTAATATCGCTTAATCCCGGTAAATCCGCCAGTTCCGCTTTAATTAAAGTCTCACAAGAAGAACAATGCATTCCTTCTATCTTCAATAGTATTTTCTTAATCATATAGTTATTTAATAATTGAATAAGGGGTGCCCACCAAACTTTTAGCTAAAACATCTAAGTCGAGATTATCCGCGCCAGAAATCCTAGTTTCACCGCTAGCTAAATCAATATTGACTTCAGCTACCTCCGGCACTTTTTTTAAATAATTACTAGCTAGTTTAACACAAGCCGAACAAGTTAAACCTGCTAATTGAAAAGTTATTATCTTCATAATTTTAATAAATAATTAATTATTCGACGATAACCGAACCGTAATTAATCATCCCCATACTACAAGTAATGTCGTAAGAACCGGGCGTAGTCGGGGTAAATTCCATCGTAATCGGCGTTCCCGCTCGTAATGGCACAACTTCATCATACAGTTGAGGAATGGTAATCGCGTAGCCGCAACCGCTACCGCTATCGCGCACATCAATTTCGAGTCTAACTTTCGTCCCCGCCTTAACTTTAAAAATGGCTGGATCAAGATATTTAGCATCCGTATAAGTTGTCTTGATAATCTGAACCGCCTCTTGGCCAGAAACAGCTTGAGTCGTTGCTACGGCCACTGGACTAGAATCTATATTAGTTGGCCTTTTACCGCCGCCGCCACAACCACAGCCGCCGCCGCCCGTGCCACAAGTTCCGCCGCTATTACCACTAGCTATGGCCGCCGGAATAGCCGTAATATCAGCATTACTATTATTAACACTAGCGGGAATATCACCACTAAAAACATCAAATACCCCGGTATACATTCCCATAGAACAAGAGAAAGGTAATTGACCAGATTCCGTTGGCGTAAATTCAATAATATTTTCCCCGGCCTTTAAAAACTTCTGAATCTTTAATTTAGGAATAAGGAGAACACTAGCACAAGAATAAGGCGCTTTCGCTTCAATAATCCATTTAACTGGCACGCCCTGCTTAATAGAAAACTGATTAGGCGAATAACCGCTATTAGTTTCCGTCATGCGGACAACCTGGACGCCGTTCTCTAGAGTCACATTAGGATCCTTATTAATTCCTGAGGACTGTTTAACTCCGGCACTACCTAAAAAACCGGCGCTTAAACTCGCTAAAGTATAACCATTATTAAGGTTAAATAAAGCAAAAAATATTACCGCTAAACCAGCAACTTTAAAAAACCGTTCTTTAAAAGAACCTTTAATTAAAGAAGTCAGACCGCCGATACTTAAAAGTCCTGGCGCCGTACCAAGAGCAAAGAGACCCATAACTAAAGCACCAGATCCAAAATTACCGGTACTAATTGCGTAAAGCTGCATCGCTTGAGTAAAGCCGCAGGGCAAGAAAAATGTTAGCGCCCCCATTAACATCGCCTTCTCATGACTATAAACCTCATGCTTGCGACTAGCTCCTAAGGCTCTACTAATCCCTTTTGGCAAAGATAATTTAAACTTATTCAAACGCGGAAAAATATTAATGAGCTGTAAACCCATAACGAGCATTACTACCCCGACTAGCAGGGTCAGCAAACCATTAGCCAAAGGCGACAGCTGAAAAACCGTGCCGAGAACGCCGAGTAAACCGCCTAGAAAAGCATAAGATAAAATGCGGCCGATAGTGAAAAAAATATGCGGCCGAAATTTTTCCGCTGGCGTCGCCGTCGGATGATGTTCTACGAACTTAGTTGATAAGCCTAGAACTAACCCGCCGACTAAAGCCATACAAGTTGAAAAACCAGCCACGAGTCCGATAACAATAATCAAACCAAAACTCGGATTACTAATATTAGGCGTGAGATTAATATTAGTCAGACCTAGACCTCTAAGAACAAGGTACAGGGCCATGAGCATTAAAAAAGCTACTCCGAGACTAGCGTATTCGCGCTTATCACGAGTAAGAAAAGGAAGCTCGTCCGTGGTGCCGACTTCGTAGCCGGCTTCAGCAATCGCTTGCTTAATGAGATTCATATCTGGCGCACTATTCTTATAATGAATAGTCGCCTCGCCCGTTTTATAGTTTAAAGCTGCTGACTGAACCGACGCGAGCGCTTGAAGTTTTTCTTCGATCAAAATTTCACAAGAGCGGCAGTGCATACCCCGAATGGGTACTTTTAAATATTTATTATGAGACATAAAAATTGATTACTATTAATTAGATAAAAAACCTCACTCGCTTAGTTTAAAAGCGAGTCAGGCCACTTAATAATAATCAGTCTACAAGCGAAGAACAGTCGAATTGAGCGCTAATAATTCCGGGGGCGGAATTAAAATAGGTTGATAAACAAAAGTTTTAAAAATAGTAGACGGAATTTGAGCGGGAATAAATATAATAACCGCGGCGAGCTTTTCGTTTCCTCCAGACTGGGAAAACGTCGCTAAACTACTATGAGCGCCGTCTAAACAACAGGGCAAAATATTTTTAGAGGAATGAGAAACCGGCCTATTATTCCGCTGGGGAGCCGACTCGACGCTGGAAATTTCTTTCGGCGGGTAAGTTTTTTGATCTTTGCCACAAACCGCCATATTATCCCCTGATTTGTTATCATTAGACTCGTCAATGGCCGCTGACGCCGCCTCTATTTTCCAAACATTAAATAAAGCTTCAAAACAAAAACCGCTGCTTAAATGAAAAGCCGTAACTAATAAGACGAGGGCAATAATTTTAATAAAATATTTTGACACTGGTTGGTCGTAATTAAAAAATTAATTAGTTTTACGAAAAACTTCCATTAACTCCGCGAGCGCCTTGTCTTTCCCATTAGTCTTAATCGCCCGGACCACACAATGACTAATATGATTCTTAAGCAGGACTTCTTCCGCTTTCTTAATAGCGCTTTTAACCGCAGCGGTTTGTTGAAGAATATCAATACAGTAAACATCGCTTTCGACCATATCAATAACCTTCCGCAAATGACCATCCACGATTTTCAGGCGACGCGCGACGTCCTGTTTAGAATTAAGCTTAGCTGGCTTCCTAGTCATAATTAATTAAATATTTCGGTCTCTATTAAATATCCACACCCCTAGGGGGAGGATGCTAGTATTATATCCCTAATTAAAAAAAGTGTCAAAAAGTTACTCCGCCCCAACCGCGGCGCCGACCGCCTGGCCGGTACTCCAGGCCAACTGTAAATTATAACCGCCGGTTGGCCCCACTAAATCCAAGATTTCCCCCGCGATAAATAAATTAGAAATTATTTTAGAACGCAACGTACGCGAGTCGACTTCTTTTAAATCGACGCCGCCGCCCGTCGCCATCGCCCGCTCATAGCCGGCGATAGCTTGAACTGTTAAATTAAGCTTTTTCATTAAACCAACCAAACGTTCTCGCTCTACTCGATTAAGCGAATTAGCTAATTTATTACTACTAAACCCCGCTAAATTTAAAAGGGTCTCCGCTAAACGTAGCGGCACAAGGCCTTCTAGACTATTCTTCAAAAATTTATTATTACCCATTAGATCCGCTTGCAAACGCCGCGCTAAGTCATCTGACAAATACTGGGGTTGTAAATCTAGCGCTATTTGCCAATCAGCCGTCCGGTTAAAATCAATATAACGACTAAGATTTAAAACCGCCGGTCCACTCAAACCAACGGCCGTAAAAATTATCGGTCCGCTTTCTTGCGCTATTTTTTTCCCTCGACAAAATAAACGTAAAGCGACCGTTTCTAAACTTAACCCCTCTAAATCTTTAACAAACTTTTCTTTAACTAAAATAGACCCGAGCGCCGGCCGCAGCGGTATAATCGTGTGGCCGAATTCTTGCAACCACTGATAGCCGTCGCCGCTAGAACCGGTCGCTGGATAAGATAAGCCGCCGGTCGCGAGCAAATAATTAACCGCCGCTATTTTTTGACCACTGGACAAGATAAGACCCGTTATTTTTTTCTTAGCGAAAATAAATTTCTGAACGGGGTCGCCGGTCAGAATCAGGCCGCCGGAGCGTTTAACTCCGTCTACTAAAATATTTAAAACGTCGACCGCTCGATCACTCTGCGGAAAAACCTGGTTATCTTTTTCAATTTTAATTTTTAAACCGCGACTAGTAAAAAAATCAATCGTTTCTGAGACGCCGAAACGACTAAAAGCCGAGAGTAAAAAACGACCAGCCGAGCCAAAACTGGCCGCGAGTTTATGATAATCCGGAATATTATTAGTAATATTGCAACGCCCCCCGCCGGTCATCAGTAATTTAAGCCCTAAACGTTCATTCTTTTCAATAAGAATAACCTTCTGGCCAGACTCGCCGGCGCGTAGCGCGGCCATTAATCCGGCCGGACCGCCACCGATTATCGCTAAATCGTATTTCATAATTAAATCATGTAATTAAAAATACAGAACGGCTTCTGTATTTTTATGTTGGCACGGGATGAGGGAATCGAACCCCCGCTAGAAGTTTTGGAGACTCCTGTACTACCACTATACGAATCCCGCTTACTAAAACTTTATTATAAAGACGAATAATATTTTTAGCAATACTTAACAATGCTTTAAACCGCGCCCTATTAATAAGTCTCTACCCAAACTTCGAAATAACCTTGAACGTGTAGACAAGCCGGACAAACTTTCGGCGGCTCCGTCCCCTCATAAATCGCGCCACAATTCAAACATTTCCATTTTTTCACTTCCGGTTTTTTAAAAACTTCACCCTTTTCTAAATTAGCTAATAATTTACGATAACGGGCCTCATGCGCTTTTTCAACTTCGCCGATTTCCTTAAATAATTTAGCAATATCCGGATGCCCCTCTTCAAGCGCATCTTTTTCCATCATTGGATACATAGTCGTATTTTCGTAATTCTCGCCGGCCACTGCCGCTTTTAAATTTTCGGCCAAATCCGGGCTAATAATTCCCAACTGTTTAGCCCAAATCTTCGCGTGTTCCTTTTCGTTTAAAGCGGTCTCCGTAAAAAAATTAGCGATCTGCTCGTAACCGGCTTTACGGAAAACCGAAGCAAAATAATCATATTTATTACGAGCCATTGATTCGCCGGCAAAAGCGTCTTCTAAATTTTTTTTAGTTTTTACGCCTAACATAATTTTATTACTTCCCTAAAAATCTGTACTCTAATTTTTAGACAAGCCTTAAATTTATTTAACTAGTTTAAATACTTACCTTCTAAACTGATCTTCTAATTCCTAGCCTAATTCCCGGCTCTATGACCCATGTTTATTTTTCTGGCCGCGGTGTCTCATTCTCTAATAAATCACAAAACTCCATCTCATAAATATGAAACACGGTGACCGCCAAGGCGACTACGAGCGGGCCAATGATAACGCCCCAAAAACCGAAGATAGCAATGCCGCCTAAAATAGCAAATAACACAAAAATTGGATTAATCTCGGCCTTATCCTTAATCATGTAAGCAATAATAATATTATCAACCGTGCCAATTAGTAAGAAGCCCCAAATTAGAATAAAAACCCCCTGCCAAATAGCGCCACTTAGAATATAATAAATACCTAGAGGAACATAAAATAACGCCGAACCGATATAAGGCAAAAATGATAGAACGCCGATAATTACTCCGGCCAAAAAAGCCGGAAAACCAATGATTGCGAAACCCAGGGCGCCGATCAAACCCTGAGAAATAGCGGCCACAAAAGTCGAAATAAAAGTCGTCCGACTGACGGTTTGAAATTTTTCAAACAATTCGTGGTTATATCTTTCCGGTAAAGGCAGAAGATGCTTCAAGCGCTCTAACATTTCTTTCCCGTTAATAAAAAAGAAAAACATCGTCGCGATTATCAAAATTAAAGAAAAAATAAAATTAGTCGTTTCTTTTATAGCCACCGTCGCTAAAGCGATTAGCCAATCACTTAAATTTTTAAAAGCGTCTAACAGGGCGTTCTGCAAAGCGCCGCTCCGTAAATCGTAACCCTCGAAATAACGCAGTAATTTAGTCGGGACTACTCCGGATCGCAACCAACCATTAAGATCATTAGTACTAAAAAATTCTACGGCCTCGTTATAGGCGATGACTGATTGACTAGCGGCGTAGGCGACGATATTAATGGCGGGGATAATGACGATAACTAGTAACAATAAACACATAAGGCCAGCCGCTATTTTCCGACGGCCTTTTAATAATTTAGTAAAACGAACGAAAAGACCGTAGAAAACCGAAGCCAAAATAGCGGCGACAAAGATTTCCGTCAAAAATGGTTTAAAAATCCAGTAACAGGCAATAATCACTAAAACTACCAAAATGAGAATAAAGGGTTTAGCTAAATTTTTAGGCATATAATTAAAGCCGACTACTCGGCTTATAATTAGTTGTTATTTAGTTTCTTTATGCGGCGTATTCTTTTTACAAAGCTTACAATATTTAGATAGCTCTAAACGCTCTTTAATAATCTTTTTGTTCTTGTGAGAATGGTGGGTGACTGTTTTACAAACCGTACACTCCATTTTAATCATGTTATCTTGCGACATAATTTTATTAATTAATTTAATCGTATTCTTACGCTTAAACAATATAAAAAAAACAAATAAAAGTCAAATTTCTTGGCTTATTTAACTTATTTCTGGCAATGTGCGCAGTAGTGAGTTCCCCGCCCGGCGAGCTTAACTTTTAAAATAGCGTGGCCGCAATGGCTACATTTCTCTTTCGTCCGGCCATAAACCTTTAAATAGCGAGAGAAATTTCCTGACCGACCGGCGGAATCGCGATAATCGCTAAAAGTCGTGCCGCGATTTATGATCGCGAGCCTAATGATCCTTTGAATAGACTGCCAAAGCTTTTTAATTTCCGACGCCGTGAGAGAAGAAGCTAAACGGGTTGGTAAAATCCGAGCGGCGAAAAGTGATTCATCGACATAAATATTGCCGAGTCCGGCAATTAGTTTTTGATCTAATAAAGCCGCCTTAATTTTTATTTTTTTATTTTTAAAAATACGTTGCAAGGCCGAAACGGTAAAGGCGGGAGTTAACGGTTCCGGCCCGTAGTTACGGGCGATAAGATTATCTAATTCTAATTTAGAGCTTAATTTCAAATAACCAAATTTTCGTAAATCATTAAAAAATAAACGCCCACCGGCCTTAAAATAAAAAATCGCTCGGGTATACTTATTAGGTAAATCACGGCTGATATTACTACTCTTAGCTAAACTATGGCCGCCCGCCACGACTAATTTCTTACTCTGATAAATAAGCTGGCCGGTCATCTTAAGATGAATTAAAAGATAATCAAAGGCGACCGCCTTATTTTTCTTATTTACTCGGGTCGATTTTTTAAGGGGGCTCAGACGAAAAATTAAAAGTTTGCCGCGCCTATCGACTCCGAGAATACGGCGAGCGGCGAGCTCGCGCTTAAAAAAAGTCGTCCGTGGCCAAACCATTTTAGGAGATAAAATATCGACCGACAAAAAACGGCGGCCAGTTAAGGCGGCCGCTAAATCGCGACGAATAGTTTCAACTTCAGGTAGTTCTGGCATAGCCTAAAGAGAAAATAAAAGAATGAGAATGATAATAATAACTATCAGTTCAACCGCAAAAATTTTGGCTAATCCGATACCCGGTTTGTCCGGATTAATTAAAGGCATATAATTTATCAAGTGGAGAGCCTGGTATGATTTGGGAACCTGGCTCGTTAATAATAGATACGTTGATATTATAGCTTTAGACAAATAAAAAAGGAAGTCTGATGTTCTGACTTCCTTTAAACCTGAGCGAAGATTTAGACTTTTTTAGTTCCAAGAACTAACAAAATTATAGCCCCCCATAACATATATGTAATTTTATGGGCTACGCTTGCCCAAAGTGGCGCAACTGCAAATTTAATTCCAACCGTGTCATCAACAAGGGCCGTGACAATTGCGCCCAAAACGATGATAATTGCTAATAAAACTAATTTTTTCATGACATTTGTCCTTTATGGTTAATAAATAATTATTTGATTAATTACTAAATCCGCATAAATTTACACGAACTTGGTAATTAACCAAATTTAACCTTATTTGTGAATGTTCTATTTTAATGTTTATATAATATCATATTTATATTAAAATGTCAATAGTTTAACAGGTTTAGTACAAAATTACCTAAAAACACCAACAAAAATCACAAAATACGGAACTTAGCCTTGCATGCAAGATGGTGCAACATCGTTTTCGTATACTGATATCATAAAGATTCCTTTCTTTTCTCTAACTTATCTATTAAACAGGGAAAAATAAAAAGACCCCAAAATGGGAGTCTTGACTTAAGGTGGGCCGAGAAGGATTCGAACCTTCGAAGGCACAAGGCCAGCAGATTTACAGTCTGCCCCAGTTGACCGCTTTGGTATCGACCCGCAAAGAAAATTTAAAGAAAAAACGTTCGCTGACTTATCTAAGCTTATTTATGATAAAAAAAATACCAGTACTTGTCAAACTTTTTTAAGCTCTGTGCATCACGGCTCAATAAAAGTCAAAAAAATACCGATAAGAAAAACTAGGCTCAACTAATATTTCTAAATAGCCGGCTAATTAGCCTTAGTTAAAGCGCTTAAGACTACTCTGACTAATGCATAGGACGAAAAGACAACGGCTAACCCAATCGCCGACCACATCAGTATCCCCTCTCCTTGTTTTATTTTCTCAGCGTTACCAGAAGAAGTCATCCAAACTAAACCGCCATAAACGAACATAAGCAGGGCGATAGAACCGACCACACCCATAACCGAATCAATAATTTTACCAATCAGCTGTTGCGGCGTACTCGCTACCCCAGCCAAAGGATTACAAAGTTGATTCACCCCGCATTTAGTCGTAGCCGGATCACCAATATTAGTATTTACCTGAGCTAAAACTAAAGATGGCGCTAATAAAAATAAACTAAAAATAGCTATGAGAACAATATTTTTAACTTTGCTCATATTGATTATTTATTTAATTATATATTAATTATAACTTTTTATTTAGATAAAGGCAATAAAAAAAACCGCCTTTTTGAATTATGGCGGTTTAAGGATGTTGTCTCGGTAGGAGAGACTAGTCCTCTTTGAATGGCGCAAGTTCGATCCTCGCTAGGATCGTATCTTGGCCTAAATTTTCAATTCTTACAGAAGAAGAGAAATCGAGTTTCGGCACTCTCTTCGATTGCCCATCACTGAAATCGGCATACTGCCCATTTGATACTCTGTAGCGGAAATTACTGGTTTGGTTAGTCCCGTTATAATTTTCACAGAAAACCGACAAATGTCCTTCCGGAACTTTTTTCCAGCCAGTTTTTTGGCCGGGTAAAAGAATGAACTTATAGGCTTCAAAGCCTAGTTGCTCATCCCGTTCCGCTACTTGTCGGTCGGTAGGGGCGTATTCTTTTCTCATCTGATCGAGCGCCCTTTGACGCTGAATCGATTGATTCCATTTATACTCGAAGTCATGGCGGAAACGTTCCGCGGCTTCGAGAGAATCAACGGCGATCAAATGATCATACCGTTTTATCGCGACCCACTTCGGACTGTTCTCATCAACAGTTCCGAAATCCCTTTTTTTGTAGAGACTCCAAAGCATGTCCATTTGAAGACCCATACTGTCAGTAGCTTGTGCCGCTTGAAAATCAGCGCGACTGTCAGCTACCTGATCAGCACGCTTTGATAAAGGGCTGCGAGCATCTAGAAACTGAAAGATTATCAAGAACAGAAAAAACAGGGTAGCAATTCTTCCCACCCATTTTGTCCTGTTATCAGTGATAACATTCAAGCCCGCCAGACTTCCGAAAAAGGCTGCAAATGTAATTACCAGTGATACTGGGTTGCCAGTAGCCTCTCTAAATAACCATCCGATTATAGCACCGGCGATAGCGCCGCCGATAGCATACTTAATAATAGGGCTAATTTTCTTATCCATTTTAAACTCCTTAATTTTTTTAACATTTTTTTTATTACATCAAACTGAGCCTTGAACACCTGAATACTAACTATGAGAGAGACTACCTGCCAAATAGTTCTCGAACCATCTGGAGTATCTCCAGGATGATCCATTTAAAGATCTTTTTGAACCCCTCTTCGGCATCAATCCTCTTGCGGATTTCACATCCGAGATCGATCCAGACTAATAGCGCTTCAACTAGCGCTACAAAAACTAAGAACCAGAACACCCACAAAAGACTAGATTTCTGCTCAACCGGCGCAATCGCGTAGGTTGAATCAACATGTTCAGCTAGTCTATTATAGAACTCCTCTTGCGTAGACAACCCCGTGTCTACTGATCTGAAAGTCTCTGAGCTTATCCAAGCTCTTTGAATTCCGAAAATTGCTAATATTACTACTAGCAAACAAATGACTAAAAAAATAGCACCAATAATTTGTCTCATTTCTATTCCTTTTTTTATTTTTTTATTTTTTATTTACTTGTTAAATAACAACTTTTGCTAGACACACCTACTACTCATTGTTAAAAGTATTATATCACTTTTTTATAATTATGTCAATATATTGACAAAACTACTAATATAAATCAAATAAAATTAACCTAATAATAAACAAAAAATCGCCTAATAGACGATTTTTCAAAACTGAGCCGTTGACCGGGATTGAACCGGTGACCTTCTCCTTACCATGGAGATGCTCTACCAGCTGAGCTACAACGGCGTATTTCAAACATTATTTTTTCACTTAAATGATTTCTGTGGCAAACTTCGCTAACGCTCATTTTGCTCTACGAAATCATATGCGTTCCAAAATAATGTTTTCAATCTACACTATTTCGATTTTATCTATCTTCCCTTTCCATTCTTCTAATTTCTGATTTTCCGGATTAACCGCCGCTAGTCTAGTTAGAAAAGCCTGCGCTAATTCTTTATCTTTTTTCATTATACTTAAATCTAAAATTAAATCAAGATAACGGGGACTGTTTGGTTCTCGCTCGAGCGCTTCGTGCATATTTTCTAAAGCCTCTTCGAGGTTGTCGCTTTCTTTTTCGACACTAGCTAAACAAAAATGCAGTTCCGATACTTTAACATCGCTAGAATCGCCTAAATCTGATTTATTTTGACGAGCTAACTTTAGGGTATAATCGAAAGTTTGGCGGGCTTCGGCTAGTTTTTTCTGTTTATAATATAAATTTCCGAGGGCAAAAAAGGCGGCCAAATTCTTTTGATCGAGGCTAATTACCTCAACTAGTTTTTCTTCCGCGCCAACTTCGTCTTCTTTTTTAAGAGCTTCCTGAGCGGCTAATAATAAACTCTTTATTTTTTTCTGTTTCTCGAGCCAAGGTAATTTGAGATTGACTTGATAACTATTTTTAAGCTTTTTGAGCTGCCCCTGGCGTAATCTCAAAAAAGCACTAAAACGTTTTATTAAATATAACCAAACTCGGCTGAAAGAACCGGTCCAACGGGCCAAATCCCGTTCGACTCGCGCTTTCATTATTTCTTCTTTAAATTTTGCTTCTTTTTCCCCGGGTATATTAACAACGTCGAGAATCGCTAGCGCCGGAAATTTTCTAATTACAATAAAAAGAATAACAAGTAACGCGGCGCTAAATAAAATGATAGAAATAATTACAAACATATTTTAATAAATTCTTCTTTAAGCGCCGCGCCGCCCACGAGCAGTCCATCAACGTCTTTTTCTTTTAAAAACTGCTGAGAGTTTTCGAAGTTAACGCTGCCGCCATACAAAACCCGAATATTTTTTTTCAAAATTTTAGCGGCTTGCTGCTTAATAAAAAAAATAATAATCTGAGCCTCTAAAGGAATAATCGCCTGACCGGTGCCAATCGCCCAAAGCGGTTCATAAGCCACGACTAAATCAGAAGGCTTACTGATATTGACTCCTTTTAAGCTATGGCGCAACTGTTCACTGATATAACTCTTAGCGCCGCCTTGTTCTTTCTCCGCTAATTTTTCACCGACACATAAAATTGGCACTAATTTATTTTTGAGCGCAGCTTTAATTTTATTATTAACTATCTGACTACTTTCGTGTAACTGCTCGCGCCGTTCGCTATGGCCCAAAATAACATATTTTACGCCCTGCGCTTTTAAATTAAGCGGCGAAACTTCGCCGGTATAAGCGCCGAAATTATTAATAGCGCTATCCTGAGCGCCTAATTGTAATTGACTATTTTTTAAAACCCCGGCGACCGCGGCTAAAGACAAATAGTCGGGACAAATAACTACTTCGTTTCTTCGACTCTTAATTTTCTGCTTTATTTTTTTAGCTAAAACCAAACTACCATTATAACTAAGCTGCATTTTCCAATTAGCGACAATTAATTTTTTCATAGTTCGATTATAAAACTCAGAAAAATCTTTCCGGCGTTTTATATGATATTGACTTTTAATGATTTGGCCCAGGCCACTGTTTTCTCAATTCCTGCCGCCAGGCTAACTTCTGGCTCCCAGCCTAAAATATCTTTCGCCCGCTCGTAGCTTAAACAACTTCTTCGCTGTTCGCCCGATTTCGCCGGCGCGCTGATAACCATCATTTCTTGGCCTAAAGTTTTTTCTATCGCTTGCCGCACGGCGAGGAGATTAGTCTCAAAACCGGAACCAATATTTATTTCTCCCGGAAAGTTAATATCTTTAGCCAAACAAAAAGCGCGAACTACGTCGCTGACATAAACGAAGTCACGCGTCTGTCGTCCGTCGCCATACTGCTGACTAGCTAATCCTTGCACGGCCTGATCAATAAAAATCGCGATGACGCCCGCCTCGCCGCCCTTAAACTGGCGCGGGCCGAAGACATTAGCGAAACGTAAAACCGTATAATCTAAACCATAAACTTTATAATAACAATGTAAATATTTTTCAAAGGCTAGTTTATGAATACCATAAAAAGAAACGGGGTAAGTCGGCGCTGACTCCGGCGTCGGGATTTCCGCGGCGTCGCCATAAATCGCTCCGCCCGTGGAAGCAAAAATTATTTTTTTAACGTGAGCTAAACGACAATTTTCTAAAATATTTAATCCGCCTAAAAGATTAACCTGATTATCGTAAGTCGGATTAACCATTGATCGCGCGACTTCGATTTGAGCGGCTAAATGATAAACATATTCCGGTTTTTCGCTTTGAAAAATTTTAGCTACTTCTAAAGAGCCAATATCAACCTGATAAAATTTGGCCGCCGGATTTAAATAATCTTTCCGACCTGAAGACAGGTCATCAATTATAATAACTTCATTCCCTTCAATAATTAATTGATCGACTAAAGTCGAACCGATAAAACCGGCGCCGCCGGTAACTAGGATTTTAGACATATACAGATATTATAGCACAAAGCGCCGGAGGGAAAAATAAAAAACGGATAATTTTGACAATCATCCGTCTAAGAAGTCCTCAACAATAGTGATAACTAGGGTATAGCGATGGCTACTACCGCAAATATAAAAATTAGTGCAACGAATGCGATTCCCCAATTAAACAAGAACCTTTCCGCCGCGTGCAAAGGATAGGTCTTAGCCAAAGCGTTACGCAGCACGACCATTACTATCGATAAAGCGGCCGAGAGACTGATGATAAAAAGAACGAATAAATTTTTCATTTCTTGCTCCGGGATATTAAAAAAATGGTTAATATTTAATTTAATCACAAAAATAAATATCTGTCAAATGCCTATCAAACATAACGCTCTTTAGATTTACTTTAGTCCGCTGATATTATACAATTATATTATGAATTCGACTAACATGAAAATCAAAACCGTATTTATCGGCGGCTGGTATCAAAGGACGACGCTACATCTGTCGGAGATTTACGATTTCCTAGAGAGCGCTCAATCCCCCTTAGCCCTGGACCATAAAAAATTAAAGGATCTGCGCGACCGGCTAAGACCGAAGAAGGTAGAGATGCGTATCCGGGAATTTGAGTATATCTATCTGCTGACTGAAAATGGCATTGAAACTAGAATTTTTGAAGATGGGCTCATCGTCTTAAACAAACCCGTTAAAAAAATAAAAGACGATTTGCAGACGATTGCCGCTTTTCACGAAAAAGAATTGTCCGCTGCTCTTAATTACCTATTTAGTTTGGGCGCCCCCGTCCCTAAAGAACTAGCAAAAATTGCGACCGTCTATCCCTATTTTATCTTATTACAAAAGGCTAGCTTGCCGGAAATTAACCGTCTCTTAAAAGAGTTGGGACAAAAAAAATATTTTGAAATCAAGAAACCGGAATTTGAAATTTATCGCGGCGATAAGATATATCTTATTAATAATCTTAAATCGACACCGGAAATTATCACTCGCCTAATCAACGAGCAGATTTTCGTTCGAGAATTTAAGATCCAATTACATCGTTACCTGAATCTGCATCGCATCATCTGGGAAAAAATCGCCGCCGTCAAAGAGCGCGGCGAAATCACCGGTCAGGAAGCCGGACCGCTCAAGACTCAATTAGAGAGTTATAGCAAAACCGTGAGCTTAATCGGTAGCCGTATCAACCAGATGAACGTCTATTTAGGGACGCGCGAAAAAGTCATAAAAAATGACCCGACCCTAAAAAAAATTATTTCTGTCTTAGAATTTAAATATGAAACTCTTAATGATACCCTGGCTTACGTCAAAGAAATCTGGGTCATGACTAAAAATTATGTTGATAGCTCACTCAATCTTTTTGCGGCCATTCAGGCTAAAAGTACCGAGGCTTCCATAAAAAATTTAACGATCATTACTGTTACCGGCGTCGCGGCCACTTTCCTAAAATTATTCAGCGGCGACCTACCCAAATTTACGACGAGTGGCTTGTTTTACTTCCTAATCTTAATCTTTGCCGGCTACTCAGCTGACGCTATAATTAGACTCATTTCTAGACGAAAAAAGTATAAAATAAAGGAAGCAATGATAAACAAAGATATTAATTAGTAATTATAGCTAATATTAAATAAAATATTATTAAAAATAGGGGTTGCCAAGCCCTATTTTTTTTGCTAATATAGTAGTAGATAATAAGTTAAAAAATCAAGCAAAAAGGCCCTAAATCCACAACCCGCCGACGCGGCGGAAAACGGAGGAATTTTTTGTTTTAATGTTGAATAAATATGAGTAAAGATGAAAATAAAAAAAGTAACTACGGCGCCGATCAAATTACCGTTCTCGAAGGTTTAGATCCGGTCAGAAAACGTCCCGGCATGTATATCGGCTCGACCTCGGCCGCTGGTTTACATCATTTGATCTGGGAAGTAGTTGATAATTGCATTGACGAAGCGATGGCCGGTTATGCGACCGAAATTTCGGTTGCCCTGCTGCCGGACGGATTAGTCGAAGTAATCGATAACGGCCGCGGTATCCCCGTCGATAAACATAAAGTTACCGGCGTCTCGGCTCTAGAGACGGTTTTAACGAAACTTCATGCCGGCGGTAAATTCGGTGGCGAAGGCTATAAAGTTTCTGGCGGTTTGCACGGCGTCGGCGTTTCCGTCGTTAATGCTCTAAGCGAATACCTTAAGGCCGAAGTAAAACGCGATGGAAAGACCTGGATGCAAGAATATAAAATCGGTAAACCACTCAAACCCGCTAAACCGATTGGACCGGCCAAAGGAACCGGTACAACAATAACTTTTAAAGCCGATAAAACGATATTTACCGAACTAGAATATAGTTGGGGCAAAGTTCTAGACCGTTTAAGACAACAGGCCTATTTAACTAAAGGCATTACTATTAAAATCTTTGATCAGCGTGTCGGCCACCGTGCCAAAAAATATAAATTCCATTTCGAGGGCGGAATAAAATCCTACGTTAAGTCCTTACACCGCAATAAAACCGTTAAGAACGAAACGGTTTTTTATGTGGATAAAGATACTAATAACTGTAAAGTCGAGGTTGCCCTACAATATAATGATGAATATAACGAAACCGTTTTAACTTTCGCTAATAATATTCATAACCCTGAGGGCGGAACACATCTAGTCGGTTTTAGAACGGCGCTAACTCGTGTCCTAAATAATTATGCCCGCAATAAAAATATCCTTAAAGACAAGCAGGAAAACTTAACCGGCGATGACGTTCGCGAAGGTCTAACCGCGATTATTAGCGTTAAACTGCCGGAACCACAATTCGAAGGCCAAACTAAAGGCAAGCTCGGTAACGCGGAAATGAAGGGTTATGTCGAAAGTATTTTCGGAGAAAGTTTTAATACTTTTTTAGAAGAACATCCTAAAGAAGCCGAGGCGATAATTGGTAAATGCCTTTTATCGGCTCAGGCTCGCCTCGCGGCGCGAACGGCTCGTGCGACAATTCTACGTAAAGGAGCGCTGGAAGGAATGACCCTACCCGGAAAATTAGCCGACTGCTCAAGCCGCCATCCCGAAGAATGTGAATTATATATTGTCGAAGGAGACTCGGCCGGCGGCAGTGCTAAACAAGGACGAAACCGCCGCTTCCAAGCGATTCTCCCCTTACGCGGAAAAATTTTAAATGTCGAAAGAGCGCGGCTCGATAAAATGCTCGCTAATAATGAAATTAAAAATCTTGTTATCGCCTTGGGCACTAATATTGACGATCAATTTGACTTAGAAAAACTGCGTTATCACCGCATCATTATCATGACCGATGCCGATGTCGACGGTGCTCATATTCGAACTTTATTATTAACTTTATTCTTCCGCCATTTTACCCCGCTAGTAACCGGCGGCCATATGTATATTGCGCAACCACCTTTATACCAGCTTAAAAAAGGAGCGACCGTTCGTTATGCTTATAATGATGAAGAAAAAGATAAACTTATTATTGAGCTCGGCGGCAGTTTAGAAGAAACAATTGAAGTCGGCGAAGAAAATGATGAAGGAGAAAAAGAGGAAATTATAACGACTAATGAATTAGAAGAAGCGACCAGCGCTAAAGGAAAAAATAAAAAAGGCGCCGAAGAAGCGACTAAAAAATCGACTAAAATATCTATCCAGCGTTATAAAGGTTTAGGGGAAATGAATCCCGGACAATTATGGGAAACGACTATGGATCCCGAACGCCGAATAGTTAAACAAGTGACGGTTGAAGACGTGGCTAAAGCCGACCAGATTTTTGATATGCTCATGGGCGATAATGTCGCCCCGCGTAAAAACTTTATCCAGACTCATGCCCAAAAAGTAGAAAACCTGGATATTTAAAAATAACCAATCTTAATTACTAAGCGCTAAGTCTACCAGCCCAACAAAATATGTATATTTATCTTCTCGCACCGATAATCGCCTTCACTTTCGCTCAAGGCTTAAAAATATTATTAAAATCCTGGCATCATAAAATTACCTGGCGCGATGTCGTCGCTTATTCGGATATGCCCTCTGGTCATACCGCTGTCGTTACCTCTTTAGTCGCCATTCTCGGACTTAAACTAGGGCTAGAGTCGCCGGTCTTCGCGGTCGCTTTTGTTTTCGCTTCAATAGTCATTACCGACGCTATTGGGCTCCGTAATTATTTAGGCCAACACGGAAAAACTCTTAATATCCTAGTTAAAGATTTAAAAGAAGACGAATTTTTAGATAATAGCTATCCTAAATTATTAGAACACATCGGGCACACTCCTCTGCAAGTCGTTATTGGAACAATTATCGGTCTTTCGACCAGCGTCATCGGTTACTTATTATTCTAATAAACTTTTCCCCGTCATTCCCGCCGGTTTTGGTAAATTCAAGATCTGTAAAATTGTTGGCGTTAAATCCGCCAAGGTTCCCGCGGGAGTAAGTAAACTTAAATCATTATTCAAAGGGTCAGCCAAACCAATGGTCTGGCCCTTAAAGTTTTGGCCAATAATAAAAAACGGCACGGGATTATTCGTCAAATCATAATCTCCTAAACCAGTACCCGGGTGATACATATGCTCGACGTTACCGCCAGCGGCGGCCATAAACATTATTCCTCCCTGAGCTAGAACAGTCGCGACAATTTTTTTCAAATTTTTATCTAGAATTTCAATCGCCGTCTTAACTTCGGAAAAATCGCCGGTTTTAGCCACTAAATCTAAATAAGGCAAAGAAGCAACAATAAAACTAGCACTATCAGCTTCCAAACTTTTAATTATTTCCCTAACGGCCCGCTTAAAAGCTAAAAGAGGCGACGTGGTCTGAGGGCTCGCTTGGGAAGAAATTATTACCCAATCTTCACCGCTTAATTTATCGTGCCCACCACCGTTAAAAAAATGAGTGAGAGCAGCGAATCTTTCCGTCTCAGAAATTTTCACTTGTTTCCAGCCCGCTTGTGACAGGGCTGATGATAAACTAGAATCAGTCGCGACCGCTTCATCTTCAAGATCACGCCCAGTGCCAAGACTCAGATAACGAGCATTCCAAGACTTAGCGCCAGCAGCTAAAACCGCGACCGGATATTCTTTAATTAAATTTAAAATAGTCGGAGTTTTCGCTGCGGAGAACCCATTCGCTTCCCCGGCCGGCGCTACGGCCCAACCGTCAATTAAAAGCAAAAGCACCGGCTGACGCCGGGCTGAAGTATCTGACGAATTAAAATTATTTATGATCCTCATAATTTTTAAGCAAGCTCGCTATCGTCAAGAGACGATTATATTTAACAATTCGTTCGCCGCGGCTTGGCGCGCCGGCTTTAATATAATCGGCGTTAAGCGCCACTGCTAAATCCGCTAAAAAGTCATCGTTAGTTTCTCCGCTACTGTGCGATAAAATAACTTTATAATTATGCTTTTGCGCTAATTGACAACAGCTAATAATTTCCGTTAAAGTCCCGATTTGCAAAGGTTTGATAACAATACTATTGGCGGCTTTCTCTTTTAAGCCCTCCCGCAGACGGTGAATATTAGAAGCAAAGACATCGCCGGCGGCAATAATCATTTTCTGATTAAATTCGGCGGTTAATTCCCGCCAAGCGCTCCAGTCCTCATCCGCTAAAGCATCTTCTAAATAACTAAGGGGATATTTTTTAAGCCACTCCTCATAAAGACCGACTAAATTAGCGGCGCTAAAATAAGCGTTATCGAGAGCAAAAAGATATTTATGGCTACTTTCTTCATATAATATAGAAGAACCAATATTAAGGCCTAAGCTAAAGTCGACTCCCGGCTGACGCCCTACTCTCGTTCCGGCGGCTAAAATAAATTCTAGAGCTTCAATACTCGAATCGAGATCAGGTGCGTAACCACCCTCCGAACCAGTGTCCGTGTCGTAACCCGACTCGTCTAAAACATCGCCTAATTCTTGAAAAATTTCGGAACCAAGTCGTAACATTTCTGAAAAATCCGATTTTTTAGGAATAATTAAAAATTCCTGAAAATCTAAATTAGTGTCGCCGTAACGGCCGCCGTTAAAAAGACAAAAAATCGGAATCGGAATTCGAGGCGACGACAAAGCAAAGATCTTATTCAAATAAACAAACAATTCTTGTTTGGCGTTTTGAGCGCCCGCCCGCGCACAAGCTACGGAAACCGCTAAAATAGTATTCGCTCCTAAATTATGTTTATCAGGCGTCCCGTCTAAATCCAGTAGAATTTGATCAAGCGCCGCTTGATCATCAATTTTTTTCCCTACTAAAGCCGTCGTGATTAAATCTTCAACTTTTTGGCTAGCAAGCCGCATCCCTTGCCCGCCATAACGCTTCTTATCGCCGTCCCGTAATTCTCGAGCGGCATAAGGCGCAACGAAAACGCTGCTGGGCGAACTGGCAATCGCACTAATTCCGTTATCGAGAACGACGGTCACAGCGATCGTTGGAAAACCTCGCGAATCTAAAATTTCTTGAGCCAATAATTTTTTTATTTTAGCCATAAGAATATATTTTGTTAACTACTTTATTATCTGTGATAAGCCCGGCAGCGGCGCGCCCCCTAAATAAGCGAGCATCGCACCACCCGCCGTCGAAACCCAGTCGACATATTCGGTCATCTTAGTAAGTTTTAAAGCTTCGACCGTTTCGCCGCCTCCAACGACTCCATAGGCGCGCCCCGAAGAACGGGCGGCTAGTAAACGGGCAATCATTAAAGTGCCATTTTTAAAACTCGCTTCTTCAAATTTCCCTAAGGGACCGTTCCAAATAAGCGTCTGCGCTTTTTTAATATAAACGGCATAAGCGGCAATAGTCGCCGGACCAATATCTAAAATGGCATCAGTCTTTTTAACCCCGTCCGGACGGACTACTTTAGCCTGTCCTTGTTTATTTTTAATAACAACGTCAAGCGGCAGGATTATTTTAGAATCTAAACGCCCCCGTTTAAAAAATTTTTTAACCTCCCCTAAACTGTCAAGGTCGCTCAAAGATCGGCCGATTTCTAATTTTTTAAACTTAAAAAAATTATTAACTAAAGCGCCGCCTAAAAGAATTTGGCTAGCAGCCGGATAAAGCCGGGCAATTAAAGAAACCTTAGTTTGTATTTTGGCGCCCCCGATAATAACCACTAGGGGCTTCTTCGGTTTTAAAACTCGCTCCAGGGCGCTGAGCTCTTGTTCTAAGAGGAGGCCGGCATAAGCCGGGAGATATTTTTTAATAGCGGAAAGAGAGGCTTGGTTGCGATGACAGACCGCAAAAGCGTCGTTAACATAAATATCCGCGCTCGCCGCGAACGCGGCGGCCAATTTTAAATCATTAGTATATTCGCCCGCCGCAAAGCGCAAATTTTCCAACATAATAACCTCGCCTGGTTTCATTTTTCGTGTTGCCGATTCGACTAGCGAACCGCTGACAGCGGGAATAAACTTCACGGGATGCTTTAAAAGCTGACGTAATCGAACCGCAATCGGCCGGACTGAGTAAGCCACGCTAGGCTTAGTGGGTTCACCTAAATGAGTGGCAATAATAACTCGCGCCCCCTGAGCCACTAAAAAATTCAAACTAGCTAAACCAACCTTAATCTTATAGTCCTCTTTAATCTTCCCTCGAATAATTGGCACGTTAAAATCAACTCGTAAAAATACGGTTTTCCCGGTTAAATTTTTCAATTGTCGAATAGACCTAATCTTCATAGTTGATACTCTATGGAAATACCTCGATTAATATTTTATTGAAGCGCCTTGAGAGTTACTTCGACTGCTTGTTCTAAGCCGCCGCGTTCGTAAGTTATAGTAATTTTATCACCGGCTCGATAAGCTGATAATAAATCTGCTAAATCATTAACATCATCAATTTTTTGATTATTAATCCAGGTAATTACATCACCGGCTTTAAGGCCGGCTGCACTCGCCGCGCCCCCCTTAACAACCGCCGCTTCACTAGCCGTCGAATAAAGCCAGGCCCCTTTATCTAAATTAACCGCGGCGGTCTTAATCTGACTTAAGTCTAAATAATGAACGCCTAAAGAAGGCCGCTGGACCGAGTTATTAGTCGGCAAGAAATTCGCCAAATAATTATAAGAGAAAGCCGGGATAAGTTCCCGCTGATCGCTAATCACCGCAGCCAAATTACCGGCCAAATCAAAAACAAAAGAATTCTTAAAATTATTATCCCCCGCCCCCGCTAAACCCAAACGCGCCGCCGGGTAATCACTGCTTAAAACATCCGGGCTCTTACTCAAGGAAGAAATAGCCGTCGGCCAAATATTATTAAAATTATCAATTGCCAACAAAGTTTGCCCCAAACTTAATTCCGAACGAGGCACAATTTTTTTAATCGGTAAATTAGCCGCACCGGCTAAATGGAAAATCAGAGGATTCCCCGGAAAATTTTGCGCCGGGAGAATTTTATCAATTTTATAAATCTGTCGATCACCGCTAATCGCGACATAATTTTTAAGCTTAAAATCAACTTTTAATTCTTGCGGCGCTAAAGCAATGGCCCAACCGTCGGTCGTCATAATAAAACCCACAAACAGTGGCTCGCTTAAACGATAGTAATCGGCTTTTTGAGAATCTTTATTCGCGCTCGGCGCTAATTCTTTAAAAATTCGAACAAAGATCGGTTTTAAGCCGGCTAAAGTTTCGGTAATTTTTAAATCTTGACTCACGATCACGTTTTTAGGATCACGAATGATAAAATCTGAGCCTCGGGCTTTTAAATCATTTAAGTTCAGCTCGCCGGAATAACTGGACGAATTAGTCGATAAATAAGCGCTAATCCAAACTCCGCTTAAAGAGCCCGCCGTCAGGCCGCAAGCGAGCGCCAATAAAACTACGATCCAAAAACGGGTATCAATAGAAAATTTATTAGTCATAAAATATTTAAAGAATTAATTATAACCAGCGCGCAGTGAGTAGTAAACCGATAAATAAAAGTAAACTAGCTATTAGAGGTAATTTAAGCGACTGCCTATTTAGTTGGCCCCGGCGCTCCAAGCGGATGATGGTTAAATCTAAATAATAGGCGAGAGCTAAAAATAAGGCGAGAATATTAAAATTAAGCGGTAATAAGGAAAAAGCCCAGGCGAGTTCAGTGAGAATTAAAACATTAATACCGATTACGCTCTGACTCGGCCAAGCGCTTCCCGGTTTGAAAGATTTAAAATGAAACAATAAAAGGGCAATCACTAACGCCACGCTTAACAGCATCAGCCATAAAGATAAATTAAAAAAAGTCGGTAAGATAAATAAAACGGCCGCCGTCGCAAAAACCACTAAAAAGCTGCCGGCAATACCTAAATTATCTAATTTGTTGGACCACTGGGCTTCTTCCTGGTAATTAGCATAGTAATAGACCGCCCGCAAATAAATAAACAAAAAACTAAAAATCAAAAGAAACCCTAACTGAATCCAAAAATAACCAATAATCACTGAAGTATAAGCAGCAAAACTAATAAAAAATAAAAGCGGCAAAATCATAAATAACAGCCAGTTAATCTTATTCGGCGGACCAATATATTTAAGAGCTAAAACAATTAACAAGGCGCCTAAAGCTAAGGCGGAATAAAAAAAGGCCGGCACTCTTAAAAAAAGTTCACAAAGTAATAAAACTAGTACGGGGACAATGATAGGAATTAAACGTTGATATTTCATAAATTATGGTTGGCTAGAAGTAGCGAGTAAAGCCGGATCATCGCCGGGAGGCGGGGGCGCAGTAGCCCCGGCCATATCCTCGGGTATAGTCGGAGTACTAGTAGGAGCGGCCGGTGTCTCGATTAAATAATCATTACCGCGCGTCGTCAACTCGAGACTTTTAGTTTCGTCTAATTGAGCCAAAGAACTAATCTTCAAAAATTTATTAGAAAAACTAATAAAATTATCATTAAAATATAAAACACGTTTAACGGCATTATCATAATAATCAAGCCCGGCCCAAGAATCAAATTGACCAAAATGTCCGCCGGCGGAATGATCGACTCGGCCTTTTAACTGTAAATGATCAGCCTCTGAAGAAAATACTAACGAACCGGCAAAGCTTAAACGTCCTTTAGAGTCGTGTAAAGTAGTCGGGAAAGATAATAAATTTTTATCCAACGAGTAGGCAAAGGCTTGATGGTCGCCGAAAGTTAAAGAACCACTAGCGGCATCGCCGATTAAAAAACTGTCCAGTTCTTTCGGCTTAGCTAAATCACTAAAATCAAATAAAGTTAATTTTAAACCTTTTATCTTCTGACTACTGCTCGCTTGACCCTCTAGCTCATAACCGAGACTAATTAATTTATTACCGCTAGCATCAGCCGGATAGAGATAATTAGCTAAGCCATTAATTTTTAAAGCCCCTAAGACGGCCGGCTTAGTCGGATCAGCCATATTAATAACAAATAACGGGCTAGTAGTTTTCGCCGCCACTAAATAAGCTCGGTTACCGATAAAACGAACATTAACAATTTTTTCTGTCGTCGCTAAATTTTCTAAGCTACCAATAGTTTTTAAATTTTTATCCAAAATATAAATACTGCTATAAAAATCAGTAGCGCCGGCCAGCGCCGCGGGATAACTAGAATTTAAAGTCGCGACACTTAAATATTCTCCGTTCTCGTCGAGAGAAAATTGATTTAATAAATGACCATTAATCTCGCCCTTAGCCCGATATTCTAATTTATTATTGTTCAAGGCAAACTTATAAAGACTTAGTTTATCGACTGACTTCAGCTGTTCGCTAAGCCGGTCGCCGAAATCCGCCTCGACCGCTAAATCCAGCGGCGCACGATCGTCCGCCGTTAGCGATTCTAAATAACCATTAATAATTAGAGCAACTTTTATTTTCTTCTCCCGATTATTTAAAACAAAACCGGGGGTCGCCTCTATTTTAGTAATTTTTTCCTGATCACTAGCGCTTAGTTTAGAATATACGACGGCGCGCGCTGCTTGCCTCTCTAAATCATATTCTTCAATATTAGGAGTATAACTAATATAAATATTATCCGAAGCAATATAAATATCTTGACCACGGTCTAAAAGAAAAGCTTGGCCGCTCAAAGGTTCAGAATTATTAGTAATGTTTATCATCGCGATATTAGCGAAACGATAGGCCGTATAAGCGATATCAAAATAATAAACTTCGGGGACGAAACATTTCGCTACACCGGAGCATTTCTCGGGTAAAACTTGGCCGCTTTCAACTAGACGCGGCGTCAAAGTTTCACCGGCGATATAATTACTCTGGGTGCTAGTTAAAAAATAAACATAATCACCGACTAAGCGCGCCTCCTGATAAATACCCTCAAAGCTTAAATCTCGTAGCAACTGCGGATTAGCCGGATCCGTGACATCAAAAACTTTAAAAAAAGTATAAGGATTCTGACGTCGAAAACTTTGATAAAAATTCTGATCGGCGATCTGATTATCGTTACCAAAAATAGCTATCACATTACCCGCTAAAAATAAGCCGGTCGGTCGCGATTTAAAAACTATCCGGCTAATAATACTAGCGCTGGCGGCCGGCGCAGTCTTAGTAATAATCAGCTCGTCTTTAGCTAAAGCATAAGTGTAATTGCCATTAGTCTTAATTAAATCGGCCCGCTGAGCACCCGACGGTAAATTAGTAGTATAGTCTAAATAGTTTTCTTGAGTGCTCAGTTCTGTTGACGCTAATAGAGGCGTCAGAGATCCGCTTAAGGCCGCTTTCTGAATTTTTATTTCTGAGCTGAGTTCTCCTTCGGAATTATTATTATCGGCCAAAAAACTAGCCAATTCTTCTAAACCATTAAATTTTTTTAAACCATTAGTATAGACTACTGGGGCGGCCGGACTTATTTCTGGACTGACCGTTTGGCTGGCGGGCGCCGGGGAATCTTTTTTAGCCCAAGGCCAAGACCACGAACAAGCGCTAGTCAAAAAAATAATCCCGACCAACAGAAAAGATAGTTTGATAAATTTAGTAGACATAAACTAAAAAATTAACACTAAAAATTTTAGAATTACCTTTATATTATAACATAAATTATATCACAAATCAGCCTATTTGATAATGACAGTCGTACCAGTCGCTACTCGGTCAAAAAGATATTTAGCGTCACCGACTCCTAAGCGAATACAACCATGAGAAACGGCTTGGCCTAAATGATTCGCCCCTTCGCGATAACCACCCGGCCAAATCGGTAATTCATGAATACCAAATTCCCCGCGATTAAGACCGAGCCAATAAGGCATCCATAATTTATAAGTTTTCGACCAAGCCTTCGACGATTTATTAATTACCGTAAAATTACCGCGCGGCGTCGGCATACTCGGTTTACCGGTTGAAACTACCATCTTCTTCCAGGCTTGGCCAGCAATAAAATAAGTTAATTGTTGTTTCTTGGTATCGATTTCAATCCGGGGGACTAATTTTTTAGTTGAAGAAGATAGGGGATTATAAAGAGAATCAAGCTCTTCTTTATCTTTAAAGCCATCCCCGTCGGAATCCGGATCTAAAGGATTAGTTTTAAATTTTAGCTCCCAATAATCGCTTAAGCCATCGCTATCGGCATCACTTTTTTCTAATTTAAGCGGTCGCGAATTAAAAGGTGAATAATTATTTTTAAGTTCTAACTGATCAGAATAACCGTCACCGTCCGTATCAATATTATCTGAGTCACTCGCTAAAAGAGGCTGGGCCGAAAAAACAAAAAATAACAACATTATTATAAATTTTGCATAATCTAATTTTAAATAACCTAATTTTGAATTTATCGACCTACTCATAGTTTAAGAGAACAATAATATTCACAACCGCAAAACTTTTGACGATAAAGACCAAGCTCTTTGGCTAAGTCCTGGCTAAGGCGGTAAGCGTTGTCAGCTTGAAAATCTTCGTCTAAAAAAGTTACCGCGTGAAGACCAGCAATTTCGCGGCTAATCGCTTTAATCGCGGCGGCGTCCTTATAAGGACTAACTAATAAAGTAGTGCTAAAATAATCAAATTTCTCCTGGCTCGCGAGACGTCCCGTTGCCTCTAACCGGTCGCGATAACAAATGCGGCAGCGCTCTCCTCGCTCGGCGTCAGCCGCCCGACCACTCGTTTTAGTCTGCCAAGCGCTATGTTCATAAGGCTCAATTAATAAACTAAAATTAAATTTCGCCGCCATCGCCTTAACCGCTGCTAAACGTTTTTCGTATTCTTCTAAAGAAGCTAAATTAGGATTATAAAAATACCAGGTTATAGAAAAACGAGACGCTAAACGATACTGACTAATATAAGTACCACAAGGGGCACAACAAATATGTAGAAGTAAAGTTTTTTTCAAATTAGGCGCCCCGTCGTTATCACTACGAGTTCTGACCAGATTTTTCCTCGCCTGGCGCTGACGATCGAAAGCCCAAAAACCAATAACTAGTAAAAGCATAATCACGACGAGAACTAAAAGCGCTAAAAATTTTCCCCGACTTTGTAAAAAGAGTCCGCTCAAACCGAACACTAAAGACAAAATATAAAAAATTGAAACGGTCTGACGTTGGCTTAAGCCCAAATTAAGTAACCGGTGATGCAAATGTTCACGATCCGCGAAACGGAAAGGATTTTTTCCTAAGCTTAAACGGCGCATAATAGTCCAAACAACATCTAAAATAGGAATACCCATAATCAGAAGAGCGATCGCGATCTTGGCTCCCGAAATAATCGCCAAAACGCCTAAGATATAACCTAAAAGAAGCGATCCTCCTTCGCCTAAAAAAATCTTAGCCGGATGCCAATTCCAAATTAAAAATCCTAAAGACGCTCCCGATAGAAGAATCGCGGCGAAAGCAATATCCGGCTGATAATAACGAGTAGTTAGAGTAAACAAAAAAATAATAAAACCGCCAATGGCGACTATCCCCGAAACTAAACCATCAACACCGTCTAAAAGCTTAGTCGTATACATCATTCCTAACAGCCAAAGACTAATGATAATAGGCGAGATAAAGAATAAAGAACGAAGATCAAGTAGCCCGCCTAACGGATTACTGAGCCGAACAATTTCTACTCCCCCGCCAATAACAGCGATAATCGCTAGTAGGGGAAAAATAATCTGACGCTGCGGCGCTAAGTTATAACGGTCGTCTAAAATGCCGCCAATACTAATAATTAAAGCGCCACCAAAAAAACCTAGTAAGTGAGACCACTCCAAATTTCCCGCCAAAAAATGCCGACTAAATAAAAACAATAAAATAAAATAGGCGCTAAAAATAGCCAGGCCGCCTAAAAGCGGCGTCGCTTGAGTATGGATTTTTCTTCCTTGCGAAGGATTAGAATCTGGCCGATCTAAAACTTGCCAATAAAAAGCGAGCTGGCGGACGCCAGCACTGAGGAGCGCCGTTAAAACTAAAGCGGCTAAAAAAATTAAAAAATAAAACATGCCCGGAAAAAAATAAAAATAACCAAATAATTATAAAGCCAACGCCTTTTCGATTTTAATATTAGCTTGCTTATCAATAATAACATTATCGCGGCGCTTTAGTTCGCCACTCAGAATTTTAGTCGCAATAATATCTTCAACTTTATCTTGAAGCAGCCGGCGTAAAGGACGAGCGCCAAATTTAGGATCATATCCTTCTTTAGCTAGTATCTCTACCCCGGCCTTATCGGCTTTTAGCCCGATCCCCTTATCCGCTAAACTTTTCTTAATCTTTTTAAGCATTAAAGTCGCTACCGTAAAGACGTCTTCCTCACTTAACGGTTTAAAAACAATAATGCCGTCGAAACGATTAATTAATTCCGGCCGCATGTACTGATTAAGCTGATTATCAATTAATTCTTGTTTAATTAAATTAAGAGCGGTTTTAGCTTTAATCTGTTCTTGAATATATAAAGCGCCAATATTAGAAGTCGCGATAATAATAGACTCGGCGAAACTAATCGTCCGCCCCTGCCCGTCCGTCAGTCGGCCGTCATCGAGCATTTGTAAAAATAAATTTAAAATATCGGGATTAGCTTTCTCGATTTCGTCTAAAAGAACTAACGAAAAAGGTTTTTTCCGAACCGCTTCCGTTAAATATCCTAGCGTCCCGTCGACATCGCCGATCATCTTCTTAATACTATCGGAAGATTGATATTCGCTCATGTCTAAACGCACTAAATAATCTTCATCGCCGAAATAAATCTCACTAACTGATTTGGCCAACTCCGTTTTACCGACACCGGTCGGACCAAGAAATAAAAAACTGGCAATCGGCCGTTTACTATCTTTCATTTCCGCCCGCGCGCGTCGTAAACTCGCCGCGACGGCCCCGACCGCCTCTGACTGTCCGACTAAACGACGATGAATCTCACTTTCTAAGTTAAGTAATTTCTGACTCTCGGAAATGGTTACTTTACTAGCAGGGATACCGGTTAATTCGCTAATCGCCGCCGCGACCTGCTCTCGGCCACAAAAACATTTAGTCGGATCGTCTTTCAATTCTTGCGCCGTAATAATAGCGGCTTTTTCTAATAAATTAATGGCCTTAAGCGGTAAAAATTGATCATGCAAGTAACGACTCGACATGGCGACCGCCTGCTCTAAAGCGCTATAAACGATATAAATATCATATTTTGATTCTAAAACGCCGACCTTACTCTCTAAAATTTGAATAGCTTCATCGAACTCCGGCTCTTTAACTCCAATAGTCGTTAGTCCGTTACCTAAGGCTTTATTTTCGATATAGCGAGTATAGTTTTCCGACGTCGCTGTCGCTAGACAATAAATCTGACGACGCCCGAGAGATTCCGCTAGAACCTCAGACACATCCAGACTCTCCTGATTACCGGCGCTAATACCAATTAAATTTTCTATATTATTAATGTATAGTATAATGTTGCCGGAACGAGCTAGTTCGTTTAAACTAGTGAGAAGGCGTTCTTGGGCTTGGCTCGGATCGGCCCCCGCCAGTAAACGTGAGACATCAAGCTCTACTAAACGCTTATCCTTTAAAAACGCCGGAACATTTTCTTCGACCATTAACTGCGCTAGGCCACTGACAATCGCCTTCTTGCCGACCCCCGATGGTCCGACTAAAAGGACCCCGTTATGTCCGCCGCTAAAAGATTCAAAAATAGAATTGATCTCTTTCTGCCGACCAACACAAATTTCTAAATTTCCCATCTTCGCCTCAATTGTTAAATCGTGACCAAAATGGTCGAGCGTTGGGGTCGCGATGGCGGTATAAGCGCGATTCATATTACTACCTGGTTTTAAAAGCGCTAAACGCCGATAATTATGATAACTCTCTAAAAGACGCCGGTTGACTCGAAACCAAGCGACGGTATTATAAATCTTCGCGAGATCAATTTCTAATTCATCTAAAATTTCCCTTAAAGAATCGTTCTTATCATAACAAAATAAAATAATATTTAAGACGTCGACACTGTTTTGCTGAAGACGACAGGCGTCAGCAAAAGCCGACACTAAAATTTCCTGTAAATTCGCGGCTAATTCAATATGACCAAGTCTTTTTTTGTCGAACGGTTCAGCTAAATGTCGGTCGACTAAGCTTACTAATCTTTTAGCGTCAACATTTAAACGAATAAAAAGATTCTGAATTTCTTTATTTTTTAAAAGTACTCGAAAAAGATGAATAACTCCCACTTCTGATTGACGTAATGAATTCGCTAAAAGATAAGCCTCCTCAATTATTTTAAAACTACTAGCCGAATAAGCGCCCGCTACATTATATTTCCGACTAGATTTACGACTCGCCTGAGTTGGTTTTTTAGAATTTGCCGAAAAAAGTCGATAATTGATTTTTTGGTCAGAAATTTTAGCCCGGCTGACTGAATAGATTAAAAATAAATCAAACCATAAAGATAAAACAAAAATAAAAATCAAAGGATCGAAATCATGAGCTAAAAGCGCCTTAAGGGGTTGAGCAATAAAGCCGACCCGATGCTGAAATAACCAGACGCCACCCGCTAACCAACCCACTAAAACAACGAGCCAATTCAAAAATCTCAAAAAATAAGTAATTTTTTCTTTAACGCGACCTAAACGTATTATTGAACCACGTAAATCGCTACCCCAAAAAATAAAACGACCCAAAAACCAGGCGCCGGGACGACCACTGTTTTGTTCGGCAGTAAAATTTAATTTCTCCATCGACATATAAGAGGCTGACTAGATTGCCTAGCACAATCAAAAAAATTTAATGTAAAAATTGAAAAACGGAAATTAGCAAAAGAAGAGGAAAAGACAAAAGCCAGGCAACTAAAATAAATAAAACCACTAAAAACCAAACTAATAAAACCGCCCCCCGAAAAATAATTTGAATGAGGCGCATAATAAAACTGATAATTCGACTAGCCATATCGCGCTGGCCATACATCGGCACAAAAATATTCTTGAGCCAAATACTAAAACCGAGAGCTTTTTCTTGACCGCGCCAAAATTTCACTAAATTCTTAAGTAAGAGCATTAAACCGACGCTGTACCACCAAATTGGAAAATACAAAATTTCTCCTAAAATCTGAAAAATAATCTTGCCGCTATAAGTTAAAAAATTGTTTTCAAGCATATCATTATAATAGCATGATTATTTTCCGATTGACAACTAATCGGCCTTATATTATGATATAAATTAGCAGTCTCTTAATAAGAGTGCTAATAACTCTTACCACAATTATATGCTTAATAATATGTTCAATAAATTCACGGATAAATCCCAAGAAGCTATCATTAACGCTCAAATAATCGCGACCAGCTACGGCCAAGCGAATATTGAGGCGGTTCATATCCTGCTTTCCCTTCTGCAACAGAATGAAAGTTTAATCAAGCCGATTTTAGAAAAAATGAAAATCGATCCGGAAATAATCGAAGAATATACAATTATTGCTATCCAAAAACTACCTCGCTTTAAAATAAACCCGAGCGGCGGCCCGGTACAGGCCGTCTCGGGTACAGCGGAAACAGCGGTGATTTTAGAACGAGCGCAAAAAGAAGCTGACGGGATGAGCGATGATTTTATTTCTACTGAACATATTCTTCTCGCCTTGATCGGCGTTCCCTCGCCGGCCCAAACTATTTTACTTAATTTTAAAGTCGACTACCAAAGCGTTAAAAATATCCTAAAAGAACTCCGCGGCTCGCAAACGATTACCGATCCCTTTCCGGAAAATAAATATAAAGTGCTAGAAAAATATACAACTAATCTAACCGAACTGGCCCGCCAGGAAAAACTTGACCCCGTCGTTGGTCGCGATCAGGAAATTCGCCGCATTATGCAGGTACTTCTGCGCCGCACTAAAAATAATCCGGTTCTTATCGGCGAAGCCGGTACCGGTAAAACCGCGATTGTCGAAGGCTTAGCGCAAAGAATAATTACCGGCGATGTTCCAGAAAATCTTAAAAATAAAGAAATAGTTACGCTTGACCTCGGCGCTTTAGTCGCCGGCGCCAAGTTCCGCGGCGAATTTGAAGATCGCCTAAAAGCCGTTCTAAAAGAAGTAAAATCCCAAAATGGCCGCATCATCTTATTTATTGATGAACTCCATACTTTAATCGGCGCCGGCGCCTCGGAAGGATCGATGGACGCTTCTAATATGTTAAAGCCCGCTCTCGCCCGGGGCGAACTCCGGACTATTGGCGCGACGACGACTAAAGAATACCAAAAATATATCGAAAAAGACGCCGCGCTAGAAAGAAGATTCCAACCAATTTATGTCAGCGAACCTAGCGTGGACGATACTATTAGTATGCTCCGCGGACTTAAAGAAAAATATGAAGTCCATCACGGCGTTCGGATTACCGATAACGCCCTAATTGCGGCAGCCAAACTCTCTAATCGTTATATTAGCGATCGTTTTTTGCCCGACAAAGCCGTAGACTTAATCGACGAAGCGACTTCTTCGCTCCGGATGGAAATCGATTCCATGCCCGATGAACTCGATCAATTAAAAAGAAAAATAAATCAATTAGAATTAAATAAAGCGGGGCTAATGACTACCGACAAAAAATCTTCGAAACTACGGACCTTAAATATCGAATTAGCTAAACTAAAAGAAAAAGCCGACCAATTAGAACTCCACTGGAACAACGAAAAAATGATTATCTCTCAAATTCGGGAATCAAAAAAAGCCATGGAGGATCTAAAAATAAAAGCGGAAATCGCTCAACGACAAGGCGCTGATTTAACCGAGGTCGCTAAAATAAAATACGGTCTAATCCCGGAACTGGAAAATAAAATTAAAAACTCTCAAGAAGAATTATTAAAGATTCAAAAAAAAGGACAAAGAATTTTAAAAGAAGAAGTTGATGAAGAAGATATCGCTAAAGTCGTCGCCCGCTGGACCGGTATTCCGGTCAATCGCATGTTGCAAGACGAAATTTATAAATTAAGCGCCGCGGAAACCGCTTTGAATAAAGAAGTCGTGGGCCAAGACGAAGCGATTAAAGCAGTAGCTAACGCCCTCCGCCGCAGCCGCGCCGGCATTAACGAAGAAAAAAAACCAATCGGTTCTTTCTTATTTGTCGGACCGACCGGTGTCGGAAAAACCGAATTAGCTAAAGCGCTAGCTAATTTTATTTTCGACGACGAAAAAGCCCTAATCCGTTTAGACATGAGCGAGTTTATGGAAAAACATAGCGTCGCGAAACTAATCGGCTCGCCTCCCGGCTACGTTGGTTATGACGAAGGCGGACAATTAACCGATCGCGTCCGCCGCCATCCTTATAGCGTCGTTTTGTTCGACGAAATTGAAAAAGCTCATCCGGATATGTTTAATATGCTTCTGCAAATTTTGGATGATGGACGCCTAACCGATTCTAAAGGACGAACAATCAATTTCAAAAATACCATAATTATCATGACTTCAAATCTGGGAAACGAAATTATCAAACAATATTCCATCGGCTTTAATGACGCGAGCGATAAAGACCAAGCCACTAAATTCCGAACCGAAGAGATGAAAGAAAAAATCGATAAAATTTTGAAGAATCATTTTAAACTCGAATTTTTAAATCGCATCGACGAAATCGTCCTCTTCCGCAGTCTCACGCCCGAAGCGCTCGAGCGGATTGTTGATCTCGAATTACTAAAAGTGGAAAAAAGATTAGGTAATAAAAATATTCTAGTTAAAGTCAGCCCGAAAATCAAAAAACTCTTAGCCGAAAAGGGTTATGATATAAGTTACGGCGCCCGCCCCTTAAAACGAATAATTCAAACAATGATTCTCGACGAATTAGCTTTAGAAATAATTGCCGGAAAAATAAAGGAAGGCGATAAAGTAAAAATTGATTTAGAAGAAAAAGAAAAAGTAGTCTTAAGAGTGAATGGCTAAATATCTCTAGCTATCATGTTTGGCCTAAAAAGCATCACTAACAATGATGTTTTTTTAGTCAAAATTTCCTAGATTTGTCCGAAACAGAAAATTATATTATAATAGAGGGATGTTAAATCTAAAAAGATATTATTATTTCAGCTTCGTTCTCCTGGCCTTATTTTTTTTAGGGGTGCCAGAGGCCGGGCGCGCTCAATTAGAAATTGATCCTAATTTTAATCCCGATAATATAATTACGGACCGAGAGATGCTTAGTTATGATGCGATGAGTCTTGGCGATATTCAGAGATTTCTTGAAAATAAAGGTAGTTACTTGGCTAATTATTCGACTCTCAACACACACGGCGATCAAAAAACGGCCGCCGAAATAATTTATGACGCGACTCATAATAATTATGATTGCGATGACGCTATTTTAAGCGATAGCCCGACGGAAAACGAAAAAAAACTTAAATGTCAAAAAATAACAACGATTAATCCCAAGGCGCTATTAGTCCTCCTGCAAAAAGAAGAAAGTTTAATTGAAGACAGTAATCCGCCCCAAAGTCATCTCGATTGGGCTACTGGTTATTTTATTTACGATGGCATGCTAACTTGCACGCCTTATGACCGGTGTTGGAGATATAAAGGTTTTGGTAAACAAGTTAACAGCGCCGCTCTCCAGTTTCTCGCTTACATGCAACAGCCTACTCGCTATAATTACCGCGCCGGCCAAACTTACTCTATAAGTAGTACAGTCCAGCCCTACTTAACAACGGCTAACCAGACAATGCTCGTTACTCCCCAAAACCAAGCCACGGCCGCTTTATATAATTACACTCCTCACGTCTTTAATGGCAACTATAATTTTTATAAGCTGTGGAACCGCTATTTTCCTAAATCCTCTCAAATCTATCCCGACGGTTCTCTGTTACAAGCTAGAGGAAACCCGGGAGTCTGGTTAATTGAAAACGGTAAAAAAAGAGGCTTCACTAATTACTCGGCCTTTGTTTCCCGCTTTAAACCAAGTCAAATTGTTAAAGTAGAAGTAAATGACTTAGATTATTATGCTACTGGCGAACCGATCCGATTCGCTAACTATTCTCTAGTTCAGACCCCGGACAAAAAAATCTATCTCTTAGTCGACAAAGAAAAAAGGCTTTTCGCGGACCAAACGGTCTTTAAAAAATTTGGTTTTAACCCCGTTGAAATTGAAAATGCCGCTCCGGAAGATCTAGTTGATTACAAAATCGGCAAAACTATTACCGCTACTTCGACCTATGTGACCGGCGTCTTACTTCAAGATAGTAAAAACGGTTCTATTTATTATGTCGAAGATAAAACTAAAGCCGCGGTTGATAAAATTCTCCTAACCACTAAATATGTAGGGAAAAAGATCCTTAAAAAAACCACTAAAGAATTAGAGACTTACAAGACGATAGCGCCGGTTCTCCTCGATGAGGGCCAACTTGCTAAAACTGATAACTTTCCGACTATTTATTTAATTTCGGGTGGCAGAAAAAGACCTTTCGCTGATGACCAGACTTTTAATAGATTAGGTTATAATCCAAAAAATGTTATTACGGCTTCATCGCAATTTCTTTATAACTATGATATGGGGGAAACGATTAAATAAATTGAGTCATTAAGAAAAACGGGCTCTAATAATAGACTAGAGGCTCTAATTAAAGAACTAAAAACTGGAAAATAGACACCTAAAAAGTGTCTATTTTATTACTCCTGTTTACACGTCATAAAACATATTGTGTGTCAACTTCCCCAAAAAAACAAAAAAGACTATACTAAAAATACCTAAAATACAGAATTTATGCCACTGCTCATTAGCGCCTTATTACCCCATTCGCCTCTTTTAATCCCGGAAATCGGCCGGGCTAATTATGATTTTCTCGCTAAAACCGTAGCGGCCTATCAAGAAATAGAAACTGAACTAAAAACTCAGGAAATAAATACTCTGATTATTATCAGCCCGCATGGCCTTAAACAAGAAACGGCTTTTACTTTAAATGTCGCTCCCGAAATGTCTATTAATCTCCAGGACTTTGGCTTCATCCCGCCTAAAACTATTTTTAACGGCGATGCCCTCTTAGCCGATCAAATTCAAAAAACCCTAAGACCAGATTTCAGCCTCCAACTAATTTCCGAAGAAATCTTAGACTACGGCAGCGCCATTCCCTTATATCTATTTAAAAGCTTACTAAATAAAATAAAAATAATTACTATTTATCCGGCCAGCGATCTTAACGACGAAACACAGTTTAAATTCGGCCAAGCCCTAAAAATAGTTTTAGAAAACAGCGATAAAAAAATCGCCCTGATTGCTTCGGGCGACCTGTCACATCGTCTGAAAAAAAAATCACCGGGCGGCTACTCGCCCAAAGGCGCTAAATTCGATAATAAATTAATTGAATTTCTCAGCGTCGCTGAAACGGCGGCCGAAAATATCCTAACAATGGACACTAAACTAATAAAAGACGCGGGCGAATGCGGTTTACATCCTCTATTAATTTTACTAGGCGCTATCACAAGCCGAACTCGACAATCTCAGCTCCTAGCCTATCAAACTGATTTTGGTATCGGTTATTTAAGCTTCAACTTTAAACTCAATTAAAATAAATTCATGTCGGATACTTTCCAGTCTTTTTCAGACATCATAAAAAATAAAAAAAATTGCCCCGCGCCGGCCTATCCCTGGCAAGATCTCGCGCTCCGAGTCATTAAAGAATTATCTATTCCTGGCTTCAAACGTAGCGCGATTTTTAAAGTTTGCAAAGAAAAAACTAGTCAACAAATCGAAATTGCTCTAACTGATACTAAAGAATTATGTTTGAGCGGCAGTAAATGGCAATATTTCTTTAAAATCATCGATCAAAAAAAATAATTATTTAACTATATGCCTAAACAATTAAATATAATTACTAATCCTCACCCCATCTTAAGGAAAATATCGGCTCCCCTATCTTTAGAGATAATCAAAAGCCCAGAGTTCCGCAATCTTTTAGCGGATATGGAGGAAACCGTAATCCATAAAGACGGCGCCGGACTAGCCGCTCCTCAAATCGGTCAAAATATTCGCTTAATACTAGTTCGCCATGAAAATAAAACCATCTTCTTAATCAACCCCCAGATTACTAAAAAGTCTTGGGCGAGAGAAATCGAAGAAGAGGGCTGTCTCTCCGTCCTCGACGAAAAGGGAGAAATTATTTATGCCCCCGTCGAGCGCCATAAAAAAATTAACTGTATTTATTTAGATAAGAATGGGGAGAAAAAAAAGTTAATGGCCGAAAAAATGTTAGCGCGCGTTTTACAACACGAAACGGACCACTTAGACGGCATACTTTTTATCGACAAGATAGCGAAAACCAAAAAAAATAAACCTAAAAACAAAAAATAATATATACCGTAAAAAATAATATATGCTGACTCAGGATGCTAAAAATAAAACCCGCTTAATTTTTATGGGCACGCCAGATTTCGCTGTCCCTGGTTTAATGAGTTTAATAGCGACACCGGATTTTGCCATAATCGGCGTCTTTACGCAAAGCGATAAACCGATCGGACGAAAACAATTATTAACTCCAACGGCAATAAAAACGACGGCTCTCCAAAATAATTTAAAAATTTTCCAGCCAGTAAAAATAAAAACCACCACGGAGATTATCCGCTCACTAAAACCAGACTTAATTGTGGTCATCGCTTATGGCCAAATAATCCCGCCCGATATTTTAGCTATCCCGACTTATGGCTGTCTTAATGTCCATGCTTCCCTCCTGCCGAAATATCGAGGAGCCGCTTGCCTCAACGTTCCGATCTTAAACGGTGATGAGGAAACGGGAATAACAATCATGAAAATGGAGGCTGGTTTAGACACCGGGCCAATATTAAAACAGATAAAAATAAAATTGAACGGCCAAGAAACCTTAGAAACCGTTCATGATAAACTAGCGGCTTTGAGCGCTGACTTATTAATCCCGACCTTGCGCGATTTTCTAGCAAAAAAAATAAAACCAAAAGAACAAGATGAATCCCAGGCGAGCTATGTTAAAACCTTAAAAAAGGAGGACGGCCGCATAAACTGGAAAAAAACCGCGCTGGAAATAGAACGGAGTGTTCGCGCTTATAATCCTTGGCCGGGGACTTATACTTTAATGATAACGGGCGACGACCAAGAATCTCATCATAAAATTATTAAAATATTAAAAACAGAACATCAACCATTAGCCATAAATAAATACAAAATTGGCGAGATATTTAAGGAAAATAATAAATTAATGATCCAATGTGGACAAGATTCTTTAGTTATATTAAACTTACAAATTGAAGGGAAAAAGGCTTTATCAGCCGAAGAATTTATCAGAGGCTATAGTAGCTTAATTGGACAAACCCTTAATTAAATATGGTCCCTTCGTCTAACGGTTAGGACGCCAGGTTCTCATCCTGGTAACAGGGGTTCGATTCCCCTAGGGACTACTATTGGGGAACTAGCGTGTGCCAGTTCTCTTTTCGTTTGTAGAATTAGGGAAATTTTAGGTGTTCGATTTCCTGTAAAATCAAAAAAAGGTTTTTCGAGAAAAATAAAGCTCCTGTATCTATTGGTAAAATTGATATTTAATTATTAATTTCAACATCTACCAAGCTATACGGAATCCCCTGTTCTTTAACTAAAGACTTAATTTTCTTTTGTTCCTGGCTATACATTTCTTGGAAAGTGGCAAAACCTCCTTGCACCAATCTTTTGTTGCGATGAAGGGCCCAAACCGGGTGCACTCGCTCCTTGTGGGTCGAGCGCTCTTCTATCGCCTCTTCAGTAACGATCGGGACAAAGACGAAAGTCGGCAGATTTTTTAATTTATTAATGATTTTCTCGTACTGAGCTATCATGTCAGGACTGGATGAGACAGTAAAAATGGCGTAGGAGATATGGAATCGATTAAGTATAAAAACCGCGTTGCTGTCATCGCGAAGAATTTTTTCACAATAATTTAAAAAGTGCTCATAAAAATTAAGCCTGATCGCATCGATATCTTCGATCCAAGCGTGTTTCCAGGTAAACAAAAGTTCTTCTTCATAATAATCATATATTGTCTTACCGGACAGCATTCCTTCAATTTGCTTTTGGAGAGTATTTTTTCCTGCACCGGCGATTCCTTCAATTATAAATAATCTAGCGGCTGGCAATGATGTAATTTTCATATCGAATAAATTATTTACTCAAATTCTTATAAATTATTTCACCGTCATCCTTAATTTCAAAAATTCCCACCTCTCCCTCCGGTAGGTAATATAAATTAATTGTTCTTTTTTCGCCCGGGATGGTTTCATATTTGTCATGATCAATTGTTTGTCCTCCGAACAGACGCAACTTAGCTTTTCCCGATTCATCGAAATCTAAAAAGTTTATTCCCGCCGCCAAAGTTTCACGCGAAACATGCATGTGCCCACAAGCAACGTAAATATCTGCCTTTGCTGGTAGCCGGCGACATAGCTCCATAAGATATTTACTTACAGGCAAAAACTGTTTGTAGGGGACTCTTTCTGAATCTGGCAAATTAGCTTGTTTAACTTGTTTTTCATAAACTCCAGGTTTTTTTGGGCCTTTAAACGGAGTCTCGTGAGCAAAAATCAATATACTCTTTTTATCTTTATTCAATTGAGCAAAATCATCAATGGTTTTTTCTAAACTATTAGTTTGTTCGGCATTCTTTTCGTCAACTTTAAATGAAGGCCAAAAAATAACGGAGGTCTTATCATCTAAAGGCAAATTCAAAGGCTTATCATAAGAATCCACTCCGGCTTCTTTTAACAATTCTTGTGTCGCTTCTAGTTTCTGAGGGAAGGGTCTATCAGCATTTCCCATAATATGGCGAACATCACTTTTCAATTCTGAAAGTCGGCTGGTTACATCTTTAATAGATTGTCTCATGTCTGCCATTGCTTGATCTAATTCGCCTCTACTTTTTGCCATCCATAAAGCATAAACGGCAATATCTTGTTCCATTCCTATATTTTTTTGTTGCTCCTTAAAAATATGATATTCTGGAGATTCTATAATTTTAATATATTCCTCAACCTCCAATGATAGTTTATCCGTCTTTTTTTCTTTGTCATAACGTAAAGCCAGGCCCTTTGCTTCTTTAACATACTCAGAAAGTATTCCGCTACCCGCTAAATCCCCAATATGAACTATAAAGTCTAAATTCTCTCCGTGATTTTTTAAAGGCTCTAGGGCTTCATCGAGTTGTTGCCCTTTTCTTCCTTGGGTATCAGAAATAATGCCGAAACGGTAATTTTGATTCCCCATTTTATCAGGATTCATCATACATTTATTTACATTATTTATCCCTTATTTTACATTTATAATAGCAAAAATTGACCTTTTTTGCAATATTTTTGATTTTTTACATAATTCAATAAGTCTTAATAATTTCCGCCCATCTCCCAATCTCCTTAACCATCCCCTCAAAATTTTGAGAAATTTCAGACTTTAAGACTACCAATAAAAAAGCGGCAGTAATTTTACTCCGCTTTTTGTGTTAATTTTCCCTCAACCAAGTGTTTATGCCTATAATCGCGGCAAAACATAACTCTTGGTCAGAATGAAAATCGATGTTATGTAAATCAAATCGTTCTGATTTATCCGCATCACGATTTTTAGTCCATGATAGCCAACGTCCGCTCATGTTCACTTGGATAAAGAATGATTCTCTGCTAATAGTAATTTGGTCGTAAGACAATTCTTCTTTGAAAAAATAATTATATACCCTCTTTAATTCAGAGATTACATAACTATTTAATGTTACCAAATCTTCATCGCTTAGAGAATAAAGTCTTTTTTTAAACCAAGGGTATAATTGCCCACCAATAGAATAACCACCCATTTGATAGCCCCCATCAAAAATAACGAAAGAGAGTGCCTGGTCATCCCAAACTGCTTCAGAAAAGAATTCTTTTTCATAGAACATTTGTTCAACCACGTAATAGGTGGCTAAATAAACTGTTAGCAACATTTTCCGCATGGCTATATCATTATCTTTTTCTGGAAAGTTAAACTTATATATTATATAATCGTTTTCCTCTCCTTGTATTTTAAAACAACCGCCAAAACCGAACATTGCCCCGCCGATATGAAATTCCCCTAGATAAGAATACTTCTCCATCAAGGGGCTGTCGATCTTAAATAGCGCAACTGGCGCCGACTTATTTTGAAAAAAATTCTTATGAATTTTTAAAAAATAAGTATTTTCCTTGAGTATTAAATCTAGTATCATGATTTTTCCTTTTTAATGTGCAATATTTTATTTATTATTAACATTAGTATTAAATAGTTGATAAGTCAATTCTTTAAAACTTCCGCCCATTTCTCAATCTCCCCAATAATCCCGTCAAAATTTTGGCAAATGTTAGATCTTAAGACTACGAAATCAAACAACTCGTCTGAAGGCGAGTTTTTTGATATACTTTCAATATGAATAATTTTGGAAACTTTAGCAAACTAGAAAAAAATTATAAATTTATTAGACCTAGTTATCCGACCAGGGTAATTAGAGATATTTATTATCTCATCAAAACTCCGCATCCAATTATTTTGGATTTGGGATGCGGCACTGGAATTTCTACTCGACAAATGGCAAAAAAGAACTCAAGAATATTTGGCTGCGATATTGATGAAAAGATGTTTGCTAACGCTTCCAAGGATAAAAATATTACATATATTAAAGGTAGCGCGGAGAAACTCCCCTTTCCGGACAAAACCTTCGACCTTATAACTATGTTTGCCGCTTTCCACTGGTTTTCGAACAAAAAAGCAATAAATGAGATGCGTAGAGTTTTAAAACCAAAAGGAGCTATATATATAGTACAACAAAAACATACATCACCTTTCAGTCATGACCATAAAGAAATAATCAGTAAAGTGTTAGGAGCCACTATAAAAACAAAATATAGCAAAAGAAAATTTGAAGATGTTCTGGCACAAAATAATTTCGAAATCATTGAAAACAAAATCTATAAAACTATTAATAAATATACCTTAGGACAATTTCTTAAACTGTTGCAATCTTATAGTATTTGGAATGAAGTCCCAGTCTCAAAACGCAAACAAATTATAAAATTGTTCAAAAGTCACTTTAGAACAATGCTGAAAAACGGCTTAATTCACGATGCAGCTGACCTTTATTTAATTTGTGCTAAACCAAACCTTTAATACGAACCATAATTTAAAAAGTACTATTTACAAATTTCCATCCATTTCTCGATTTCCCCAACAATCTCATTAAAATTTTGAGAAATTTCAGACTTTAAGACTATAAATCAAAAAAAGCTCCATTTTTTGACGCCTTTTTTTGTTAATTTTATTGACAACTAATTTTTTAAATTAAAATCTAATACTTCCTGCACTTTATTTTCTAATTTATTAAAAACATTTTTTAGATGCGATCCCTTGACCTGCACAGTCTTGGTCGGAATAACTGGACTGAACAATAACCAATCCTGCTCATAAATTTTGGGGTCGACATAAATATTATATTGAGAGTCGAAACCGAACGGGTAAGCACAGCCAGGCTGTGCTCCAAAATGTTTATTCAACTCTTCGGGAGAACAAAGCTTAAGTTTTTTAACGCCTAATTTTTCTTTAATAACTTCAAAATTAATCTTCTGTCCATGCAAGGTAATATAAACAATCATACTGTCATCGGCTTTTAAAACTAAACACTTCATTTCTGTCCCGATGAAACCCGTTTCTTTCTGCACCTTGGCTAACTCCTCATAAGTTAAAGCCTCCCTATGAGAAAAGAGTTTATAATCGACACGACTATTATTAAGGAGATTTATTAGTTTTTCATAAATGTTTTTTGAGTCAGTCATATATTAATCCCTAACCGCTTTATATAGAATATCGTGTCCGAATTTCGAAAGTCATGCCATCCGGCTTAATTAATTTTTTTGCTCCTCTCTCTCCAGACATGCCAAGCACTAGGTAAAATAGAAAGTACAATAATTAAAATAATTATCGGCAAAAGATATCGATCGACGCCTGGAATAAGACTACCAAGAAAATAACCTAATAGAGATAAGCCGAGAGACCATAAGGCGCCGCCGATTAAATTATAAACAATAAAAGTTCGATAAGGCATAGTACCAACTCCGGCTAAAATCGGCACGAAGGTGCGAACGACCGGCAAGAAACGCGCTAAGACAATAGTCTTAGAGCCATGTTTCTTAAAAAATTTTTCTGCCTTATAAACATTATTCTTATTGAAAAACCAGGAGTCCTCTTTACTAAAAATCGCCGGACCGATTTTTTCTCCAAACATATAGCCGGCACTATCGCCTAAAACGGCGGCTATAAAAGTTAAACCCATTAAGAGCCAAATATCTAAAAAACCTTGCGAAGCTAAAAAACCGGCGGTAAACAGTAAGCTATCGCCCGGAAAGAAAAAACCAATAAGTAGCCCCGACTCGGCAAAAATAATCCCAAAGAGACCAAAATATCCCGCTGTTTTTATTAGGGCTACTAAATCAAACATAAATAAATAAAAATAATAAAAATCAAACTAATTTGATTTATCTAATTTCTTCTCTAAACGATCAAGCTGATCATTAATACTTCGTACCTCTACCATTAGTCGACTAATAGTAGAAATATCCGCTTTAATTTCCTGTTCGGTCTTTTCCGCTAATTTTTTCTCGCCCTTAAGCCCGGAAATAATAATTTCATTACCGATGAAACTAGAAACAAATAAACCGACCAGGAGCAGTAAAATCATGCCAAATAGAATAGACAGCGGCCCGTCCCACCAAGGTAGAACACTCGCCGAAATTAAAGAAACGGCAGTCGCCTGGTCTTTAGCTAACGCATTCATTAAGAAATCAACCGTGTTCCAAATGCCCCGCCAAAAAATAATAATCCCAGCCCCGCCGATAAAAGCATAAACTAAAGGGTAATGGCTTAAATAGGCTCTCACCTTATCTTCTAAACGATCACCAAAATTATAAAGTTTTTTTAGAATCATAAACGGCTTGTAAATTATGTTGTTTAGATGTTAATAAAGATAAAATAATCGAAGAAACTAAAATTAAAATTATGACAAAAAATGAAGCGACCGAAGAAATATGAATATTAACTAGACTAGATAACATTTTAAAACCAATAAACAAAAGAATTAAAGCCAGACCCTTCTGCAGGTGGCGAAAACGTTGTAAAACATGATCAATCAGAAAAAATAAGGCTCGCAAACCTAAAACCGCGAAAATGTTGGAAGTGAAAACAATAAAAAAACTTTGGGAAATAGCGAAAACCGCCGGAATAGAGTCAACTGCGAAAACTATATCGGTGGTCTCCACTAAAAGAAGAATTAGAAATAAAGAAGTAAAAACTAAATGTCCCTTCTCTTTCACAAAAAAATGACCGTCATGATGAGCCGTACTAAACGGTAAGTAACGCCGCGCCGCCTTCATGATTCGATTGTTCTCGAGATTAAGATGTTTATTCTCCCGACTCGCGAAAAGACTTATCCCCGTATAAAGTAACACTAAACCAAAAACATAAAGAACCCAATGAAATTGATAAATGATATAAGCGCCGGCGCTAATAAAAACCCCTCGAAATATCATCGCTCCCAGGATACCCCAAAATAAAGTCCGATGATAATATTTCTCCTCTAATTTAAAATAATTAAAAATTAACATCATCACGAATAAATTGTCGACCGAGAGCATTTTTTCAGTAACATAGGCGCTAAGAAATTCCGCAGCGGGATCGCGCCCAATAAACCAAAAAATTAAACCAGCGAAAACTAAAGAAATACCGACCCAAAATAATGATTGATAAAGAGCTTCCTTATATTCGATGCGATGGCTTTTACGATTAAAATAGCCTAAATCTAAAATCAAAAAAATGCCAACAATGCTGACAAACAATAAAAATAAATAAGATTGGGCGGAATGAAACATATCGTAATTTAAAAGTATCATAAAATCAGGCTATAATCAAATTAATTCTCATAGTTTAACAGTGGCCTACCATTATTATCTGAATCATAATCTCCCCGACTCTTGTCAAAAATAAAATCTTTTGATATTATCAAATCTGTAATAAAATTGGCTAATAAATAAGCCAGTTTATTTATAATCGCGCCTATAGCTCAGTTGGTAGAGCAACAGCCTTTTAAGCTGATGGTCGCTGGTTCGAATCCAGCTGGGCGCACCAAAATCTAAAAAAACGCTGAACGGTGATTGGCCGACTTAGCTCAGCTGGTAGAGCAGCTGTCTTGTAAACAGCAGGTCGTCGGTCCGAACCCGACAGTCGGCTCATAAACATTGATTACAGAAACCACCGAAAGGTGGTTTTTGTTATAAAAAAATCCCCCGGAATCCAAGAGCTTAGTTTTAAACTAAGTTCTAAGGATCCGAGGGGAATAAGGACAAGATTAGGAAACCTGAAGCACTACAAGGCTGCGGGCAAAAAACCAGATGCCAACGTGCCAGACGTTCGGACGGCCGACAGAAAACGCACTCACATCCCAACCAACGCCGCTCCAGTGCACGCGCACAACGCGAAGCGTACCAATAATATCCTTTACATAAAAATATTAGCCCTGTCATTGCGCAGACTACCACTTTCGTCATTAGGCCGAGCTTCCATCGCAGCGTAAATCTCCGTTAATGTTATTTCGGCTGCTTCATTGCCGCCCAGTTTTTCTAAAATTGGACCATCAACCGAATCTTTACCAAGCCTGCGTCCGTAGATAATGCTGCCAATAAATGGGTCCTCGATCTTGCCGAGGAACCAATCCTTAAAGTTGTCGCCAAGGTACGCAATTTTAACCTTGGCTTTCTCTCCGACATCTACCTTAAATTTATCTTTGGCGACAAATTTTTCGGTCGTTGCCGGGACAGTAAAAGTAGAAAAGAAACAGCTGAGCAAATTTGTAATTATCTGAACTACGGGTTCAGCGCGATTTATGACGGCATTAACGAAAATGCTAATTGCCTCTTTTGTGTGGTTCATAAGCCACTGCGCGTCTTCCGACGGCAGCTTAGAAAATTCCTTTTGATATTCGACCAACCTCGCCGCTATCACCGGAATCTGTTGTTCTGTAGCCATTTTGGCCTCCATTTTTTACAGATGTTAATAATACATTCCGCGCTTCCCGGCGGATTTGGGTTATACTCATTAATGAGTATCCAAATATTACACCACATAATTATTTTTATGTCAATAAGTTAACAAACTGAGTAAAAACTGCGTGTAAACAGCGCTTGAAAAATAAGCGTCCTTAAGTTAAAATAATAAAACAATAAAGACTGAATAAAACAATTATAACATATGGCTAATCAAGACCAGGGCCTCATCGCTAAAGTCCCGCCGCATAGTTTAGAGGCCGAAGAATCATTGCTCGGCTCTCTTCTAATTGATAAAGACGCTATTATTAAAGTCGCGGATATAATCATGCCGCAAGATTTTTATAAAGACAGCCATAAAATAATTTACGACGCGATTAAAGAGTTATATGGCAATCAAGAGCCGATTGATATTATAACTCTCGCTAATCGCTTAGAAGATAAAAAACAAATAACGACAGTTGGTGGTCGCGCCTATTTAGCGCAACTAACTAATACGGTCGCCACTTCCGGAAACGTCGCTAACTACGCGAATATTATCCAGCGCAAAGCGACTTTAAGACGTCTGCAACAAGCCGCCGCCGAAATATCGACGATCAGTTTTGATGAGGAAAGAGAAATTGATGAAATTTTAGATGAAACTGAAAAAAAAGTTTTTGGTGTTTCCCGAAAATATTTAAAAAATGCTTTCTTGCCAATTGATAACTTACTGACCGCCGCTTTTGAACGGATTGATGAACTCCATCGTTATAGCGGAAAATTACGCGGCCTCTCGACCGGTTTTCCTGATCTAGATAATTTATTAGCCGGGTTACAAAAATCCGATTTAATAATTCTGGCTGCCCGTCCGAGCGTCGGCAAAACTTCTTTAGCTCTCGACATCGCTCGCCAAGCCGCTATTAAAAGTAAGGAGGGGGTCGGAATTTTTTCGTTAGAGATGAGTAAGGAACAGCTAGTCGATCGCCTTCTCTGTTCTCAGGCTAATGTCAGTTTATGGAAAATGCGCACGGGAAATTTATCGGATAAAGAGGAAGATAATGATTTCGCGCGTATCGGCGAAGCTATGGGTAAATTAGCAGAAGCGCCAATTTATATTGATGATTCGGGGACCTTATCAATTATGGAAATAAGAGCCAAAGCTCGCCGCCTACAAATGGAAAAAGGTCTAGGACTAATCGTGATTGATTATTTACAATTAATGGAAGGCCGGGGAAAATATGGCGATAACCGCGTTCAAGAAATTGCCGAAATTAGTCGTGGTCTAAAATCTATTGCTCGCGAACTTAATATTCCGATTCTAGCTCTCGCCCAATTATCGCGCGCCGTAGAGTTAACTCATCCCGCAATTCCGAAACTTTCTCATTTACGTGACTCTGGCTCTATCGAGCAAGACGCCGATATTGTTATGTTTATTTACCGCAAAGCGGCCGACCGCGGTTATAATGTTAATGATCTCCCTCTTGATGAACGCCATAAAGCGGAAATTCATATCGCTAAACATCGCAATGGTCCGACTGGTAAAGTCGACCTATTTTTCGACGAAAATACCGTTAGTTTCAAAAGCTTCTCTAAAAATGCACCGGAGACAATGGCCACCGAATTCTAAAATAAAAATCACCAAACAAGTATTTGAAAATCTAAATATTTATAAAAATAATCAACTAACAACCGCTTAATGATCTAATCCCCTAAATAATATGTTTAATAAGTTAAAACAATTCAAAGATTTACGCAGTCAGGCTAAAGTCATGCAGAGCGCTCTCGCCCAAGAGAGCGTGACGGAAGAAAAAAACGGCGTGAAGTTAGTTCTAAACGGCAATATGGAAATAGTCGAATTACATCTTAGCGACAGCTTAGGCAAAACCGCCCAAGAAGAAGCCTTAAAAAGCTGTTTCAATGAAGCCTTAAAGCGCACGCAGAGATTAATGGCTAAAAAATTACAAGACATGGGCGGTATTCCCGGACTAAGTAGTTAGGCTTTAAAATATTTTTCTTTTTTAAAATGCGTTACCCGGAAGCAATCCAAAGTTTAATCGAAAAATTATCTGATCTGCCGAGCGTCGGCCCTAAGACCGCCGAACGTTATGTTTTTTATTTACTCAAACAAAATCCCGAAAAATTAAAAAATTTAGCGCTCGCTATTAGCGAACTTCTTGATAAAATAAAAATATGCCCGAGCTGTCTAATGATTAGCGCTGCTATTCCTTGTTCTATCTGCGCTGATAATGCTCGCCAGCCCGACTCCCTCTGTATCGTAGAGAATACTCAAAATATTTTGTCCTTAGAAGCGACTAAACAATATAACGGCCGCTACTTTGTGCTCGGCGGTTTAATTGATACTATTAATGGCGTCGGACCGGCCGATTTAAATATTGATAAGCTAGTTAGAAAAATAAAAAATGAAAATATTAAAGAATTAATTATCGCCCTTAATTTTACTCTGGAAGGCGAAACAACGGCTCTCTATCTGACTAAGATTTTAGGAGAAAAAATAAAAATTAGTCGTCTAGCTAAGGGGCTACCCGCGGGATCTAACTTAGAGTATGCCGATGAGTTAACTTTAGGGAGCGCCTTAAAGTATCGTAATAAATTAAACTAACGGCTGTTTAAAAAAATCCGCCTCATCAAGGCGGATTTTATATTTCTCTAATAAAACAAAATTAAGCAATTTTTAATATTTTAATAGCGCTCTTGAGTTGGCGATGACCAACCGTCTTCTTGTAACGAGTCTTATTCTTATATTTAACAACCGTTACTTTAGGATCCTTAGCTGTCTTGAGAAGCTCCCCTTCAACCTTTTCGCCTAAAGAAGGGCGGCCCAATTCTAATTTAGCGCCATCGGCGATTAGTAAAGTATCGAATTTAAGCTTACTGCCCGATTCAGCGTCTAATTTTTCTACTTTAATAGTTTCTCCTTCCTGAACTTTGTATTGTTTCCCGCCGGTCTTGATTACTGCGATTTTTGCCATAAAATTTGAAAAATTAACAATTCTTTCTTAACATTACTCAATAATAACAAATATTTGAAAAATGTCAATAAATGAGCTAAGATAGGGAGAGGTAAGCTCAATTTATCTAAATTTTATCTACTCTATGGCTAATTTATTAATAAAAGGCGGGAAAAAACTTCATGGCGCCTTAAAAACCAATGCCGCTAAAAATTCCGCGGTCGCAATTTTATGCGCGACGGTTATGATTAAAGGAAAGACCACGCTTATTGACGTCCCTCGAATTGAAGAAGTCAAACGTATTATTGAAATTTTAAGTTCGCTCGGACTAAAAATAAGCTGGCGCGGCGAACATGGACTCGAAATTATTAATGATGGCCATTTTTATCCGGAACAAATTGATCGGGAAGCTTTCTTAAAAACCCGCTCCGCCCTTCTTTTGATGAGCGCTTTGAGTGCTAATTTAAAAAATTTCTCTCTCCCAAAATCTGGCGGCTGCAAACTCGGTAAACGGACAGTTAATCCCTATATCCTCGCCCTCCGCTACCTCGGCATTAAAGTCAAAGAAACGGCCACGACCTATAATATTAGTTATAACCATAAAAAAGCGGCTAAATTCACGATGTATGAAGCTAGCGACACTGGTACGGAAAATACCATTATGGCGGCTATTGTAGCCCCGGGCGAAAGTATTATAAATTTTGCCTCCTCTAACTACATGGTTCAGGATTTGGTTTTTTTCTTAAAAAAAGCCGGGGCGAAAATTGAATGGTCGGGAACGAATTTAAAAATTATCGGCGTTAAAGAACTCCATCCTGTTAAAGATTACTCAATTATGCCTGATCCCATTGAATCAATGGCGTTTATTTCCTTAGCGATAACGACTAAATCAAATTTAAAAATTACCGACTGCCCAATAGATTTTTTACGCTTAGAAATAGAAAAATTGAAAGTGATGGGCCAAAAATTTAAAATCAGCAAAATCTATAAATCTAAAAATAACCAATTCGATCTAGTCGATATAGAAATTATCCCTAGCCGCCTTAAAGCCTTAGCCGATAAACTTCATCCGCAACCCTACCCCGGATTAAATATCGATAACTTGCCTCTATTTATACCAATCCTAACCCAGGCCGAAGGCTCAACTCTAGTTCATGACTGGATTTATGAAAATCGGGCAATTTATTATATCGAACTTAACCGTTTAGGCGCCGATATTATGCTTCACGATCCTCATCGCGTAACCGTCACCGGCCCAACCGAATTAAAACCGAATGAAATCGTCTGTCCGCCCGCGCTTCGACCGTCAATTAATATTTTAATCGCTATGCTAGCCGCTAAAGGACAATCGATTTTAAGAAATTCTTATTCTATTGATCGCGGCTACGAAAATTTATACGAACGCCTTAATAATGTCGGAGCGGAAATAATTACTCTTGATCGTTAATTTATGTCTAAAAAAACCCGCGATTATATCTTTTGGATATTTTCGGTTATTTTTCTGCTCGGCACAATTTTTGTCTCTCTTTATGCTTCCGGTTATAAATTGAATTTAAGCTGGCCCCTCACCTTCAATCGTCTCTTACTTAAAACCGGCATGATTAGTATTGAGACGGAGCCACGCGGCGTAACTATTTTCCTAAATGGCGCCCTCCAAAAAAATTTTTCTTTAAATCCTCTCAATAAAGAATATCTCACTACGCCGGCTAAAGTTAAAAATGTTAGTCCCGGAGAATATGATTTACGGCTAGAGTTAGACGGCTACTGGCCGCTTAATAAAAGAATTAGTGTTTACTCCGGACAAACTACTTTTGCCGAAAACATTAATCTTTTTCGATCGAATCTGCCCCTCCTAATTAGCAATTCGCCAATTAGCCAATTACAATTAAGCTCAAGCGGCCGTTATCTCTTTGTCGCCGCTCCGTCAAAAATAATAAATTTAAAAAATAATGAAACTCAAAACTTAAGCGGTGCGGCCGCCGCTAGTTACTGGCTCGAAAACGAAGATAAACTAGTTAGTGGCGGACAAATCTTTACACCCGACTCGTCGCGTAGCCTTAACTATGAACAGGTTATCGGCTTAGATGCCAAGAATTGGTACTACGCGTCCGAAGAAAAACGCCTCTACTATCAAAATAACGATTTAATAAGCTGTTTCGATATATCCAGCCAGCGCAATTCTCTAATCATCAGCGGCCACGATTATTCTGTTTATCGTCCCCATGGACAGATAATGTTTTTAATTGAAAATAAACTGGGTAAAACTAAACTCCAAAAATATTCTCTAGTAAACCAAAAAATAGAACAAGAAATATCTTTGCCCGCCGATGGACGCTATTTATTTAAAGACGATAGCGGCCAATACTTAAGTCTCTATGATGAAAAAAATCAGACCCTTTATCTAATCAATCCCGATAATATAAATTATATTACTAAAACCTTGAACCAGGCTATTAGCTGGCAGTGGATAGATAAAAGTCATCTGTTCTATAATAATAACTGGGAAATTTATTTAGTCGATTTAGAAAATAATAATGAATCCTTACTCACCCGCTTGGGCGAAGAAATTCAGACTATTATTTACAATAAAAATAATAATTATTTAATCTACACTAGCCGGAGCGGCTTACATGCTTACGATTTGCAAGTCGGAATAAGTACTAAAATTTTCTCCAACGAAACAGTGGTTTCTCCCGTCATCGATCAAAAAAATAATACTTTATATTTTTGGGCCAAAATCGACCAACAAGCTGGGGTATATAAGTTACGGCTGCAATAAATTACTAGCGACTAGCTAACTGATTGATTAAATCCTGTAAATCCCGGCCGATTTCTTGATCTTTCAGGCCGAATTTCAAACTCGCTTTTAAAAAATTAAATTTATTGCCGGTATCGAGCCACTCACCGGTAATTTTCTTCCCATAAACCGGGCGCCCTTTACTTAACATCTCATCAAAAGCGTCGGCTAAACGGATTTCACCGGATTTACCGCTCTTCATCCGTTTGAGGACTTTAAAGACTTCAGGTGTAATCACATAAATACCCACCGCCGCTAAATTAGAAGGGGCGTCTTTCAGGCTAGGCTTTTCCACAAATCTCTTAATTCGATAATTACCGCCGCCTAAATCCAGGCCGTCAATCACTCCGAATTTATTAACTTCGGAATGAGCTACTTCCGACAAACCAACGACTGATTGACCGTATTGTTCATAAGTTTGAATTACTTGATTAACCGGCGGCACGGTCGCATCGTATAAAGTATCTCCGAACATGACTAAAACCGGCTCGTCCTCGCCGACTAAATGGGCGGCACAATTGATCGCGTGACCGTCGCCAAGCGGAATCGGCTGACGCACATAAGAAAAGCGCGCTAAATTTTCAATCTCTTTAACTTTTTTGAGTTGATCAAGCTTATTCTTCTCCACTAAAGTTTTTTCTAATTCGAAAGAATAATCAAAGTGATCCTCAATCGCCCGCTTACCGCGACCGGTAACAAAAATTACTTCTTCAATACCGGCCTTCACAACCTCTTCGACTAAATATTGAATAACCGGTTTATCAATAACCATGAGCATCTCTTTCGGCTGAGCTTTCGTAGCGGGCAAGAACCGCGTGCCAAAACCGGCGACCGGAAAAATAGCTTTTTTTATTTTTTTCATAATATTTATATTTTACTATATGACGAGGGATTCTTAAACCCCCATTTCCAAAAATATTTTAACCAAGAACTAATATGATGTCGCGCTAAGGAGCTTAAAAAGATCGCTAAATACCAAGGATATTTAGCGCTTTCCCGGGCGTGATCATGAATAATTAAAGCGTTCGGATTATAAACCACGGCTAAATTTTTCGCTCGAAACTGTCGCGCTAAATCAGTATCTTCGAAATACATGAAATAACGTTCATCAAAAAGTGGCCGAAAAATCTGACCGGCCGAAAGAGTAATTTCCCGTTTAAACAGTAAACAAGACCCCATGAGCCAATCGACAGCCGCAATCGACTGATGATCAAAACTTTGCATGGTAAAATTATCTTGCGCCGCCTGGAAAAAACTACCAAGAAAAGTTCGACGCCAAAAAGGTAAAAAAAACTGCGGCCAGCGCAAACAAGTTTGTTGCAGAGAGCCGTCGGCCGACAAAGTCTTCGGACCAACGAGGCCGACGTCTGAGTGTCCCCGCAAGTACTCTAACAGGGTAAGAATCGCCCGCTCCTTAACAACCGTATCGGGATTAAGAACTAGAATAAATTCGCCGCGCGCCACGGCGATACCGAGATTATTGCCGCCGCCCATGCCTAGATTTTTAGGACTCATTATCAATTTAACTGCCGGGTAATTAAGAGTTAAATCGCCTAAATCATCGCCCGAATTATTATCAACGACAATGATTTCATAACTCCGCGTCGACAAATAATCGGAACTAATAGATTTTAAACAATTAAACAGCTTGAGTTTAGATTGATAATTTAAAATAATAATCGATAAGTCCATATTAAAAATTTTGATTTAATTCAAATAAAACGTTTAATAATTTTCCAGTATAAATCTAAGCTGGGATTAACGCCATAACGTAAAAGCGGATTGTCGATTTCTAAAAATTCTAATCGGCCGGCGAAATCCTGGGCTAAGTTCCTAAATTTAATAACCCTCAACTGTTTTATACGCTGACGCGCTACGCTGATTAAAGTATAGGTCGAGGGTTGAAAAAAATAAAGATAGACTTTAATTTCCGTTTTTGCCCAACCGGATATGAGCGCATAAAAAATTAGCCCACAATCCATGATAAAAAGCGGCAGGGCGAGCAAAAATAATAAATAAGGCGGATAAAAACAGAGAAGTAAAAGATAGCGATTACGCTCCATATAATAAAGCATGCCAATACTCCGCGAGAATTCATATTTATGATAAATGACGGACTGGGGCGCTAAAATTATCTGGTAACCGGCGAGACGAACTTTAAGGCTTAGCTCGATATCATCGTGATACATGTAAAATTCCTCGTTATAACCGCCGACTTTTTCAAAAAGTTCTCGCCGAATAATAAAAGAACAACCGCTCGCATAACCTTTAATTTCTGGGTAGCCGCTTATCTCTCGATCCGCTTCGCCGTAATGTGAAGTAAAACCGAAACCTAAAAAATGAATAATATTGCCCAAACTATTAAGACGCGGCTGACTCTTAGCAATTTCCGTTTTCGGATAAAGTAAAATTTTAGATTGAGCAATGCCCGCTGAGGGATTAAGGTCTAAAGCCTTAACGAGTTCGGACAACCACTGCGGCGTCATCTCCGTATCCATATTAACAGTCACAATATAGTCGCAAGAGTCGCTGGCCGCCTCCTTAAACCCTAAATTATTAGCCGCCGTATAATTTCCATCAAAACGCGGTAAAAGTATCGCTTCGGGATAATTTTCCCGTAAATAATTAAGGGAGCTGGCGCTCGACGCGTTATCAACGATATAAATCTTAGTTAGCGTCGCCGGATAATCCTGCGCCCGTAAAGAATCGCGACAAGCGCTTAAAAATTTAACGGCGTAATCTTTATAATTAACTAAGACAATTCCGACTTTGGTTGACATAAAAATAATAAAAACCTTAAAAAATCTCTAACAATTTATTAATTAAACAAAAAATTTTACTAATCCCCAGGTTATTTTTAAAATCAGATACTCCCACTTTTTTCCCCATTTCTGAAAATATTTTAACATTGAATCACTAAAATACTCTTGTCCTTGGCCGCGCTTAATCTGTTTGAAGCTTTGGCCTACATAATCTAAACACTGAACACCCGGCGTATACCAGACTTCACCGCCGAAAGAATAAACCTGACGACAAAAATCAACCTCTTCGAACCAGATAAAATAACGCTCGTCTAAAAACGGCCGACTCAAACCGCTTAAAGCCTGGTAACGGCGACAATTAATTAAAAAAAATGATCCTCTAATTGAATCGACTTTGGCGGCCGCTTCATAATCAAAATCAATATATAAATATTTATTAATCACCGCTGGAAAAAAATGTGGGATTTTTAAAGTAACCATTAATTGATCAAAAAACTTTGGGAAGCGTCGCACTTGTTTAATTGTCTCCCCCTGTTCATTTAATAACCGACAACCGCTCACCGTCGCCTGAGGATTATTCTTAGCCCAAGTTAAGATACTGACTAAAGTATCGGGCCGCACTTGCATATCCGGATTAAGCAGTAAAATAAATTCCCCGGTCGCTCGTTTAATCGCCTGATTATTGGCTTGAGCAAAACCTAAATTTTCCGAGTTAACAATTAAACGCACTGCCGGGAATTCTGATTCAAGCATTTCTACACTACCATCGTTAGAATTATTATCAACCACATAAACTTCAAAATTAAAATCGCCCCTTGATTGAAACAGGGCGCTTAAATTGTATCTCAACTTCTCTTTGACTTTCCAAGAGACAATAATAATTGATAAATCCATAGAACGGACTAACGACTAACCTTAATTAATTTTAATCTTTCCGCTACGCCGCTAATAATCTTAACCTGATATTTACGTAAACCCATTTCCGTTGCTATGAACGCAATGAGCGCCTGATTGGCCTTACCTTTCTCGGGAGCGGCCGCAACGGCTATTTTAAGGGTACCGTCCGCCATAACTTTCAAAAATTCCGTCTTACCCGAACCGGGAGAAACCTTAACCCTTAAATAAATCTCTTTATTATTAGCTAAATTATTAATATATTCTAACAACATACTATCATTATTACCGGCCAGTTTAGTTAACTAAATTATAAATACAGTCTAACTCCTTTTTCAGTTTTTTAAAAGGTCGTAGAGAACATAAAATATCATCTGTCAAGATTTATTTTATTTAAATAATATACTAGAATAAAGGTAGAATTGAGCTCTAAACTAGAGACGAAATCTAGCTACTTAAAACTAATAAAAATCAGCTAACTAAATTAAGGCTGATTTAATTTTATGACTGAAACAAACGAACCAACTCCTCAAAAATATGAACGTCCGTCTTGGGATGAATATTTTATGAAAATCGTAGAGATAGTTGGAACGCGTGGTACCTGTGATCGTTTTCGGGGCGGGTGTGTCATTACTAGAAACAAACGAATTATTGCTACCGGTTACGCCGGGTCACCCGTCGGCTCAGTCCATTGTGATGATGCTGGGCACGAGATGCATACTGTCACTAACGAAGACGGAACAACCAGTCGCCATTGTATTCGAACGACTCACGCCGAACAAAATGCTATTTGCGAAGCCGCTCGGATGGGGACAGTCCTTGAAGGAGGAACTCTCTACTGTAAAATGACCCCTTGCTACACCTGCGCGAAGATGATTATTAACGCTGGTTTAAAACGAATAGTCTGTGCTCAAGATTATCACGCTGGAAAGAGGACTAAAGAAATTTTTCAGGAAACCGGCCTTGAATATATTTTATTAGATGGTAAGATGACCGAATACGCTGATATGAAGTAACTAAATATATGAAACAATATCTCCACCTCTTACAAGATGTTTTAGAAAACGGCCAAGGCAAAGATGATCGAACCGGTACTGGTACGATTAGCGTCTTTGGCCGTCAAGCCCGTTATGACCTTAACCAAGGGTTCCCCCTCCTGACGACTAAAAAAGTTCATTTAAAATCTATTATTTACGAACTACTCTGGTTTTTAAAAGGTGATACTAACATTAAATATCTCAACGAAAACGGCGTCAGTATTTGGGACGAATGGGCGGATGAAAACGGCGAACTTGGCCCAATTTACGGCAAACAATGGACGGCCTGGGAGGCTCAAGATGGCACTAAAATAAACCAAATTGCCGAAGTCGTGAACCAATTAAAAAATAATCCGACTTCTCGGCGGATAATCGTTAGCGGCTGGAACGTTGGCGATTTGCGCCAACTTATCGGCGGCCGAAAAACAGCGCCGCCTCCCTGCCATACTATTTTTCAATTTTATGTTTCTCATGATAATAAACTATCCTGCCAACTATACCAACGCAGCGCCGATTTATTCTTAGGCGTCCCCTTTAATATCGCTTCTTACGCCCTACTAACAATGATGATAGCGTCTGTCTGTGATCTCAAACTCGGAGAATTTATTCATACTTTCGGCGATCTCCATATTTACAATAATCATTTAGACCAAGTAAAATTACAACTAGCGCGCCCGCCGAAATCTCTGCCGAAAATGTTAATCAACCCTCAAGTTAAAGATATTTTCTGCTTTCAATATGAAGATTTTACTCTTGAAGGCTATGACCCGGCGCCGGGCATTAAAGCGCCGATTGCAATTTAAATTATAAATTATTTAATTATTTAATCATACGCTCATGATCCCCGTAACCATGATGATGGCGATCACCGTCGACGGAAAAATCGCCAAAGATAAAACTCAGTTTGCGGATTGGACTAGTCTGGAAGACAAAAAATTATTCGTCGCAATATCAAAAACACACGGCGTAATAATGATGGGAGAAAATACTTTTAAGACCTTCCCCGCCCCCTTAAAAAATCGCTTAAACGTCGTCTTTTCCGAAAACGAAAATCAACCCGCAATTGACGGGGTTAAATGGGTTAAAGGCGAGCCAGAAAAAGTCTTAGAAGAGTTAGAAACCCTGGGTTATAAATCGGCTCTTTTAGGCGGTGGCTCTTTTCTTAACTCTTTATTTCTAGAAAAAAAATTAATCACGGAAATTATCCTAACAATTGAACCAAAAATATTCGGTAGCGGCTTGTCTCTTTTTAATCGCGACTTAGACGCTAATTTAAAATTATTAGAAGTTAAAAATTTAAATGAAAATACCTTGATGCTCCGCTATCAGGTGCAATACTAATATGGCTAAAATTATCTTAGGCTTTACGGGTTTAATAGCGAGCGGAAAAGAGGTTAGCAAAAAATATTTGGAAGAAAAATATCAAGCCAGTAGCCACCGATTTTCGACCATGCTCCGAGATATCCTGAATCGTCTCTACTTACCAATAACTAGAAAAAATCTCCAAGAGCTATCCTATGATTTAAGAACCCGTTTCGGCAGTGATACGATGGCGCGCGTCATCGCCGAAGACGTTAAAAACGATCCCCATGAAATTGTCATCGTCGAAGGAATCAGACGAATCGACGATATTATTAAATTAAAAAATTTTCCTAATTTTTTTCTGATCAGTATCGAAGCGGGAACCGAAATTCGTCATGAGCGGTTGGTGAAACGCAATGAAAATATCGGTGACTCCACTAAAACTCTAGAACAATTTATGACTGACGGCGAGCAAGAGGCCGAAAAACAAATCCCCGCCGTCATGAATCAAGCGCCATACCAAATTAATAACAACGGAACCCTAGCTGACTTATACCGCCAGCTCGATCAAATCATGTTAAATTTAAATAATAAATTATGAACGGTTTCCCGGGAAAATTTATCGTCATCGACGGCACCGACGGTAGCGGCAAGACTACTCAGCTTAACTTGCTCAAAAATCGCTTAGAAGCGGCCGGACACGTTGTCGCCGTCGCCGATTTTCCTCAATACAATACTAAATCAGCGGGCATCATCGAAGAATATTTATCCGGTAAATACGGTCGCGCGGATGAAATTAGCGCTTATAAAGCTTCGATTTTCTATGCCATCGACCGTTATGACGCTAGTTTTCAAATCCGTAAATGGCTAACCGAGGGAAAAATAGTTTTAGCGAACCGCTACACTAGCGCTAATATGGGACATCAGGGCTGTAAAATAGAAAACCCTTTAGAGCGCCGCGTTTTCTTTAATTGGTTGTATGATTTAGAATATAAAATTTTTGAAATACCCCGCCCAGATTTATCAATTATTCTTCAGGTCGATTCGACTATCGCTCAAAGCCTCGCCAAAGAAAGAGCCCGCGAAGACTGGATTGGTAAAACTAATGACATCCACGAAGATAATCTGGAACATCTAAAAAAAGCGGAACAAGTTTATTTGGAAATTGCTAATAGTTTTCCTAACTTCCAACTAATTAGCTGCACAAAAAATAATGAACTCCTCAACCGCGAAGAAATTAGCCTATTAGTCTGGTTAACGGTTAAAAGAATTATCAGCCATCCTGATGAGCCCACCACCAACTTCCAAGCTATCAGCCATATTATCGGCGCCAATCAGCAAATCGTTAATCACCGGGAAATAATCTTCGACCATTATAAAAATACCCAAAAAATTAATCGGCCGGAAATTGATAATGAAGAGCTAAATGACCAAGCTAATAGAAAGTTAAATGACCAAGCGATTGTCATTACCCCACACAAAAAATCTAATCCTCATAAACTTTTAGTAGAAAAAATAAACCCCCACGCTAAATTACCGCAAAAAGCCCACGCTAGTGATGCCGCTTATGACTTATATGCTAATGACTACTACTCGATTCCGCCCTATGGCCAAAGTTTAGTCTCTACCGGTTTAAAAATGGCGATACCGGCGGGGCTGGTCGGTTTAATTTGGGATAAAAGCGGCTTAGCTAATGCGGGCATTACTACTATGGGCGGCGTGATAGACGCCGGCTATCGGGGCGAAATAAAAGTAGTCGTTAAAAATTTAAGTGAAGATGTTTTTAATATTGTCCCTCAACAAAAAATCGCGCAAATTCTAATTCAAGCCATTACGGACTTAGAAATTAGCGAAGAAAAAATTACTGACAGTACTGACCGCCAAGCTGATAATTTTGGCAGCACCGGCCATTTCTAAAAATATATGGGAAAAACTTACGAGGTCATTATCGGCTTGGAAATCCACGCCGAACTACAGACGAAGAGTAAAATGTTTTGCTCTTGTAATAATAATGCGCAAGGTCAAGCCGCTAATACTACCGTCTGTCCGATTTGTTTGGGCCATCCCGGGACTTTGCCCGTTCCTAATAAACAAGCCATTGACTGGACAATCTTAACTGGCTTAGCTTTACACTGCAAAATAAACCGACAATCTAAATTTGACCGAAAAAATTATTTTTATCCCGACTTGCCTAAAGGCTACCAAATTTCCCAATACGATGAGCCTCTCGCTTATGAGGGATATTTAGAAATTGCTAATGAAAAAATTCTAATTACCCGCATCCATTTAGAAGAAGATACCGGTAAATCTATCCACGTCAAAGGTCAAGATTATACGCTACTCGATTTCAACCGCGCCGGTACGCCGCTTATGGAATTAGTGACGGAACCAATAATTAAAGACGCCGCGACCGCTAAAAAATTCTGCCAGGCCTACCAACAAATTTTGCGTTATCTTAAGATAAGCCATGCCGATATGGAAAAAGGCGAAATGCGCTGCGAGGCTAATGTTAGCGTCCAGGAAGCCGGCACTTGGGAGTATAAAAACGGCCAAATTTTGGCGCTAAAAAAACACCCGCTTAATGCTAAAGTTGAAGTAAAAAATATCAATTCTTTTCGCGCTGTCGAAAAAGCTATTAATTTTGAAATTACTCGCCAGACGGAATTAATCAAAAAAGGCGAAATAATAATTGCCGAAACTAGAGGCTGGAATGAAAATAAAAACGAAACTGTTAGCCAAAGGATCAAAGAAACTTCGGCTGATTACCGCTATTTTCCTGAGCCGGATATCCCCCCTCTCAAAATCGAGGATGACTTGCTAGCTGATCTCACGGCGAGCCTCCCGGAAATGCCGGCTAAAAAGAAACAGCGCTTTAAATATGAATACGGGCTCAGCGAAGAAATGGCCGAAATATTAACTAGCGACCGCGATCTCGCGGCCTGGACCGAAAAAGTTATCTCCGAGCTCGACGCTTGGATAGAGGCAAACGGCGACGACGAAGCGCGTCAAGAAAAAAAATTAGCTAAAAGTGCGGCTAACTGGATTAGCGGCGAATTACTCAAACATCTAAATGCTGATAATAAACGAATCGGCGACCTAACTATGACGGCCGAAAATTTTGCCGAATTAGTTTGTTTGATTTATCAAGGTAAGATTAATTCTTCGGCCGGCCAAAGTATTTTAGAAAAAATGTACTGGGAAGGTGGCGATCCGACTGACATTATGCGCATCTTAGGCTTAGAACAACTCGATAACGCTGCCGAACTCGAAGAGGCGGTTAAAAAAATTATTAACCAAAATCCCGGCCAGCGGGAGCAATACCGCCAGGGGAAAACTAATGTCTTCCAGTTTTTTATCGGTCAAGTAATGGCGGAAACGAAAGGAAAAGCTAATCCGAAAATAGTTAAAGAATTATTAGAAAAATTATTAAAATAAACAAACCACAACAAATAAAAATCGGGTCTACTTTTGATCCGATTTTTATTTATTTAAACCAAGTGACAATCTTCTTTTCCGCTTCACTAATATCCGTTAGCCAATTTATTGTCTGGCCCTGTTTTTCCCAACGTTTAAACCAAGTTTTTTGACGTTTAGCAAAACGGTAAATGGCCGTCGCTAATTTTTCTACCATTTCCGCGTATGATAATTCGCCCAGACAATATTGGCTAATAAATTTATATTCTAAACCAAAAGATTTTAACCTGATCCAGGAAAGACCCGCCCGGTGTAATTTCTTTACTTCGGCCACTAACCCCTCTTTATTTAAGCGCTCTAGTAAGCGAGTTAAAATTCGAGCGCGCAATATCTCGTCCGGCCAGGTCAAACCTAATAATAAAAAATTATAAGGAGATTCTTTTTTTCCAGCCGCTGCGCCAGAACCGAACTCAATAATTTCTAAATAACGAATTAATCGGCGTTTATTATTTCTATCACTATTATTAAGCCGCACCGCAAACTCTTCTTTTAATCGATAAATTTTTTGTAGTAACTCGGCGGCGGATAGTTCCTCCCACTGCGCCCGTCGAGCCGATTCCGGCCGAACGCTAGTTAAATCATAATTATCGACTAAAGCCTGTAAATAGAGGCCACTACCGCCGACAATTATCGGCAATTTCTTCTTTTTTAAAATATCTTTAATCGCCTTAAAAGCGCGCCGCTGATATTTCGCTAAATCAAATTTTTGCTGCGGACTCGCGACATCAATTAAATGATAAGGTATTTTTTTTTGACCAATTTTATATTCTTTCAAATCTTTACCAGTGCCAATATCCATTCCTCGATAAACCTGGCGGCTATCGGCACTAATAATTTCCCCTTTAAATTCGGCGGCCAATTTAACCCCTAAACTCGTCTTGCCACTAGCCGTTGTTCCGAGGATTACGAGTATTTTTGGCTTTAATCTGTGGATAACTTTTATTATCATACTTAAAATAATTATGCTAATATATAAAGACTATTGGTTCTTTCTATATAATTAAATAACTGGGAACCAATGGTACTCACCTTAAAACCATGGAGGTTTTATGAGAGCTCGAAATAATTTATCGTTTTCGAACGCTTTGCCTGCACACGCTTTTATTAGAGGAACAAAGGCACCGCACGACATTGTCGCCAACAATGCAGCAAACTTTGATATTGAAAGCGGAATTTCCGGCGCATGCAACACATTACAAAAACGTAATTTGCAGGGAGCCTAAATGAAGAATAAAGCGGCTAAGCTAAACCCCTATTGGGCACGAGATTCTTGCCTGTAGCCTCCCTGATCGAGTCATTATCCAAAATATAATAGGCTTAAAAGGCTTAAAAACGGGATATTCCCAGAAAATAAGCGGACTCACCTTCTTACCAGATTGTGAGTTCCTTTTATTTTACGAAGTTCCCCTCTAGCCCGAAAGCTAAAGCCTTATCAATTCTGACTTTAACAAAATGACCAATTAAGTCATTTTTTTTATTAGTTTTAATACTCTCGGGCTGATTAATTAAAACCGTCTGATAACTGCTAGTTTTCCCGTAATACTTCCCACGCTTATTTTTCCCTTCGACTAAAACTTCGACTACTTTATTTAAATATTTATTATTATTGCCGCCAGCGCTTTTTTTTAAAACCTCATTTAACTTAAAAACGCGCTTTTTTTTCTCCGCGGGACTAACGCTATCCTCTAACTGGTAGGACGCCGTACCCGGACGCGGACTATAGGGAGAAATATAGGCTAAATCAAAATTTACTTTTTTAAATAATTTAACCGTGTTCATAAATTGCGCCAAACTTTCGCCCGGGAAACCAACGATAATATCGGTAGTAATTGCTATCCCCGGTTTAGCGGCTCGAACCTTCTTTATTAAACTCAAATAATGTTTAACTGTATAGCGGCGATTCATCGCCTTTAATATTCTGTCGTCGCCCGATTGTACCGCGAGATGTAAGTGCGAGCAGACTTTAGGCGATGAGCCTAAAACTTTAATTAATTCATCGCTCATGTCTTTCGGATGGCTAGAAGAAAAACGCAACCAAAATTTACCAGGGATTTTTATTAGCGCTTTTAAAAGTCGAGTAAAATTATATTTATTATCGTGATAACTATTAACATTCTGAGCAATAATCGTTATCTCTTTATAGCCATGTTTTACTAAAGATTTAACTTCTCTAATAATATCCGCCGCCGGCCGATAAACTTCGCGGCCGCGCGCGTAAGGCACGACACAATAAGAACAAAAATTATCGCAACCATTACCAATCGGCACAAAAGCTGAAAATTTACTATCATGTTTCGGATTAATATCTAAATATTTTTCGCCTTCTTTAAGACGAACCTCGTCTAAACTAAAATGTGGCTTAAATTTTTCGCCGGCTAAGAGCGCTGGTAAACGTAAAATTTCACTAATCGGCAAAAAAATCAACGTTGATTTTTTTAAGCGCCTCTGCACGTCCTCCCGCCGACTCAAACAGCCAGTCACGACGATTCGCGCGGTTTTATTATCTCGACTAATCTGATTAACTAAACCATAAGCGCGATCTTCCGCGGCCTGTTTAATCCCACAAGTATTAATTATAATCACCCCCGCTCGCTTTAAAGCGGCGGCGGCCCTAAAACCGGATTCTTCTAAATAAGCGGCCAGACGCTCACTATCGACTTTATTCATCTGGCAACCAATCGTAATAATATAATAAGTTTTGTTCTTTTTCATAGATTAACTATCTTCTTAACGATTTACCTATTTCCTAACGGCTTTCTTGATAATCCCAAACCGGTCCAACCGCAAATATTTTATTAGCGCCGGACTGATAAGTCAAGACCAGAAGCTGTAAACGACTTAAATCTTCCTTCAGGGCGATATTTTGCGAGGGGAATCTTAAATATAACTGTTTAACCGCTGATTCGGTTCGATTAACTTTTAATTGTTTAACAAAGGCTAGGGCGGCGGCGTTATCATTAGCGTCTAGAACTTGTCCGGAAAGTTCCTTTAAGATTATTTTCTTTAGAGCTAAGAGGCTATCGGAAAAATTCGTGAGATCCTGAAGAACTAAACGAACCTCAATATCTAACTGTAAAGCCGAAAACATTTTAACCAACATATTATTATTAGCTAAAAGCTCATTAACTAAAGCTAAATTCGGTTCAACATAAGAATTCTCACTACTACCTGAGGCGCCTAAATTACTAGCGCTCGTGAGCGGACCGAGGGTAATTTGATCGGCCGGCAATTGAAAATTAATCCAGGCGCTAGCCACGGTCTTTAAATTTTTATGAGTCCAGGCGACGGAATGAGAAAATAAAGGGAGATTACTAGGAGCCATGTTCAAATAAGACTTGATCAACTTTAAATTCGTCCAATAATTACTCATCGGCCAAACACTATTTTTATCAAGTTCACTGGCTAATTGTTGAGCGGCTAAATCATAATTAACATAATTAGTATTTTCCAAAAAATAATCTTGACGACTTATCGGATAAACTAAATTAACGGCGTCTAAAACAAAACCGGCACACCGATTATAACTATTCCGCCCCTGATTAGCGCAAGCCGTGATATTATTCGGCTGAGTGCTGGTGCCTAAATAATTACCAACCGCAGGCGATAATAGATGACTAAAAATATAATCATTAGGCCAATAATTTTGCGCCAAAACTCGAAAACCCTGTTGCGAGCGGAAAGTCTTAGCGCTCTGAATAGGGGCGCCAAATATTTCTGGAAATTCATAAACCGATAGTTTCGTACGTAACTTTCCTAAATTATCCCAAACTTCTTTATTTTGATCAGCGAAAAGTTCATCGATTTTATAATTCGGACCGAAGAGAACGGCTAAAGAATCACGATAATGCAAATAACTTAAATCTTCCCGCAAGCCCTGGAAAAAAGAAATAACTTTATATATACGCGCCCATTTATTTTTTAGTTCCGGCAAAGCTGAAAAATCTTGCGCCATGAGACTAGCGGCGGTGAAACTTACTCGCCAATCCGCTTTATCCAGTAAACAATCCGAGCAAGTCTTATCCCGATAATTTAACGGGAATAAAGAATTAAGCCAGCGAGTCGCTAAATAAAAATTATTTAACTTCGCCTTAGGACGATAATCGGCCGGCACGACAAAATCGGTATAACTCCGCTTATACAATAAAACCGGCGACTTAATTTTAGTCGGACTAGCGGCGCGAATTAGCTTCAGCTCCGCTTCGACATCATCACGTAAATAAGTCGGCGTTACAAAATAGAAACGTTCGGCTTCATTCTTAGTAAAAAAGCTAACTTGGCCTTGACTCGGCTGAGCCGAGATTTGCGCTGCGCTCGGTTTAAGTAATTCTAAGGCTACTGCGAAAAAAACTGTTTCTAAACGTTCGCCCTCTAAAACCGGGTCATTAATATTACCCAGCGCCGCCAAACGAGATTCATAGCGGTCGCGAGCCGCGGTGTATAGTCTCTTGGCGATATCCCAGAGATTATCATAAAAAACATTTTCTTCTACGTCTTTAAAAACTTTCTTAAAAATACTCTGATACTGATAAATAATAAAATCCGCCGTAATTAGTAGAGGAATTTGCCGACTGTTTAAATTATTATAAATAGTCGAAAAATCCGGCGCTTCTTTAAGCCAAGGATTATTAATAACCGTAAAACCATTATTATTTAAATTGTCTAGACCTGCATCCAAATTTAATTTTCGGGAAACATCATAATAATTAAGCACATCAATTTTGACATTAATAGGCAACTGATAATCATTTATTTTAGCAACTATTTGATTATCCGGCGGTTCGTAGAAACTGGCAAAAGAAAGATATTCTACGGTAGAGCTGGAAAAAGAAAAATTACTAATAGTGGTAGTCGCTCCGCTCGCTAAATCAGAACTAGGTAAAACTGCGACTGACGACGTAGCGATCGCGCCGCTAGTAGTAGACTGGGGCAAATCGGCGCTCGGCTCAAAGCCGCGAAAATACTTTTGCCCAATAAAAAAAACAATCAATAATAAAATAAATCCGCTCAGAATTAAACCAATAATTAATCGGGTTCTTTTAAACGGCGCCCGAGGAGGCTTAGTCGACTGCGGACTAGCGCTATCCGTAGCTTTTAATTCGGAAGATAAAATTGTCGACGGCGCAGAAAACATAAATTTATTTTAAATAATAATATTTATTCTGCAAATGTCCTTCATAAGTCTTGGCATAAATAACGGTATTCTTCCCTTTCGGCGTTAAAAAATAATTATAATCCGTCAAAATTGGATAGACCGCCGCTTCTAAGGCTAAGAGACCAGGATTGCAAATTGGTCCCGGCGGCAGGCCGCGATATTTATAAGTATTATACAGAGAATCAAGCTCTAATTCCGAACCGCTATGACTCGGGTTCTTATCATTTAAGATATAAGATAAGCTTGCGTCTGATTCGAGGCCTTGACCGTTCTTTAAACGGCGCCAAAAAATACCGGAAATAATTCGCGCCTCACGATTATCGCCCACTTGATAATTAAGCGGCGCTTCTTTCTCAATTAAGGAGGCCATAATAACAATACTATAAATAGTCTTCCCTTGCGCCTTAATATCAGCGCGCATCTTAGGACTTAGCTTCGAATCAAAATTAACTAACATCTTTTCGATAATTTCCTCTTCAGTCGAACTGGCGTAAACGCGATAGGTATCGGGAAATAAATAACCCTCCAAACCATAGTATTTCGGCTTATCAGCTAAAAAAGAAAATTTATCTGACCAATCGGGTAAAGGTAATAACTCTGGGTGAGAGCGATAATCGGTTTGCGACTGGCCCACCGCTCTAAAAAATTTAACGGCCGACCACGATCCTGATTCAGCTAAATATTGCCCAATGTTTTCGTTAGTCCAACCTTCTAAAATTTGAATAGTCTCCTCTGCTTTAGGAATAATCTTAACCGGTGGCGAGGACGGAGTAAATTTACTAATTAACTTAACTAAAAAAGAAGAAAAATTAGATTCATTATCAGTAACGAGCGCACGATAAACATAACGGATATTAAAAAGCCCGACAATTAGTCCCGTCATTAGTAATATTACTAGCGCCAGCAAAAAATATCTAACAAAATATTTCATAATTATTTGGCGGATTTAGACTGAAGAGCAGCCAGCCGTTTTTTCTCTTTCAACTCCGCTGCCCGCGCGATCAGTTCCGAACTAGCACGGATTTTTTTTCCCAAACCGTCCACTAATTTTATTTTCAGTTTTTGACAAATATCATATTCCGGAACATTCACGATGTTATGACGATCACCGCCGTTAGCGAAGATGGCCGGTTTAATTTTAGCTAATGATTTGATAACAGGAATTTCGCCATTTGGTAACTTATAATCGTCAATTGCTAAAACTACCTCATCAACATCACGCAGGGCCCTAATAATCGTCATCCGATCTTTCTCAGACATAAAAGGTACTCGGTTTTTCAGCGCTACTTGTTTATCATTATTGACGATGACGACCAATTTATCACCCAGCTTTTTCGCTTTATGAATCATGTCTAAATGACCGACATGAAGCGGATTGAAAAAACCAGAAACGGCCACAACGACAAGTTTCTGACGAGAATTTTTAACAATTTTCATAAGATAATTAGCGTAAATTAGATAAGAGTATTATAACAAAAAAACTAAAGAAAGTTGAGGGCGCGCTTCAATTAAAAAAATCGCCTGAAAAAGACGATTTTTTTAATTAATAAACTAATCAATAAATCTACATCATTCCCATCCCGCCGTCATAGCCGGCTTGAGAACCATGGTCACAAGAACAAGCTTTCTTATCTGGTTTATCCGTAATTACCACTTCAGTCGTTAAAAACATCATCGCTGAAGAGGCCGCGTTCTCTAAGGCGGAACGAACTACTTTAGTCGGGTCGACAATCCCCGCCTTGATCATATCGACAAACTCCCCCGTGGCGGCATTATAACCTTTGACTATTTTACTCCCCTTATTCTCCTCAATAATTCTCTGTAAAATCAGGGAACCGTCAACGCCGGCATTAGCCGCGATAATTTTAATCGGTTCTAAAATAGCCGAATTAATAATTTTTTCACCGACCGAAATATTATTATTGTCTTTTAATTCACTCTCGAATTTCGAAAAATCCGAACCATAGCAAGCGACCGCTAAAGCTAGGCCGCCGCCGGGGACCACTCCTTCTTCAATCGCCGCTTTAGTCGCGTTTAAAGCATCTTCAATCCGATATTTTTTTTCTTTCATCTCTGTTTCCGTCGCGGCGCCAACTTTAATAACCGCTACGCCGCCGCCTAACTTAGCCAAACGCTCTTGTAATTTTTCCTTGTCGAAATCGGAATCCGATAATTCTTTTTCTTTTTTAATAGTCTCAATTCTGGCTTTAATTTTCTTCTCGTCGCCCTTACCGTCCACTATCGTCGTATTATCTTTAGAAGCAACTACTTTTCTGGCTTGGCCTAAATCAACGATTTCTACCTTATCTAATTTCAAGCCGACTTCTTCAGAAATTACCCGACCGCTAGTTAAAACTGCAATATCTTCCAACATCGCTTTGCGTCGATCGCCAAAACCCGGCGCTTTAATCCCTAAAACATTAAAAGTCCCGCGTAATTTATTAACGACAAAAGTAGCGAGCGCCTCGCCGTCAATATCGTCGGCAATAATCACTAAATCTTTTTTCCCGGACTGCACGACTTTTTCTAAAAGCGGTAAAATTTCTTGAATAGACGAAATTTTCTTATCAGTGATTAAAATATAGGGTTCGACCATTTCAGCCTTCATCGTGTCTTGGTTAGTAATCATGTAAGGAGAAATATAACCTTTATCAAACTGCATCCCCTCCACAACTTCTTTCTCAATACCAAAGGATTGTCCCTCTTCTACTGTAATAACCCCTTCCTTACCGACGCTTTCCATGGCCTCAGCGATAATATTACCTATCTCCTGATCATTAGCGGAAATAGAGGCAACTTGAGCAATCTCTTCTTTAGTCGAAATCGATTTAGACATCTGCTTTAGTTCGGCGACAATCTCGGCCACCCTCTTTTCAATACCTTTTCTAATTTCAATCGGGTTAACTCCAGCGGCGACCAGCTTTAAGCCAACACTAATAATTGCTTGCGCTAAAACTGTCGCGGTAGTTGTCCCATCACCAGCGGCGTCGTTAGTCTTAGAGGCGACCTCTTTAATAATCTCCGCTCCCACATTTTCAAATTTATCTTCTAATTCAATTTCCTTAGCAACCGTAACGCCGTCTTTAGTAATAATCGGCGAACCATAACTTTTAGAAATAACCACGTTGCGGCCTTTCGGGCCTAAAGTAACTTTAACAGCGTTAGCTAATTGGTCGACCCCTCTTTTTAAGGCTAACCGCGCCTTCTCCTCAAAAATAATTTGTTTAGACATATTTTTTCGCTGTTCGCTAGTAATATTTCTCCGCTTCGGTCGTTTCTGGGGAAAAATTCGCTAACGCTAATTTTTCTTAACGAAACGACAGGCGCTCCGAAATATTACCTCGACCAGCTTTCTTATTTAAATAAACAACTACTAATTTATTTCTGACTATTCAATAATAGCGATGATATCATTTTCACTTAAAACTAAATATTCCTGACCATCAATTTTTATTTCGTCCGGGGAGTATTTTTTAAACATAACTTGATCGCCGACTTTAACGCTCATCGGAGCAACTTGGCCGTTATCTAAAAGTTTTCCGACGCCACAAGCGACGATTTCGCCTTTTTCTGGTTTCTCTTTATCAATAGTATCAGGCAAAACAATACCGGACTTAGTTATCTCTTCGCTTAAAAGAGCTTTAACAATAACATTGTTAGAAAGTGGTTTTAACTTCATATTTTTATTTAATATTAAATATTTTTTATTAGCACTCTTATATATAGACTGCTAATCACTTAATATTTTATTCCTTTTTTAGAGCTCTGTCAAGCACTCGACAAATTGATTTATTATTATTATGGTGCTAAAGTTAATGTAGATTTATTATGCTAAAATTAGGATAAATAAATTCTAATATCAAAATTTTATTGTTCCTGAATGACTAATTTTTTTCAAAAAAACAAATCAACTAGTATCTTAGGAATTGCCTCTCTCCTCTTCTTGTTTTTTTTCTTTATTCTAATAACCCCCCTAAAAACTCCTACTAATCTTGAGCCACGTTTTGACTGGCCAGATTCAACGGCTAATTATTTTTGGGTCAAAGAATTTGCGACTCATAATAAGCTATCCTTATCAGAGCCCTTAAATCTTGAGGCTGATAATCTAATCCATCCTCGAAGTTTTAACGTCAACTCACGTGGCGAACTAGTGCCGGGAAGCTTTCTCGGACTAATCTTAATTTTCGGCGGGCTCGCTAAACTATTCTCAGTGAAAGCAATTATTTATTTTACTCCCGTCTTAGCGGTCTCCGCGGCTTGGGCGCTCTATCTAATCATTCGAAAATTATTTAATTCCGAGAAAGTGGCTTTATGGTCGGCGCTCCTGCTCTTAATAAACCCCGCCTGGGATTATTATACTTACGAATCACTCCTGCCTAACGTTCCCTTCGTCTCAATATTTCTCTGGAGTGTCTGGGCGCTACTATCAATTAAAAAAGAAAAGCTTATTACCTGGTTTAGTGCGGGACTTATCAGCGGTTTAGCGCTATCTATTCGCCCTTCAGAAATAATCTGGGTAACAATTATATATGTAGCGCTACTTATAAATCAAAAAAATATTAAACCAAATAAAGGCTGGCTGCTTCTTATTCTCGGCGGTGTAATTGCCCTTCTTCCCTCCCTATACGAACAAAAAATAATTTATGGTCAAGTTTTAAACGTCGGCTACAATCAGCTAGCGAGTCTGACTGAGCCTGGTTTACAGCTTAAATCTTTAATTAAACAATTGATAATTCCCTTCGGTTTTAGTCCCGGCGCCGCCTTCCAAAATTTCGGACGATATTTTTTGACTCTGAGCTGGCCTTTCCTCAGTCTCGCCATCATCGCTTATTTTTTCTTAAAAGAAAAACGCTCTTTATTTAACAAATATTTACTCATCAGCGCCGTTATCTTCATTTATTTAATTTTTTACTACGGTTCTTGGCGTTTTGACGATCAATTAAATTTAAGCCTAAATAATTTAGGCGCCTCTTATAGCCGCTATTGGCTGATTTTATCGGTCTTAATTCTCCCTCTAGCCGGCGCTTTACTCAATAAACTCGGCCGCCTTAAATACCAAATATCTTTAAGCTGCCTACCCTGGCTCGTTTTTTGTTTCTTGGCCTTATGGTCAATAAATTTAACTTTATTTAAGGATCCTAATAATATTTTAAGCGTCAGACAAAAAGTAGCCACTTATAAAATCCAGGCGGCCCAAGTAATTAACCAAACCGAAGCCGAGGCGATTATCATAACGACTAGAACTGATAAATGGTTCTTTCCGGAGCGACGCGTTATTCATAGCTTTAACCCCCGTCAAGATAAAAAATTATTAGAAGTGATAGATAAATTAAAATCGCAAACGCCAGTATATATTTTTGACGTTAAGAGCGGGCTCCAAAAACTTTAGAGACAAATATCAATTCTTAAAAATTATTTTAATTAAACAATAAAATAAACATAATTATGACATTCAACGAGTACCAAGATCGCTCCGACATGACCGTCCATAATAAAGATCAGTACGGCGATGACTATTTTATTTATTTAACTCTCGCCATTAACGGCGAGGCCGGAGAATTAGCCGAAAAGATTAAAAAAATATGGCGAGAAAAAGGCAAAAAAGCTAATGTCGAAGATAAAGAAGAAATTAAAAAAGAAATGGGCGACATCCTCTGGTATTTAGCCCAACTCAGTGAAAGTTTAGGTTTTAGTTTTGAGGATGTCGCGGTCGCTAATCTAAAAAAATTAAAATCCCGACTGGAAAGAGGGGCTCTTTACGGTTCCGGCGATAACCGCTAATACTTATGACTATTTTAAATTCCATCATTTTAGGAATTATCGAAGGCTTAACAGAATTCCTGCCAATTTCTTCCACCGCTCATCTAATCATCGCTGGCGAATGGCTTAAAATTCCTTCCTCTGACTTCCTTAAAACTTTTGAAATATCCATTCAGCTCGGCGCCATCCTCGCCGTAGTTATTTTATATTGGAAAAAAATCTGGAGTTCCTGGAACTTAATCGGAAAATTAGCGGCGGCCTTTGTTCCGACTGCTATTATTGGTTTAATCTTTTATAAAGTTGTCAAAAATTATTTATTGGGCAATAATCATCTAATTGCCGCCGCCCTAATTATCGGCGGTATTATTTTGATTTGTTTTGAAAAATACCACTCTAAAAAAATAACCGGAAAAGAAGCTACGAATATTGGGGCTAATGCCGACGACCAAATTAAAACAATCTCTTATAAACAAGCGGCGCTGATTGGCGTTTTTCAATCACTGGCAATTATCCCCGGCGTCTCCCGCGCCGCCGCAACAATAGTCGGAGGGCTGAGCCTAGGCGTTAAAAAAAAAGAAATCGTCGAGTTCTCTTTCCTCTTAGCGATTCCGACAATGGCGGCCGCGACTGGCCTAGACCTTATTAAAAGCCATGAAGCCTTAATCAGTTTAAGTAACCATGACATCCTCGTCTGGACAATCGGTTTTATAATTTCTTTCGTTACCGCCATAATCGGCATTAAATTTTTCATAAAATTCATCCAAAAAAATAATTTCTCGGTTTTTGGCTGGTATCGAATAGCCTTAGGACTAGTTGTCCTAATTTGGCTCTGGTTTTAATCAAATTTAATTATTAAAACTACTAGCTATCTGTAAAAGAAAAAGACTGCCCTCTAAACAGTCTCTTTTATATTTCGTTAATTAATTTTTACTTCAATTCTTGTATCTGCTCAATCCGACGCGTGTGATCGTCGACGGTCACCGCCATGAATTTAGCTTTACCAACTAAATTAGGATAATTATTCGCGATTATATCCCTCACGTAGGATTGAAAGAAATTAGTTTTTTCCTTCGCTCTATTTTCATCAACACCCTTCTGTTTAAAGGGGGCGGAAGATAAAATTAGAAATCCGTCATCATTAATTCGTCCTGACTCCATATTTTTTTCTATAATGCCAATCGCCTTAATGATTGACTTGGACAGATCCGGATCAAAGGGGCCAACTAAGAGAGCTGTATTCGGCTCGTGCAACCAGTCAAAACCTCGACCGACGCCAAGAATCCATTCACAATGTTGCATGTCAGTTAAATCCCGACCTAATTCCTTAGTTTCTTTAATATGAGAAATATTACCACGCATGAGTGGCAATAAATCTGCCCGAACTCGAGGATCCATATCAGGATATAAATGGCTAATAACTTCCAAGAGATAATCTGGTTTATCCGATGTTTTATCAGTACATAAGAATATCCCGTCTGACTGCGACGGATCCTGGGGATGAAAAATCAGAGAATCGGTATCAGTCTCTAGACCGACAACTATCGGAAAGACCACTTGGTTGTTATAGCCAAAAAATCTATTAACTTGCTTATGAAATTTAACCGTAAACTCAAAAGCCGCATTTTGGTTATATTCAAAGCCGGCGCATCCCCGATGATCGTCCCCCTTAGAAAAATGATAGGTTACTAGAATTAAAGACTTGCGCCCTTTTGATATTCCGTAATCTACCCAATCTTTTAAATCTTCCCCTAATAACGGCCAACCCAGATCAAAATATCCACCAATATTACGATAGGGGCGGATAATCCCGAGCGGTGTGTGTGTAACTAAGGGAATATGGATTCTTCCATCCATGCATTTAAATGCACAGATTTCAGTTGGATGATCAACTCGATATAATTGACGCGACAGACGCGCGCTCATAAATTCTGCCGAATGTTCTTTGTTTAAATTTAAGAGCCATTCAGTTTTTTCTGCAATAGTTTTGCCATTCATAATGTTCTGTCCTTTTTTTGGTTTTTGTAAAGTACTATTCATAAAAAATCAAATTATTATATAATCATTTTTACTTTTTGTCAAGACCACCACTCTTAAATCTCCGCCACCGGTCTAAAGCGTGCATTCTCGCTAATTCTTTTTCTAATTTAGCCGCTACCTCAGTAAACTGAACGTCGTCAGCATTTTTAGCAGTCTTCTTTAACTCTTCAGCGCGCGCGTGAGCCATTCTAATCCTCTCTTCATCTAATTCCTCCGCTCTTTCGGCCGTATCCGCCAAAATAACTACCTTATCCTTCATAACCTCAATGAAGCCAGCGGATACCGCCATGACTTCTTGACTACCGTCTATTTTTTTTAACTCTATAACGCCTGATTGCAAAATTGAAACTAGAGGAATATGATCCGGTAAAACAGTAATTTCACCCGTCGTTGTCGGAACGCTTAATTGCAAAATTTCTTCACGAAAAACGACCCGCTCGGGAGTGACAATTTCAAATTTTATAGTTTTTACTGACATAATTATTATTCCTATTCCTAATCCCGTGACGATTATTTAATTATTTCTTCAATCCCCCCACACATATAAAAATTATCCTCCGATTTATCGTCGTGTTTTCCGTCCAAAATTTCTTTAAATCCTCTCACCGTATCCGCTAATTTAACATATTTACCTGGTCGACCAGTAAAAGTTTCCGCCACGAAGAAAGGTTGCGAAAGAAATTTTTGAATCTTCCGCGCCCGCGTCACAATAATCTTATCTTCCATTGATAATTCTTCCATTCCTAAAATCGCAATAATATCCTGTAAATCTTTGTAACGCTGTAATATTTTCTGAACACTGCGCGCGACTTCGTAATGTTCTTGGCCAACCACTTTAGGATCTAAAATAATTGACGAAGAATCGAGCGGATCGACCGCTGGATAAATACCGAGTTCCGATAAAGAACGCGATAATACGACCGTCGAATCTAAATGGCCGAAAGTCGTCGCCGGCGCCGGATCAGTTAAATCATCGGCGGGGACATAAACCGCTTGAATAGAAGTAATCGAACCGTTCTTAGTCGAAGTAATTCTCTCTTGAAGTTCACCCATTTCTGAAGCCAGAGTCGGTTGATATCCGACGGCTGAAGGCATCCGACCGAGTAAAGCCGAAACCTCAGAACCGGCTTGAGTAAAACGAAAAATATTATCAACGAAAAATAAAACATCCTGATTTTTCTCATCCCGAAAATATTCGGCAATGGCTAGCCCTGATAAGGCAACGCGCGCGCGCGAACCAGGCGGCTCGTTCATTTGGCCGAAAACCATTGATACCTTATCAATAACGCCGCTCTCTTTAAATTCATGATATAAATCATTGCCTTCACGCGTTCTTTCGCCCACGCCAGCAAAAACCGAGTAACCACCATGCTCCGAAGCAATATTATGAATTAATTCTTGAATAACTACCGTTTTACCAACTCCGGCGCCACCGAACATCCCGACTTTACCACCTTTAACAATCGGACAAATTAAATCAATAACTTTAATGCCGGTCTCTAAAATCTCCGTACTATTAGACTGATCAACAAATTTTGGCGCCAAACGATGAATGGGATATTTCTTCTCAGTTTTAACGGGAGCGCCGCCATCAACCACATCGCCTAGAACATTAAAAATACGTCCTAAAGTTTCCGCGCCAACCGGTACACTAATTGCTACTCCGGTATCGAGCGCTTTATCACCGCGTTTTAAACCATCAGTCGAACCCATCGCTACCGTGCGAACAACATTTGATCCCGTATGCTGTTCAACCTCTAAAACTAGCTTATGGCCGCCTAATTGAAGCTCTAAAGCATTATAGATTTCCGGCAGCTTATGTTCAAAATAGACATCAACCACGACGCCGATAACCTGTTTAATTGTTCCCCAGTTTTGCTTGTTTTCTGACATATTATTTAATTTAAATTGACAATGGAAATTTAAGATAATAAATAAACTAATCGGCTAAAGCATTAGCCCCGGCCGATATTTCGGCTATCTCGGCGGTAATACCGGCTTGACGGGCTTTATTATAAAATAAAGTTAGTTCTGCTACCATATCCGTCGCCGCTTCCGTGGCTTGATGCATGGCGGTCATGCGCGCACTATGTTCTGAGGCATTCGCTTCTAGAAAAGCCTGATATAACTGAGTTTCTAGTAACCGCGGAACCATGGCGTCTAAAACTGCCCGCGGACTCGGTTCGAATTTACATTCATAAATTAAACGGTCTTGGCTAAAATGTTTTTGTTCCTTTTTTTCTAAAAATTCCTTATCAACCGCAATCCGCGATTCCTGACTAGCTAAACCTAAATAATCATCTTCGGCGGTTAATTCGACGGGTAAAAGTTGTTTAACACGGGATATCTGTTTAGCCGGATTAATAAAGTCGGTATAGGCGACAAAAATTTTATCATATTTACCGGACAAAAAATCATCTAAAGCCATTTTAACTAACGGATAAATCTCTTGAGCGGTCATTAAAATATCGCTTTTTTCAAATTCAGCTTCAACATTATATCCATGATTATTAACTACTGATCCTTTTCTGCCAACCAAGATAAAATCAGTTTTCACCGCCGAACCGTGACTTTTTAAAGAATGTTCGGCTTTACTAATAATCGCGGAATTGTAAGCCCCGCACATTCCCCGATTAGAAGTTAATAAAATAATCGCGACTCTTTTTACGACGGCTCGAGGACTTAATAGGGGATGATTGGCTTCTTGATTTTGTTGTGCTAACGCCGCTAAATGCAAAACCGTTTCCCAGCTTAAATTAGCGTAAGTCCTAGTCTTTAAGACCGCTTCGATCGCTTTTCTCATTTTAGCCGCCGCCACCATTTCCATGGCTTTAGTAATTTTCTTCGTGCTAGTAACGGATTTTATGCGACGGGAAATCTCTTTGGTCTTAGCCATATCATTCTCACAATTTTACTTTAATAAGTAGTCCAAACTAATCTTGTAATCGGCAATGAGCTGTTTAACTTTAGCTTCGATCTCGGCGCTTAATTCTTTTTTCTCGGCAATTAATTTAATGGCCTCCTGACTGGCATCAGCTTGTTTATAAAGTCCGACTTCAAAATTATGAACTTGCTCGACCGGAACATCATCCATTAAACCATTAATTAAAGCATAATAAATTAAAACTTGTTTTGCAGCGGATAAAGGCTGATACTGATCTTGTTTAAAAATTTCATATAACCGTTTACCTCTTTCTAATTTTTTCTTAGTATCTTCGTCTAAATCCGAACCGAATTGAGCAAAAGAGGCTAACTCCCGATACTGCGCCGCTTCGAGACGCATCTGCCCGGCCACTTTTTTCATCGCTTTAATTTGTGCCGCCGAACCAACCCGAGAAACTGATAAACCCGCGTTAACGGCCGGACGATTACCTTTATAAAATAAATCCGGTTCCAAGAAAATCTGACCGTCAGTAATAGAAATAACATTAGTCGGAATATAGGCGGAAAGATCGCCAGCCTGAGTTTCAATAATCGGTAAAGCGGTAATTGAACCGCCACCGTAATCTTTATTTAACTTACAGGCTCTCTCTAGTAAACGAGAATGCAGATAAAAGACATCGCCGGGATAAGCCTCGCGGCCGGGCGGCCTTCTTAGTAGTAACGAAATCTCCCGATAAGAAACGGCGTGTTTCGATAAATCATCATAAATAATTAAAACATCTTCGCCTTTGTCTAAAAAATATTCGGCCATGGCACAACCAGCATAAGGCGCAATATATAATAAAGAAGCGGAAGTCGAAGCGCCCGCTAAAACAATTGTCGTATATTCCATCGCCCCGGCTTCGGTAAGTTTAGCGACAATATTCGCCACTTTAGACTCCTTCTGACCAATAGCGACATAAATACATTTCATGTTTTGGCCTTTCTGATTAATAATCGTATCGATAGCAATCGCCGTCTTACCGAGTTGGCGATCGCCAATAATAAGTTCCCTCTGACCGCGGCCAATCGGAATCATGGCATCAATTGCCTTAATGCCTGTTTGAACCGGTTCTTTGACAGACGCCCTAGTAATAACGCCCGGCGCAATCTTTTCAACAGGATAGAATTTAGAACTAGCGATTTTTCCCTTACCGTCTAAGGGTTCGCCCAAAGGATTGACTACTCGACCGATCAGCTCTTCGCCGACGGGAACTTCTAAAATTCTCTTCGTCGCTAAAACTTCATCGCCCTCTTTAATCGCGGTATAATCTCCTAAAATAATCGCCCCGACCTGATTCTCTTCTAAATTCAAAGCGACTCCCGCTACCTCGCCGCGGTCCGTCTTAAACATTAAAATTTCGCTCATCATCGCTTCGTCTAAACCAGATATAAGAGCGATGCCATCGGAAACTTTTAAAACTTGGCCGATCGACTTTTCGCTCGTCTCCGTTTTAAAATCGGCAATTTCTTTTTTTAATTGTTCGACGATAAAATCTTTCGTAGTTGACATATGATTATACTAAAAACTAATTACTAATTTTATTTTTTAAAGCTTCTAGGCTACTGGCGACGCTACCATCAATAATTCGATTATTATATTTTAAAATAAAACCGCCAATCAGGCTCTGATCTATTTTTTCTAAAAGACTAATTTTCTTAGCCGCGGTTTTCTCCTTAAGATATTCGACTAAATATTGACTGCTGGAGCGCTCGAGCGGACGAGCGGATTGAAGGAGGGCAAAAATTTCTCCTTCTTCCTTTGACCAAATCGTTTGAAAAATTCTGATGATTTCTCCTAATTTAGCCTGATCACGATTATGGCCAATAATAAAAGCAAATTTTTTTAAAATACCGGACAACTCGGTTTTGCTGTGCCCCTGCGCCGCTTGGTATAAGCTCTCTGCATATTGTCGCGCCGAAATTTTCATATTTATTTTACCAATTTCTTGATTAATTCCGAATCTAAAGCGCTAGTCATTTTTTCATTCAATAATTTTTCGACGGTCAAAACTACTAGGTCCGCCACCTCTTTCTTAATTTCTTTCAAGGTTTCCGCCTTATCTCTAATTAATTTAGCTTTTTCATTATTGATAACCTGACCCACTTCTTCCCGGGCTTTCGCTACTAATTCCGCACGATTTTCTTCGCCTCGCCGGCCGGCCTCTTCGATAATATCATTCGCCTGTTTTCTGGCGGCGATAATAATTTCTTCTTTCTCCTTTAAGCTGAGCGTTAAACGTTTTTCTATTTCGTCAGCGTCTTGCAAACTTTTAGCTATTTTTTCCGAACGCTCGCTCATCACTTTAACGAGCGGCTTAAAAGCTAAAAAATATAAAACCGCAAAAACAATCGCAAAGTTAACCAACTGGGCGACTAGTAAACCGAAATCGATATGAAAAGTAGAAATTAATGATTCCATACGAATAGACTAAATTATAAAATTGAAAGTGTTAAATCTTAAACTTAATAATACTTTCGCGTTTTCCCCCGGCTCAGCCAGAGGAAATCCGCCAAATTACTATTTGATACTGAAAGCAATAACCAGAGCGTAAATCGCAATCGCTTCGGCAAAAGCCGAGACGAGAAGCATCGGTACTAAAATTTTACCAGCCGCTTCGGGATTACGTCCAATCGATTCCATCGCTTTTGAACCAATCCAGCCGATACCAATCGCCGGACCCATCGAGCCCAAAGCAATCGCCAGGGCTTTAGCAAACATAACATTGTCCATAATTTTATGACCTTAACGGGCGAAAGCCCGCTAATAGCCTTTATTTAAATTTGATTAATGTTCTTCAGTTGACGTATTAATGGTTAAATATGTTAAAATTAACATCGCGAAAATTAAAGCTTGAATTAAACCGACTAAAACTTCTAAAAAAAGAAAAGGGATTGGTGCTCCGTATGCGAGAATCGCAGAAATCGAAGCGAGTAAAACTTCCCCGGCGAAAATATTGCCGAAGAGACGAAAAGATAGACTGGCTATTTTAGCTAATTCACCAACTATTTCAATTAAACCGACAAAAGCTTTAATCGGATTAGTTAAAATAATCATCGGATCCTTTTTAATCTTTTTAGGAATATCTAGAAAAGCCTTGATATTAATAAACTTATTTAGATATGACCACCAACCAACGGCTAAAACCCCAAAAATATGGCTAATGACTACCCCTAAAGTCGCTAAAGCAAGAGTAGTATTAATGTCGGCGGTTGCGCCCCGTAAATAAGGAATAAATAATCTTTCCTCGCCCGATTGAACAATCTGACCGATTGAACCGACGCCGGGCAAAATCCCCATCCAATTATTAACCAGAATAAAAAAGAAAAAAGCTAAAACAATTGGTGCAAATTTTAAAGATCTTCGGCGACTCCCGGTCACATCATCAAAGATTCCCAAGAAACCCTCAATAATCATTTCCAAAGTATTTTGCAAGCCGGAGGGCACGGTTTTAATACTTCGTTTAACTAAAATGGCAATAATTAAAATAATTATTAAAGCTAAGCTAGAAGTCAAAAGAGCGTTAGTAAGCGGAAAATTACCGATATGAGCAATCGGTTCAGCATACAAAGTATTTTCATGAATTAATTCTTCGGCCATGCTAATAATAATTATACTTTTTTATTTTTATTCTTTTCTGTTAAATAGGCCCGCTCGACTCGCTTAAATTCTTTAACCGCACTAAGCGCTAAACCAAACATCGAAATAAGAAAACAGCCAGCGATGGTGATTAAGAATAACCACGGTTCGGTATCAAATTGACGATCGAGCCACTGACCAATAAATAAACCAATGATTACCGGGAAAGCAATCCAGGCCGAAATGTTGGCCATAACTCTGAGAGCCAGATTCCAAGAATCATTTTTCATATCTTTAACAGTTTTTTTATAGCGCAAAAAACCTTAAGTGTCAACCCTCTTATTTTTCTCAGTCGAGCTTAACTTTTAAGCTTAGATTCGAAAAAATGATCGCGCCGTTCCGGTGGTAATCTCCGCTACCTTTTCAATCTTTATCCCTCTTATATCCGCAATTCGATTAGCTACATATTGAACAAGAATTGGTTCATTGCGCTGACCGCGGTAAGGTTCGGGAGTCATGTACGGCGTATCAGTTTCAATCATTAAACGATCTAAGGGTATTTTTCTAATAACGTCATCCCATTGTTTACTAAAGGTAATTAAACCCGTGAAAGAAATAAGCAAACCTAATTTAAAATATTTCCAAGCTAAATCTTCATCACCAGAAAAACAATGGATAACTCCCCAAGGACGATCGCTCGGAATAAGCTGACCGTATTCCTTCTTAAACTCTTGTAAAATTAGCAGTAAGTCATCATGAGCTTGACGACAGTGAATAATCGCCGGTAAATCCAGACTCCGAGCTAAAAGAAGCTGCTCGGCAAAAACTTCTTGCTGTTTTTTCTTAAGAGCGGGTAAATCTTTCGTAGGATCAAGATGATAATAGTCTAGGCCAATTTCCCCGATAGCCACTACTTTCTCGAATTTCGCAATTTTTTCATAACTATCATAATCAAATTCCTCCTCGCGGGCAATAAATCCTGAGGGATTACTATCCTCGCTAGTATCTACGAGACCATTTTCTAAATGGACTGGATGTAAACCTACGGCCGCATAAACGCCCCGCTCATATTTATTGGCGTAGTCAAGCGCGCGATTAGAAGTCCGCAGTTCTGAGCCAACTAAAATCATCCAAGTATCATTATCTAAAGACCGACGAATAACCTCATCGGCATCATCTTTAAAAGCGGCAAAATTAACATGAGCATGAGTATCAATAAACATAAAAACTAATTTCAATAAATATCCTATCTAAAAGACGCGAACCGCGCGTCTTTTATCCTCTTTTATAAAATATTATTTAACTTGGTCGTTACTCGATGTTTGATTTGGCTGGTCGCTAGGAGCGGCGGGAGCAGCCGGCGTCGCTGCTTGATCAGTTTCTCCTACTTTTCCCATATGACATTTACACTCGCAATTAGGACCGCATAATTTCTTAAACCATTTGCAAAAAATACACATAAAATTTACGAAATTAAGTAATTAAATTAGCAAAATATCTTATATTTATTATAGCATTTAAGCCACAAAAGTCAATCTATTGTATTATATATCTAAAGCCTCTAAAAGCTGCTGTTGTTTATGATTAAGTCCCACCGGTATCTTCACAATAACTTTCACATACTGATCACCAGTCCCTCGATTGTGAAGTTTCGGTACGCCCTTTTCTCTTAATTTAAAAATAGTGCCCGATTGAGTCCCCTCAGGAATCTTTAACTTTAAAGACCCGTGGATAGTCTTAATTTCTATCTTATCGCCTAAAATCGCCTGCTTAACACTAATTGTCTCCTCGCTACGAATATCATAAACCTCACGAATAAATTTACTATGTGGCTTAATTTTAACGCGCAAATATAAATCTCCGGCCGCTGATCCTTTCGCTCCGGCCTCTCCTTGACCGCTTAAACGAATGGATTCGCCGTCATTAATCCCAGCCGGGATTTTAACCGTTAGCTTAACTTGCTCACGGCTAATTCCTTTTCCGTCACAATGAGTACAAATTTGGCTATAAATTTTCCCTTCGCCGTCACAATGGGTACAGGTAGTCTGAGTTTGAATATTGCCTAAAATAGTTCGTTGGACTCGAGATACTCGTCCGGCGCCACCGCAAGTCTTACAAGTTTCAATTTTTGCTCCCGGTTCTGCCCCATTTCCTTGGCAATGACCACAAATAGTATTTTTTGGGAAACTAATTTCTTTTTCGGCGCCAAAGGCCGCCTCCATAAATTCCAGAGATATATTCATTTCTAAATCGCGACCGCGCGTTGGCCGTTTAGTCGAACGGCCCGAACCACCGCCAAAACCGAAAATATCGCTAAAGCCGCCGAACATATCACCTAAATCACCAAAATCAAAATTTATGCCCTCGCCATTTTGAAAACCAGAAAAGCCTTGCTGGCCAAAACCATTCGCCCCGCCAAAACCACCTTGGTTAAAAGCGGCCGAACCGAATTGATCATAACGTTGGCGTTTTTCGGCATTGCCTAAAACCTGATAAGCTTCGTTAAGTTCTTTAAACTTTTCCGTATTACCACCTTTATCCGGATGATGCTCATGCGCTTTTTTGCGAAAAGCGGTTTTTATTTCATCGGCGTTAGCTTTTTTGTTAACCCCTAATATATCGTAATAATCTTTAGGCATAATTATCCTTTTAGTTTAAGGTTCTAATAATTTTATTTTTAAATTCGATTATTCCGGCAAATATCGGCATAAAACTGTGCCGATGGCCGAGCGACTCTTTCAAAAGTCTGATAATTAACTTCATACAAGCCGAACCGGGGAGCAAAACCATGTGACCACTCAAAATTATCAATGAGCGACCAATGGAAATAGCCCTTAACCATAACGCCTTCATTAATAGCTCGCAAAGTGGATCGCAGAATTTCCTGAATATACCAAGAACGGTGTTGATCGCCTTTATCGGCTAGTCCATTTTCAGTAATATAAATCGGTAAATTATATTTTTTTAAATCTTTTAATAAATAATAAATTCCTTCCGGATATAAACCCCACTGTAAATCCGAGTGCTTATCATAATGATAAGAACGACCGAATCCATAATTTATTAAGTTATGAAAATAATAATTCAAACCGATAAAATCTTGGTAACCTTTAAGCTTATCTAAAAAACGAAAATTCCACCACCAATCCGCCCCATATTTTAAAACTCGATTAATCAGAGAATTATTAGCGGCCGCAAAATAAATATTATGTTTAGCAATGCCAACCTGATTATCATTATCGATGTTTTTAATAATACCATAAGCTAACTGATGGGCCGCCGCTAAATTATTAATCACTCGCCAAGCGGCCAGAGGATTTTTCTTCTGCGGTGGCCATTCGCCAGCCAAATAACTTTGCGAAGTATAAACTAGCGGCTCATTCAAAGTAATCCAAAAATTTACTTCCGAATTAAGATAAGTTGTTACTTGTTTCACAAAACCACCAAAAGCTTTAATTGTATATTTATTTTCCCAACCACCCCTATCTTTTAGCCAAAGCGGGAGCGGCCAATGCCAAAGCGTTACCAGTGGTTCAATCTTATTCGCCCGTAACTTTTTAATAAATTCCAAATAATGCGCTAGAGCTTCTTCATTAAACTTTCCTTCCTCTGGCTCAATCCGCGACCAATCCACAGAAAAACGATAAGCATTAACCCCTAATTCTTTAAGGCAATAAATATCCGCATTATTATTAACATAAGAGTCAGCGGCTGCGCCGGAAATAAAATCTTGCGGATCTAATTGTTTCTTCGCTAATTCGGCTAAACGAGTTGGTGATTTTTCCCACTCCGACCAATCATTAATTAAGCCGCCCTCAATTTGATGGGCGGACGTCGCACAACCCCAAAAAAATTGGGGCGGAAAAATTAAAGTCTGGTTTTGTGTTTCCATCGGCGCTTCTAAAATAACTAAATTATTTTTTCTCTTCTACTTCTCCCTCAACGACATTATCATTTTTTTTCTCAGCGTCAGCCGCGCCCGCCTGTCCGGCTTCAGCGCCCGCCTGCTCTGATCCAGCGACACCGGCTCCCGGCTGTTGATACATCGCCGCGCCGATTCTTTGCGCGATCGTATTTATCTCTTCCATTTTCTTCTTTATCTCCTCAAGATTACCGGATTCTTTAGCTTTTTTAAGTTCAACGTTTTTATCTTCTAATTCTTTTTTGTCTTCCGGCTTCATCTTATCTCCCGATTCTTTAATCATCTTTTCCATAGTGAAGTTGACTGCGTCCGCTTGGTTCTTAGTTTCCGCCTCTTCTTTTTTCTTTTTATCCTCTTCCGCGTGTAATTCGGCCTCTTTTTTCATCTTTTCAATTTCTTCTTTAGACAAACCAGAAGAAGCGGTAATCGCAATTTTTTGCTGTTTATTGGTCGCCTTATCGGTCGCTGAAACATTCAAAATGCCATTAGCATCTAAATCAAATTTAACTTCAATCTGTGGAATACCGCGGGGCGCTGACGGAATACCATCTAGAGTAAAATGCCCTAAAGTTTTATTATCATGCGCCATCGGCCGTTCTCCTTGAACAATGTGAATTTCTACCGCTGTTTGGCCATCAGCCGCGGTAGAAAATATCTGTGACTTAGACGTTGGAATAGTAGTATTTCTCTCAATAAGCGGAGTCGCCACACTGCCTAGAGTTTCAATGCCTAACGTAAGCGGCGTCACATCTAATAATAAAACATCTTTAACGTCCCCTTGCAGAACCCCGGCTTGTACGGCCGCGCCGAGCGCGACTACTTCGTCGGGATTAACGCTTAAATTAGGCTCCTTACCAAAAAATTCTTTAACTTTCTGAAGGACTAAAGGCATACGCGTCATCCCGCCGACCATTAACACCTCATTAATCTCACTTAACTGAAAACCCGAATCAGCCAGCGCTTTCTTACAAGGCTCAACCGTTTTTTCGACAAGATCCATAACCAAAGCCTCTAATTTAGCGCGCGATATTTTCATGACTAAATGTTTCGGGCCGTTGGCATCGGTCGTAATAAACGGCTGATTAATTTCTGTTTCTTGAGCAGTCGATAATTCAATCTTTGCTTTCTCGGCCGACTCTTTAATACGTTGAAGGGCTAGAGTATCTTTCGATAGATCAATCCCTTGATCCTTTTTAAATTCTTCTAAAATCCAAGCAATAATCCGCTGATCGAAATCCTCGCCGCCTAAATGGGTATCGCCGTTAGTTGATTTAACTTCAACGGTGTCGGCAGAAATATCCAAAACCGAAACATCAAAAGTCCCACCACCTAAATCATAGACGACAATTTTTTGCCCTTGTTTCTTATCAAAGCCATAGGCTAAAGCCGCGGCCGTCGGTTCGTTAATAATTCTTTTAACGTCTAAACCCGCAATTAACCCGGCGTCTTTAGTTGCTTGACGTTGGGAATCGTTAAAATAAGCGGGTACAGTGATAATCGCTTCGGTAATTTTTTCGCCCAATTTCGCTTCGGCATCCGCCTTCAATTTTGAAAGTATCATCGCTGAAATTTCCTGCGGTGTATAATCTTTAGCATCCATTTTTACTTTTACACCTTCCCCAGCTTGTAATATTTTATAGGGCGCGGTTTTTAAATCGCGAGTCACTTCATCTTCAGAAAAATGACGGCCGATTAAACGCTTGACCGCATAAACGGTATTTTCCGGATTAATAACCGCCTGACGCTTAGCCGCTTGGCCAACAATTCGCTCGCCATTTTTAGAAATCGCCACGACTGACGGGGTTGTCCGATTACCTTCGATGTTTTCAATGATTTTCGGAAGACCACCCTCCATGATGGCCATAGCGGAATTAGTAGTTCCTAAATCGATGCCTAAAATCTTTGCCATATGTTTTTAATAATATTTTATAATTAAATTAATTTTCTTATTAATTATTAACTAATTTCCGATTCGCTTTTTCTGGATCAGCAAATCGGTCAATCTGATAATAGTTATTTCTTCTTATTCTGAATTTTAATCGTTTTTGGTTTAACTTCGGAGACTTTCGGTACGGTAATCTTCAAAACACCGTCTTCATTAATTGCACTAGCCGCGTCACCGTCAACTTTCGTCGGTAAAGGAATCGAACGATAAAAGGAACCACGCCGAATCTCCTTGCGGTAATAATTTTTATCTTCGACCTCGCTCTTTTTCTCGCTTTCACCTTTAATAGTCAAAACATTATTTTCAATGGAAATATCCACTTTCTCCGGATCAATACCACCGAGTTGTGTTTCAATAATAATATTATCTTTATCTTCATATATGTCGACAGCGGGAGTAAAGCCGAATTGGCTACCCCGCACCGCTGGCAACATTTCGCCCATCATTTTTTCCATATCGTCGTATTCTGGAAAAAACGGAGCCCATTTTATAAGTGACATAATTTTATTATTTCTCCCTATAAAACTTAGCCTCAAGCCAAGTAGATATTAAAGAGAAAGTTACCTTAACCAGGATTAATTTTATTCTACTATTACTTTCGCCGGCCTAATCACTTTACCGTTTAACTTATAGCCAGGCATGATTTCTTGTTTAACTGTTTCTCCCGTGCCGTCGATCGCCTCCATAGTATTATGATCAAACTTTTCGCCCATAGTTTTTACTTCTTCCACACCGCGGACATTCAAAACTTCTTTAAATTGTTTCAAAACGTGCCTGACACCTTCGACCCAAGCATTCTTACTCTCCTCTTCGCTTAAACCAGCTAAAGACATTTTTAGATGATCATAGACCGGTAAAATATCGTAGAGAAAGTCACTTAAAGCATACTTTATAAACTCTGTTCTATCTTTAGCGGTTTGTTTTAATAAATTCTGATAATCGGCTAAAGCTCGCTTATATTGATGCTCCCAGGGCTCCTCCTCTTCGGCTCGTAAAAATGTAAAACGAGGTTTATTCTCTCCGTTAATTTCCTTAAAACCTAAAAATTCCGACTGCGAGCGCGCCCATATTTTACCATCTAACACACTTTGATAAATTACCAATTCACTTTTATGATCCTTAGTGTCAAAAGCAGTCAATAAGACTCGATATTCATTACCTGTGTGACAAAGATAAACCCCTTTCTTAACCGCTGCTTGGTCGTCAGCTTGGTTATTACTTTCTAACTTATTAATTTCCTGATCATTTTCCTGATCATTAAACTTTTTTTCTCCCATATTATTCAAATTTGTTCTTAATAAATTCCACTAGAGCTAAATTATGGCTATAATCCATACGCATCGGGCCTAAAATACCAAATATACTATTTTGGTTATTGTGTTTATATTTAACCAACACGACGCTAAGAAAATTACCAAAAGGATTTTTTGACCCAATCATTATTTTCCCGCCGACTGGCAAATCTTCAAAAATATCGTCAATAATCTCCTCGAGCCGATCAATCACTCCAGAAACATCACACACGGCGTTGAGCTGTTTGAATTCCGGCTGAGAAAAAAGATTAGAAAGGCCCGTGTAGTATAAATCATTCTTATGAAAGGCCCAAAATACCGCTGCATCCGATAATTCGGCGATAGCTCGAGCCGTTTGCCTAAAGGCATTCTCCTCTCGTTTAAATAATTGCTCCAATAATTTAGTCTCCGTCTCTTTTAAAAATTTTTTCTTTTTTGACTCTTCAATATCTTCCAAAAAAAGTTCATAAGCTACTTCCGTGGGCACTCGGCCGGCCGAGGTATGCGGTTGATAGATAAAACCCTCCGTTTCCAGCTCCATCATTTCATGGCGGACAGTTGCTGGGGAAATGTCTAATTTATATTTCTCCACTAAAATACCCGAAGATACCGGGGCAGCCGTTTTAACGTATTCTTTAATAATCGTATCCAATAAATATTTCTTACGTTCCGAAATCATATTTTTACTGATAAATTTAATCCGATCGACTGAACACAATAAAAATCTGCCTAATTAGTCTCTAAACCCATTATATAAAAAATTAGCACTCAAGTCAAGAGAGTGCTAATTAACGATTCTAAAACGTTATTTACCTGGCTTACAAACCTAAATCCTGACGATCTTTAATATACTCCTGATATTGTTCTGGACTTAGAAGAAGCGGCACAGAAAAGTTTAGTTGGGAACGATAAACCAGAGAATAATTACGAAAGGGATAATGATTAATAAAAGAATCGGAAACTAAATGAACAAAGATACCTAGAGCGAGAGCTAAAATAAAAGTTAAAACGCTTTTCCAAGAGCGAAATAACCAGGCGACTAAAAATAAAATTGGCACATATTCCCAAGCATGAAACCAGGTATGAATCTGATCACTCACCAAAAATTCCCTCCCTTGAAAAAAATAAATTAAATTGAAAGTCGGACCAAATACCAAAAAATATTCTAAAAGATGATCAAGGTCGATAAAAAATCCCCCTAAAATTCCCCCGATTAAACCTAGCGTTATTTTATTAAAAAATCGACCGACCAGAAGACCAATAATGACGGCCAGAAAAAAATGAATAAATAAATGAAGGGGGAGGGGCAAAATCATAATTAAAAAAAAATAAATTTAAATTAAGGCTGACCAGAATAATACCAATTTAAAATATCGTGAGCGATAGGCACGGCGATTGCACTACCTTCGACCCCCTCCTCGACTAAAACCGTAATCGCTAATTCAGGATGCTCATAGGGCGCAAAACCAATAAACCAAGCATGCGGCGCTTTCTTAGTCGACCATTGTGCTGTTCCTGTTTTCCCGGCGACCGCGACCGATAAATTATCCAGGGAACGAGCGCTACCTAAAGTAACTGTTTCTCGCATGCCTTCCCGGACTATCGCCAAATTTTGCGAAGCGACTAAATCCTGATTAATAATCACTGGCGGAATATCCTTAATAAGCTTATTATCTTCTCCTAAAATACTTTTAACTAAATGCGGTTTATATAAAGTACCGCCATTAGCAATCGCCACCGTATAGTTAGCCACTTGTATCGGCGTCACGATAACGTCTCCCTGACCAATAGCAAAATGGTAAGTATCACCAATATACCAAGGTTCTTTTTTCGTCTTCTCTTTCCATTCTGCGGTTGGCACGAAACCCGCTCTTTCCCCCGGCAAATCCACTCCGGTTATAGTCCCTAAACCAAATAGCCGGGCATATTTTACTAAACCACTTAAACCTAAACCACGAAAATCTCCATAACCACCGCCAATATAGTAGAAAAAAGTATTAACCGACCAAGCCAAAGCTTTCTTAACATCAGTCTGACCATGACCGCCGGCTTTCCAGTCGGGAAAAAACCATTCACCGATTCGTAAACCGCCACTACTAAAAAAACCGGTGTTGGCGTTAATAATCCCTTCGGCCAAGGCTCCTGCGGCAAAAATTGGCTTAATAATAGAGCCCGAAGGAAATTCGCCACTCACCGCCCTATTAAATAAAGGACGATCGGAATCAGTTAAAAACTGGTTATACTCCTCCTGGCTAATCCCTTTAGCAAATAGATTATTATCATAGGCGGGTAAACTCAAGAGAGAGAGAATTTCTCCATTATTGGGGTTAATAATTATGACGGCCGCCCGATGTAAATTAGCTTTTTTTAAATAAGCTTGAGTGACTTCCTCAACTTTCTGCTGTAATTTGGAATCAATCGTGAGTTGTAAATTTGAACCGTCTACGGCCGCTGTTTCGCTGATAGTTTTCTTCTGACGACCAAGCGCGTCCACTTCAATCGCCTTTTGACCCGCAACGCCCTTCAATTCTTTTTCCCAAGAGTATTCCACTCCCATTTTACCAATATAATCAATAGGTGAATAATCAAACTTTGATTCAGCCAGCTCGACCGGACTAATTTTCCCAGTATAACCTAAAACATGAGCTAAACTATTTTCTGACATAACGACTGGGCTAGAAGTACTCAGCGGCAATAAATATTCTCGTCGTATCTTGTTAGACAAAAAAACTCCCGGCCAATTAGGCAACTCCAGAGCTATTAACATGGCTTTTTCGTATTCAATATTATCCGCAGCAAAGAGTGGTTGATATGATTCTAAAGAACCGATTTTTACCGAAGACAGGGTCTCTTTCAATTTATAAAAAGTGGCATTATCAAAATCTATCTTTAACGAGCTAGAAGCGCCCTGAAGATCATTAGAAGAAATCTCTTGCGATTTTCCTTCGAGAACATAACTAATCTGACGTAAAATATAATCACGACGTAATTCGTCTTTTGGTAAATCTATCGGTTTAAAATATAAAACAAAATTAGCCTTATTGCGCACTAAAGGCTGAAAATCTCGAGTATAAATGATTCCCCGCTTAGGTTCGACAATCTCTACGCGCGAACGGTTATGCTCCGACAATAAACTATAATAATCATTTTTAACAACTTGTAACCAGAAGGAGCGACCAACTAGAATAAATAATAAAGTAAGACCTAAAAAAATAAAATATTTTAACTGATTAAAATTAAAAGAATAACTAAGAATTTCTTTATGGCTGGCATCAGCTAAAAAAGCCCCCTCCGCCCAATCAGTATGATAAAAAGAATCCTTTAACCCGCCAAAACTAAAATGCCCACTTTGAATAGGAAATGGATTATCACCCTTCTCTTGCCAAGGCTTAGCATAAGAATTATTATGGTTGTTTTTGAAAAATTTTCCCAACATATTATTCATATCTTAACTCTAATTAAGCCGAAAAACAAGGGAATCTTTATTTTTTATTTATTAAAAATTTAAATCTTATTTATTAACCATTTTATATAATAAACAAGAATAAAGCCTTGTCTGGAGTTTTAATCTCCGCTAAAATAAAAATATAAACTAAAAATATGCGCTTACTATTAACCGAAGATGATAGTAATATTATCAGACCTCTTAAACTCGCTCTAAAACAGGCCGGCTATGTCGTCGATGTTGCTAAAGACGGTGAGCGTGGTTATTTCTTAGCCGCCACTAACGACTACGATTTAATTATCTTAGATTATAATCTTCCGAAATTAAACGGCCGAGAAATAATTAATAAACTCCGCGCCGAAAAAATAAGCGCACCAATTTTAGTCTTAACTGTGCATTCCGAACTAGCCGACAAAACCGATTTACTAAATTTAGGCGCTGATGACTATCTAACTAAGCCCTTTGCCTTATCTGAACTCTTAGCCAGAGTAAAAGCGATACTACGCCGACCGAAGGAGTGGCAGTCGCCAATCTTAACCCTCAATAATTTAGAACTTGATCCCGATAAATTCTTAGTACTAAAAGGTGGCGAGCGAATAATCCTCTCCACTAAAGAATTCTCTTTGTTAGAATACCTACTAAAAAATAAAGGTAAAATTATGACTCGCCAAGAAATAATGGAACATGTCTGGGACGAAAATGCCGATCCCTTTTCTAATACCATCGAAGTCCATATTAGAAATCTAAGAAAAAAACTAGAAACCGAAAAACAAAAATTTATTTTTACTGTTTCTAACCGCGGTTATAAAATAGACACCCAAAAATAACCATGGCGATTTTTTAAATTTAATTAAAAAATAATTTAAAAAAAATTTAAATTTCATTTATTTCGACCTTGCTAAACTAATCGGTAGCAATAAATTGACAATTAGTAGTCTCGTACGATTAATCAAGCGGCTAATAAACAAAATTGTCGATTCCCGGTCGATATTGCTTTATACACAAACGTTCCAACCCTTAAATACCTTATCTTATGAACAAAAAATCAAAAATAATTTCTCCACTCCATAAATTAAAAACAAATGCCGTGTTAGCGATGCTTTTAGCGGCCGCGCTTAACCCTGGTACCCCCTGGCGCAACTAACTGACAAGCGCTTTCGGATTAAAATCCGAAAGCGCTTTTATTTAATATGAACTTAAAAAATAATATGGACTTAAAACAAAAATGGCAAAACCTAATTTCTTCAAACAATAGCGACGATGACCAAAACCGACGAGAAAAAATTCTTAACCTCCTCTTGGTTTATTCGATAATCGCCTTTACTATAATCAACCTAGTTAGAATTAGCGATTATTTTATTTATACCGAAGAAACCGGGCTACCCTTATGGACCACTTTATTAATTTTAAGTTTTTTCATTATTCTTCTCTGGCTTTCTAAACAAAATTATGGAAAACTAGCCTCTAGTTTACTAATTATAACCTACGCTCTGCCAATGTTCTATTCTTTTAGCGTTTGGGGCACAGACTTACCGGCCGGGCTTCTCTTAGCCGTCCTTATAATAACCCTCTCCGGTGTTTTATTAAGCGCTCGTTTGGCTCTAATAAGCACTAGTCTAATTTCTATTTTTTTAATTTTAATGACTAACTGGCAAGCTAAAGGCTACTTATCTATTCAAAATTACTGGCGTTATCAAAAAACTGAAATCGCTGATGCCATCGTCTACTCCGCCCTACTAATGATTATCGCGATTATTGCCTGGCTTTTTGCTCGAGGTATTAAACAGGCCTTAGCTAGAGCGCGACAGAGCGAAGCAGAATTAAAGAAAGAGCGGGATTCGTTAGAAATAAAGGTGGCTGAAAGAACGGCAAAATTGCGTCAAATTGAAGCCGAAAAAATAAATCAACTATATCGTTTGGCAGAATTTGGACGCTTATCTTCAGGAATTTTCCATGATTTAATTAATCCTCTAACTGCCATTTCTCTTAACTTAGAACAAGTCCGCGGCCAGGCAGAAAATACTGTACTAAATGCTAAGTCTTATTTAAATCAGGCTCTTTTAGCGACTCATCGCATGGAAAATTTAATTAGCGGCATTAAAAAACAAATCCAAAAAGAAAGCAATCTCGGCGTCTTCTTAATTAATGAAGAGATTGAACAAATCATTCAAATACTCGCTTATAAGGCTAGACAAACGAAAGTCTTAATTAGTTTTTCCGCGACTACTCAGATAAAACTCTATGGCGACGCGGTAAAATTTGGACAGATTATTACTAATTTACTGGCTAATGCTATTGAAGCCAGCGAGGTTATAAATAATGAGATTAATAGTCAAAAAAACATTAACGATCTAAGAGAAGTAAAAATCGACTTATCTACTCAAAATAGCCAAGCGAAAATAATGATCAGCGACCGCGGAGTCGGCATCGCCCCAGAAAATATTACTAAAATCTTCGAACCCTTTTTCAGCACTAAAAAAGAAAATGGCCGCGGTCTAGGCCTCGGCCTCGCTTCCACTAAAAATATTACTGAAAAAGATTTTCACGGCACTATCACCGTTGCCAGCCAACCGGGCGAAGGCTGTTCGTTTATAGTTCTACTGCCTATTAATATAGTCGATCATGAAAAATAAAAAAATATATTTCTGGCCAAACTGGTTTTACCAGGCTTTATCGCCTCGCCCAGTTAAAATCGAACCACGAATAATTAACCGCCTCGGTCTAGCTAATCTTTACCTCTGGCGGGCCTTAAATATTTACGACGATTTCTTAGACGGCCACGGCCAACCTGCTAAGCTACCCCTCGCTAACCGCTATTACCGAGAATTTTTAGAAATATATTACCGACTAGATTTAAGCGATAATTTTTATAAGATATTTAAATTTATTCTAGCCGACTTAGACCGAGCCAACCGCCAAGAAATTTCCGCGCGGCGTCTACTCATTAAAAATAATAAAATACTCCTTCCCGAAGCATTACCCGAACCAACTAATCCTCTAAAGTTATCTCGAAAATCCCTCGCTCTTGGACTAGGACCCATAGCCATAATCAGTCAAATACCTGACAAAAATAAAGAAGCGAAAATTAATTTAACTATTAATCTCTTTCGCCATATTTTAGCCGCCAAACAGTTAGCTGACGATGCTCGCGATTGGCTAGACGACTTAAAGGCCGGACAAATAACTCTGGCGAATCTACCGATTTTAAGCCAAGCGAAAAAAAGAAACTTAACTTTAGACTTTAAAAATCAGCCCGAGTTATTTTATTTACTTTTTGCTCGCTACAGCTCCCCAAAAATCTGCGTTCAATTAGAAAAACTAATCAAAACCACTAAAAATATTTCTCGGTCTCTAGGCTTGAAAGCCAATAACCAACTATTAACAGAAATCATCAAACCAATAGAAATTGGCTTAAAAGAAGTCCGGCGTTTCCGCAGTAAATTATCGCGCTTAGTCTAAACTAATCGATTTTTCCTTGTCGGCGGAATTCCGCTAATTGTTTAAGATAATATAAAGCTGATTCATTATGATGATCCAGCTCTAGGGCCGAGCGCCAGTTGGCCTCGGCTTTTTGATAAAGACCTAAACGCCAATTGACTAAACCCATCTCGTTATAAATACCCGGCAAGTTATCACCCGCGTCTACTGCCCGCCGAAAATACTCCAGGGCCAGTTTAAGATTAATTGGATCCTGAGAACTAGCGTATAAAGAGGCTAAAGAGGACAAGGCGGGCCGATTACTGGGATAGCGAAAAATAATTTGTCGATAGACTTCTTCTGCTAAGTTACTTCGATTAGCGGCTCGCGCTAAAGAGGCTAAGTTTAATAAACCGTGCAAATCGGAATTAATTTCTAACTCACGCCAGCGCTCTTTGAATAACCAAATATCAATAGCATATTTTTTCAAGAAAGCTGAATCGGTTAGCTTCTTATTGACCAAGATGACCGTATAGCGGTCGAAATAAACTAAAATCCAATCCGGCGTATTTAAAAGGTAACGTAAAAAATTTTGTGCCCAGGGCGTCGAATCAGTATAGGCGAAGTAAACCGTTTTGATTTTATACTTAGTACTATACTCCTGCCACTTAGCCGGATCACTTTGCATCGGTTTATAAATATCAGAAAAAAATTTCTGGCTATAGGCTTCTGGCCGGTTATCAACAAAAATCTTTTCTTGAGGATAAAGATTAAAAGCCAAATAACTACCCAGATCATAATTATTAAAAATCGGACCGCTTAACTTACTAGCCTTAAAAAACTCCGCCGATTCCAGCGCTCCCTGGTTTAAACCCCAACCTAAGGATTGCCGAATAAAATTATCTTGTCTAGCCGCCGTCTGCCACAGATAAACAAAACTGCTAAATATTAAAAAAATTAAACCACCGGCAAAAATCAAACGTAATCGCCCTGATTCGTCAAATGACAATTGAAGCCGTTCTTGCAAGCAAAAAATAATCGCTGATAAATTGTCACTAATTAGAACCAAAAAAACTAAGCCGGAAATAGCTAAATTGCGAACGGCTAGTAAAGAAAAAAATACAAAAAATATGGTAATTAATAAATTAAATAACGGTAGCTTGCGTAATAATAAAAAATAAAACAACCAGCTAATAATTAAGACGCCGAGTAAAATTTTAAAAAAAGAAAAATTATAATTAACCATTAGCTGCTCTAAAAACCAGATAGTCTTGTTTTCGACAATTTCATAACCGGAATTATGCAAAATAGTAAAAGGATAGAATAAAGCTTTGATATGGCTCGGATTAATTAAACAAGCTAAAATAGCCGCCCCTAAAATTTTCAGCCAAATTTTGGCGGCCGCGTATCCGGCCTTTAGGCTTTTCAACCAGTCAAATTCCGGCGACCGAAAATTAGAAAAAAATGGCGGTAAAAATTCCGCTAAAAATTTAAAACCGAGTAAGGCTAAACCGATAAAAAAATAAATATGGGTATTGACCCAAAAAACAAAAATCGGCAGTAGCCATAATAGCCGCCGATAGTTTTTACTTACCGCTACTCTATCAATAATGAGCCAAACTAGTATGATTAGTAAATAACTGATAATTTCTGGCCGAATTTCGACCCGCTCGCTTAGTAAAAATATCGTCGGAATTGATAATAACGCTATTAAATAAAAATTAGCCTGGCGGCGCGCGAGACGAAAGGCTAAAATAAAAGCCGCACTAACTAGAATAATATTGAAAACTGATAATAATTTAAAACCACCGGTCAAATAAATTAAATAAAAAATTACTCCCGCCAACCAATGATGGTTAAGAAAAGGGAAATTCGGCTCAGTATAAGAATAAAAATTAGTAAACAAAACTCGCGCGTCAGACCAAACGATTCGTCCATTAGCTAAGTGACGACCCAAATCAACCACCGTTAATTGAATCTGCTGAGAAAAAATTAAAACAATTAGGGCTACCAGGCCGATAAAAATAAAAATTTTTAACAATTTTTCAATTTTTCTTCCTTCCCACATATTAATAAATAATTCTCAGGGATAATTATAAGTTCTCCGATCTATCCAACTTTGGCATACAGCCAGACGTCTTTCATCTCTCCTTTTTTATCTTTAATATACTTTCTCAGCCGCCCTTCTTTAATATAGCCGTTTTTTAGAGCGACTTTTTCGCTCGCTTTGTTGGCCGGTTGCATCATGATCTCTATGCGCCGCAAACCGAGCTTTTTAAGACCTTCTTCTTCAATTAATTTGACCGCCTGAGAAGCAATCCCGCGCCCCCAATACTTTTCATCGATAAAATAACCAATTTCTCCGATATATTTACGAAACTGATTAATTTTAAAGCCAATCCCGCCAACGACCCTTTTTTTATAAAGGATAGTGTAGTTCCACTCCTGATTATTTTTTCTTTTTTCAGCATTCTTTTTCAACCATCTCTTTTCCTCGGCTAAAGATTTAACAGATACATCAAAATAAATAAATTTCGGATTACTCAAAATTTCCAAAAAACGCTGAGCATCTTTAATTTGCTGATACCTTATTTCTATGTTTGGCATAAATTAAAATTATTTAAAACCTTATATTTACTCTAAAATCATCCCATTTTATTAAAAAAAAGTCAAAAAAATAAAACCCTGCCAATTTTTGAAATAACTGATAGGGTTTAGAGAAAATTCTCTTTAAGTTTTATTTTAAACTGACCAAGGTCGGCTGTAAAAAATCCAACAACCGGCGTCTAGTCCGCGCGGGTCATCGACTGCGGTTTCACATAATCGCCAACCTTTAGGATGTGAAGTCACATTGACTCTGCATAATGTTCCATTAACATTTATCAAATAGAAAACATTAGTCGAACCATCAATAGCTAATTGACCTTCTTCACCATTAGGTTGGAGTATTAACATGGCCGAAAGCTCTCGATTAGTGACCGCTACTTTTTTAGGCCCGCCTAATTCTTGCAAAATTGTATCGTCGGAAGAATCTTTGCATAATCGACGGCCCTCTATGATACTGCCGGGGAAAGGTCCCTCAATAATACTGCCAAAATGATATCGAAATGAATGGCTCATATAAGAGATTTTAATGGCCGCATTTTCCTCAGTATTAACCTTAAATATTTTGTCAGAATAAAATTTTCCATTAACAGCCGCTAAAGTCATCCCCCTTTCAACCGGGCTTAATACGGTTATGTGGTTTTTCACGGCTTCTATAAATAAACTGATAGCTTCCTTGGGGTGTTGAATAATCCATGTTCTGCCATTTGTATATAAATTGGCAAATTCATCCTGAAATTCAGCCAAACGGTTGATTATTCTTGCGATCCATATTTCCGTTGTCATCGGATACCTCTTTTAATAAATTAATACTGTTGGACTTGGCCAGAATGGTTTCGCCACAGTGGATAGAAATCTACTAGTTTAGATTACTGTCCGCTATAGCCAATCTTTTAAAGATCAATAATTAAAATAATTTACCACGTGTCTAATTTTATGTCAATAAAAAAATTGACAAAAGCCAATAAAATTAATAATATACAATATCGAACTTTAAAAATATTTAATCATCAAAAAAAGGAAGATAAAAAATGAAAACAAATCCAAACCCCTTCGCCGACCTAATAAACCAATTCTACCGGGATATTAAAGAAATAACGGCAGAAACCGCTCTCATCTGTTCCCGAACTTATTATAGTATGACCGAGAGCCAAATCATCGCCCTTTACGAAAATTTCGGGCTTTGTCTCCATCAACAATTATACTCGTTAATCGGAGATACCCGCGCAGAAACTGCCGGACCCAATACTTGTTTTAGTAAAATAAATTTAATACTTGAATCTATAACCGAAGACGACGCTTTTCAAAAATCGGCTTTCTATTGGTCCCAGATTCAATTTTGGATAAAATATCCTAATCAAGAAGAGTTAGACGCCGAAATAGATAAGCTAAAATTAATTATCCAAAAAACTTTAGCCCTAAGGCTAACTAAAAACCAGTCTAACGGAAAATTAATTCTGCTTAGCCTCGCCTACTTACTATGGCTCGAGCAATCTATTCCGACTATACGAGCATTTGGCGTTAAGCACGACACTCATATTTTCTGGAGCACGGAGAAATACTTTATCACTTTCTTACCATCTCTCCAGCAACATAATAGATTACTAATGGAAGCGGCTAAAAATAGCAATCTACTAGGAATCGAAAAAGAAGAATGGTGGAAAACAACCACCGAAGAAATAATTCAGAATTTACGAGAATATAATCGCCTAATATTTCAACCGGTGATAAAAAAATAATTTATCTTCTATCTAAAACAAGCTATCTAACGCCGATAGCTTGTTTTCATGCGCGCTTAATAGTAGCAATCAGTCTAACTTTTTTCTAATTTTGCTCTCGACCAGGCCTGAGCTAAAACCACTTTGGCCTCGGCCTGTTTAAGCGGTATTTTTAAATCTTTAATAACGCCTTCTAAGCGTTCAATTTCCGAATTATTAAAACTTATACTCGCTCCCTCGCGAACATACTCCTGATTTGCTTGCTCAGTCTGTCTTCTGATTTTCTCGTACTCCTGAGACGACTGCTGTAAACTGTCCCAGACGGAAACTAATTCCTGCTCCTGTAGCTGCAAGGAAACAATATCCTTATTTATCTTCTCAATTTTTCCCACTTTATCCCAAACAATCTTTTTTCTATTTAATTCGCTGATCTCAATTTCTTGATCTCGAATATTTTTACGGACTTCCTTCAAGAGGTTACTAATACCCTCCAGAGCGGGATTAATATTAGATAAAGAATTTTCATTAATCGGAATTTTAAATTTAGCCATTTCTGTTAAACTTTGTTTAAACTCATTTTTTTGTTGTCGGGCCGTTAAATCTAGAACCGCTTGCTCTTCGCCTTTATTCTTTATTCGTTCATCCAAATATTTAACGGCCTCTAAACAACGCCTAAGCGATTCCGTTGTATTTTGTTGCTCCTCTTTTAACGAAATAAAGCGTCTCTCCATCATGCCTAAATCATTTATCCACTGCCTCTGTTCTAATTGCCGAGCGCCCATCTTCTGCCAAAGCTCTTCCCGACGTCCCTCGATTTCTTTGACTTCTTTTTTAAGTTTTTCATATTGAGCAACTACTTCTCTCACCGCGGCGACATCTTCTCCCGACAAACCGAATCTAGATTTTAGGGCACTGAGCAACTCTCTTTCTTCCTGTTCATTATTAGTGCCCGATAATAATTCTCCTTCCAAAGCTTTATAACGAGTAGGATTGTCCGCTAATTGCGTTTGGAGGTTAGCCGGTAATGATTCAACGGTCTTATCAAGAACTTTGTGAATCGGAGTTCGCTCCTGTTCATATTTTAGTTTTTGCGCTTTAGTCAGACTATTCTTATTGGCTAAGAAAGACGGACTATAGCCATAGCCATCTCCTTCCGCGAAACGTTCGGTATCCTCATGATTACTCATAATTCCGAGGGCGCGGCGAGCCGTTCGTTTCTGCTCTAAACTAATTTCTAATTCTTTATATTCTACTACTAGAGAATTAAATTCCGCTTCTAACTCTTCGATTTTTTCATTAACCGGCTCGTCCTCTAAGCGCGCTAATTCTTCCTGTTTTTGTTTAATCTCTAACCCTAGCCCCGCTAATTTTTTCTGGCCGTCACTCGAAGAACTTCTCTTTTTATTTACCTTTGTCTTTAGATCTTTAAGTTTAGCGATATTATCACCAAAAAATTCTTGAGACTGTTGACGCAACAAATCGACTTTACCCACTTCTTTTGCCTTAGCTAAAGTAGCTCTCCCGTCTTTTTTAATCTGACTACGTTGTGATAAATCTTCCGCCAAACCAGCCTCCGTCTGTTGGTTAGCCTTTTGTGATTCGTTAAATTCCGTGGTCAGAGTCGGGAGCCCCTTTCTGATCGCTTTCATCTTCGCCTGTCTAGCTTCTTCTTTTTCTTGTTTTTTAAAGGCCTGGCTTTCTTGGTCCTTTATTTCCTCGTCTTTTAAAAAACCACTAAATTTTTCTAAAGCTGAATTAGCCATATAATTTTTACTTAATTAAAATTTTTATATATCACCCGACTATAATTTCGAGAGTTATTTCATGGTGAACAATTTCATCAGTAACCCGTGTCTGGCTTTAATTTTTTTCTTGGCCCAGGGAAAAAATATCTTTTTATTATAATCCCTATTTAATTTCTCGAGCGCCCATAATTTAAAGTCGGCCGCGTTTCTTCGGCCAGTGGTGGCTATTTGCAGATAAAAATCATTTATATAATGAGCCATCGCATCGGCAGTCGCTAAAATTTTTCCCTCTAAAGTTACGGGTTTATTTTTACCACAACTATGCGTTAAAATAATATTTTGGACTTTTTTTATCATCTCGGAACTATAACCATATTCCAACATTATTTTTTTAGCCTCAAGCGCCCCCATTTTTTGATGATCCCCGCTCTTTCCCCTAACTCTCTGGGTATCATGTAACCAAACGCCTAATAGCGTTACCTCCCTATCCGCTTTTGGCAGTTTCTTTAATAAAAATTTAGCATATTTTTCAACCGCTAATAGATGAGTATCATAAAACCAGGGTTCGATATGTCCTAAATCACGACATTCATTCTTAATTTTTTCTTTAATTTGTTGAACCGTTTTAAGAGACATAATTTTATATCTATACAAAAAAGATAAAAATCACCTTATTTACCTTAAAATCATCTCATTTTATAAGTGAAAAGTCAAAAACAAGAAACAAAAGAATGGCTTTAAACTTAGACAAATTCTAATAACAAAGCTTTATGATCAGAAACTTCTTCCGGCAAAGCCAAGAAATCTTTAACTGCAATATCTGATGAGCATAAGACATAATCAGCAAACTTTTCTGGCTTTTCGTAATAAGAGGTGCGCGTAGACTCTAATTTATATTCCTTAACTAAATTTTTTAAATTAAGTTCTTGCTCAATCAAATTTAGACTCTGTGTATCTGGTCTCAAATTAAAATCCCCGGCTAAAATTATCTCACCGCTCAGACTCTTAATAAAATTAATAATCTTTTCCGATTGTCCCAGTCTTTCCGGGGAGTCAAGCTTGCCATGGCCGCTCCAAAGACCGTGAAAATTTAAAATATTAAAAGTTTTACCATTTAAAACAGCGACTATGAACTGTAAATTGCGACCCACGGTCGTCGCATCACGTCCAATCATCGAATCGCGCTCTCGATAGACAAAAAAATCCCCATTCTCTAAAACCTGAATAGAACGTTTAATAAAAATAGCTAAGCCCCACTCGCCCGCTTCCACTGGAGCAAAATAACCTAGATGATCAGGTAAAGATTCACTGATCTCCATAAATAATTTGGCTCTTTCCCGCTCATTAAAGACGGTTCGCTCAGTGCCATTATGGAAGATCTCCTGTAACAGAAAAATATCGACCTCTTGGTGTTTTCCAAAAAAATCTAAAATTTCTTCCACTCGTCCGCCCCAAGCATTTAAAGATATTAATTTCATATATAACCATACTAAAAGCTATTTTTTAGCTTTCCTTAATATTTTATCAAACCATTATCGACGCCGACCTCGGCCAAGTCATTGTCTCACAAAGTCTAATGACTATCTAAATTAGATAGCCTATTTTTCTATTACTGCCGTAATCGGTAAATGGTCAGAGCCTGTTGAATCGTCAACCTGAAAAGAATTGATCTTAATATCTCGACTCGTAAATATATAATCCAATTTATATTTAACACTTTCGACTAAACAACCCGTACAACCTTCTTTATATACTGACCAGGTCGGCGTAGCCGAACTCAGTTCGGCGTCTTGTAATGTTCGGCTCATCTTTTTAATCACTGAACTATCGGGCAATGAATTAAAATCTCCCATCACGATTACTTTCTTAGCCGGGAGAAAGCCTAATAAATTTTCGACCTCCTGATCCTGTAAAACTGATGGCTGCTGATGCGTATGCTTAAGATGAATACTAAAAATAGATAAAATTTCCGATCCTATCTTAATATCAGCTGCTATCACTAGCCGCCGGAAATCATCGGCGTAGCTTAATTCATGTATTTGGCTACTAATAATTTTATATTTACTTAAAATCGCCGGCCCAAATTTTTTACTGCCCTTATCATCGCTTTTATATCCTGGAAGGAATCGGAGCGGGATTTTCATCTCAATCGCGTGAACGCATTCATAGCCTAATTCTTTGGCAATAACATCAGCGATATTACCCCTTTCGTCTTCAGTCGCTTCCTGAAGAGCAATAATATCTGCTTCAGCGCTTTTTAAAAACACAATTACTTCGTCCAAATGCGTTCCGCACCAAATATTCCAAGATATAACTTTAAGTTTCATATATTATAAGAAGGTTGTTATAAAAAATTAGGACTCTAAAACCTTAGACACGTTCAGTCAAAAAGGTTGCCAGTAATCTTATTATAATTTTACTACCGCAAAATACAAAAAACAAGCGGATATTAGATTTAATATCCGCTTGGCAATTCGCTTTTTTATATAGGAACTTTCAGACCAAAAATTACCTGGGCTTGGATAATTTTTGTTTTACCCGCCTCGGGATGTTTAGCCTCTTGGAACTCAACTACTTCGAGAAAAAAATGACCATCGGCATGACACAAATTCAAAAAATCGGCCGCTAGTTTTTCATCGTTATAAATAGCCCCGGAAGAAAAATGAAGATAGGTATCTTTAACTTCACCAATAAACTCTGGGAAAAACTCTAATATTTCTTCTTTAGTCCAAAAAGTATCAAAGACCACTCCCGATTCTCCCGGCACAGTAATAGAGGTTACTACGACACCTGATCCCTGATATATTTTAGCAAAGACCCGACGCATGATTCTCTCTACTTCTGGAGGATATTGAAGAACGAACGAAGCATACGCCTGTCCGTCATTTACTCCAGGCGCAACAGAAACCGTAAGTGAACTATACTCGGGCCAAGCAATAAACAAAGCCACGGGCTGCCCATTAACAGGATCGGCGGATTTTCTAACAAATTCTAAACTCATGATAACACCTTCAACATTAATGATTAAATTTGATTAATTACTAAGCTAACAAATATATTTTTAGCTCAACAATTAACCAAATTATATGTTAAGGTTCGACAACAAAAAAATATAGCACAAGACTATATTTTTATCAATACGCGACTAAATAATAATGAAAGACAATTTCTCTTCCGGGCCAGAAAAATGAAATGTAGTAAAAATTCTTTTAATATATGGATCCAAATCTCCCCTCGGATAAATTTTTAACTACTTCATCGGGCTCAAAAATTTTACCATTCATACAAACATATATCCCTTCGGATAATTCTTGAGATTTAGCCACCGCATAACCGATATTAAAACCAGCATCAGTCGGAGTAAACCCCTCCAAAGGAATCATGGAACAGATAAAAATTATAACCTTACCATGATTTTTAAGATTAGCCTGTAAACATCTAGCCGTATCGGGCAAGGTATAAGTCCCGTGCGTTATGATTATCCTTTTAGCTTTACTGCTAGTAACGGCATCTAATATATTCTTCCGATCCGATTCAATTAATTCCCGACTATCTTTCATGCATACCTCGGTAAACTCACATTCTTCATATAATTTCAGGATCTTAATAAATTTAGGCACCACTGAATGTTCATTTGTTACAGCGGTGTCCTTTGTCCCGTCATAATATGAATCGACAGTCCCGCCAGTCATGATGAAGTGTAGTTTGTTATTTTCAGACATATTACGATTATTAATATTATATATAAATTATAACAAAAAATGTTAATTTTTTAAACCTAATCGGATGATCAAAATCTTACTGTCTGGCCGCCACTACTTCAATTTCTAAACTAGCGCCTAAAGGTAACTGTGACACTCCTAGAGCTGTCCGAGCGGGAAATGGATGATTGAAATATTTCTTATATTCCTCATTTAGAGCTGGTAACTCGGCTAAATCTGTTAAATAGAGACGTACTTGAATAATATCATTAATTGTTAAATCAGCTGCAATGAGTATATTTTTAATGTTATCCATAGCGGCGTTAAAACGTTCTCCAATTGTCTCACCGATAAGCTTCCATTCTTTGTCGGCATGAATTTGGCCGGAAACAAAGACTAGCCCATTAACTTCCCAGGCTGATTATAATGGGGCATTTAATAACTCGGATGAACCATATACTTTTTTCATATATTTTTTATAAAATGATAGCCGTAATTAGTATACCCCAAACTTTCATAAAAAAGATGAGCCGCTTTATGATCATAATGGGATTCTATGAATAGGCGGTAGCAATCGAGTTCTTTAGCCTTGTCCTCTATCTGTTGCATCAACATTTTTCCTACTCCTTTCTGACGATATTCAGGCCGGACAAAGATTTCATCCAACTCGGCAATCGGTTTAGGATAACGAATGACGCTCCTTATGGAAAATGAAGCAAAACCAATCAGTTTACCCAGGTCTTCAGTAACAAAAACAAAATTACTCTGAGAATCTAAAACTCTGGAAAAGGAGTCGTTATCATGCTTAGAATATTTATCTTCGCCGACAAATAAATTATAGAGACTCATTAGTTCTCGATAATCCGACTGACTGACTTTTCTTATATTCATATTATCTAATTATACTTATATGATACCAAAAAACCGCTCAAATGGCGATTTTTCTTCAATACTGGGCGTCGTGAACGCTGTTAGAACTAAAGTTATAAAAAAAATCAATAAATATAATCACAACTAAAAACTAATTATAAATTTAAATTATTTAAAGCCTTGCCGTGGTATGTCCGACTAAGATCATCTTCTGGTAATTCATCTTGTATCAAGCCCCTAATCATTTCAGTGTTCCAATCAGGCGACCAATTTTGCGATACCCACATTAGTCCTTCTTTAAGACCAATTAAATTAAGTTTACGCAATAATTGTGGGTCGGCAAATATTTCTGTAAACCTTTCTTTTAAAAGTGGTAATAAATGATGAAAATTCTTACCTTTAAAATTCGAAAAATCTTTTGTCCCCTCAACAAATTGTTGAGGATTATCAATAAAGGCAATTAAAGAAATTAGCGCCCGAATTTTTGGGGCTTTAAGCGCCGAATCAAAGTCTAATACCGCTGTTAATTTATTATTCTCATGCAGAATATTACCCATATGTAAATCGGTATGGATAAAAACAGATTCACTCTTATCAAAAACTGAAATGTGTTTTAAAAAATAGATTTCAATTTTATTAATATCTTCTAATGAACACAATTTTTCTGACTTAATCTTAACCACATACTCATTAAACTCTTTGACTAAAAATTTACTGAAACTAGGATAAGACTCTCGACCGTCAAGATTAACTCGACCAAAATCTTTAAATTTAATTTCGAAAAGCTGATTGACAACATCGAGTATTTGTTTAAAAATAAGCTCCCTCTTCGGTTCACTCATCTCGCAAATATCTTCTAATAACATTTTTCCCTTTGACCGCCTCATGACCAAGACTTCAAAAGGCGTTTTGTTAAAATAATCATAGGCGATTACCCGAACGACAGGCGCTTGATTACCAAGTCTATCAGAAACTACTTTATTGGCTACATAATCCGGCTTTTCGTTATTCTGATTCATCTTAATCACTAACTGCGGGGTTAGATAAGTGGCGTGAACATTTCCGGCGTTAGCCTCAGTAATTTCTTCAATCATCGGTAAATTAGGAATGTCTAGAATATCTAAAACATTTAAAACTTGCTCACGAGTAAATTTTAAAACACGTTTTTGATATTGCTGCTTAATTTCTTCTTGATATTTATCAGAATCGACATATTTTTCAGTATCAGCTAAATTATTTCTAGCATCGGATACTTTGGAAAAAAAAATTTCTGGATTAATAAAAAAATAATGGCCAAATAATTCGTCAATATATTTTTCCGCGCCGTGATAACTATCCTGCCAACTATTATAGCTTAGGAAATCAAATTCTTTAGAATTAAGAATTAAATCAACGATTCGTTCTTTTTCCCAGTGCTGAATTTTATACTTTTGAATCCAGTCCTCAATGAGCAGATGAACAATCTCATGAACAATCGTTTTAGAACCTCTCTGACTATTTATATTAAAAACAATGGTATTCGGAAGAAAATAGGAACCATTAGTTCCATAATTAGTTAGGTAAATCAAAAAGGTGTCCGGAATATCTTTATTAAAAAAATTTTCTAACTTAGAGGATAATTGAAAATAGTTAGTCGAAAAATCAGCGGTTATTTGATTAGCCACCTCTACGTATCTTCCTCTATTAAACTCTTTACTAATTTGATGCTTAATTTTTTCTTCGGAGAATTCCTTATTTATTCCTTCGGGTAGTCTTGGCTTATAACCATTAAAATCATACCAGTCCATCTTGGCTATGGTATTTTTGACTCTCTCTGACTCCAGGGCAATTCCAAATTTTATATTTAGTGTCATATTTATGGTTTATTATTAAACTCTACCTCTAAGCCTCTAAAAAATCAAATTCACGCTAAATAATATGCGTTAGAATTAGTGGAAAAACATAAAATACGATCTAAACAATCCGGGTCTCTTCTAGTAGAGTTAGAACTAATTAATTAAAATTATAAATTTAAATATACGTTTTAGCCAAAAAGTGATATATTACCATTATAATACTAAAATTATGATAAACGTATCTTTATCAACTCCAACAAATGACATAAACAATGAGGGACCCTCTTTCAAACCAAGTAGTATCGACTTACTACAACTTCTCTCGCTTTGCTTACCAGCTTTAATAAGTTGGATTTTTTTTCAATTCTTGGCAAGAGATCTCGAATTTATGATAGCCGCTTCAAGTATTGGAATGATTATATGTGCTATTCTCAGCTGGTTTTTATATAAAAAATTTAAATCAATAATTATTATTTGTTTTTTGTATATTTTAGCTGGTTGTATTATATATTTTATATCGAGCCAAGTGGCACCATATTACACTAGCCAATACCTTTTTATAATTTACCCTCTGACAACACTGTTTATTCCAACTACTTATATTATAAAGGAGATATTAAGAGATACGAACAGAATCAGCCTCTTTGTTATGAGTCTTTTTATATCAATTATTTTTTCATTTGTTTCTTATTATACAATATCATTTCTAGCAGGATTCATTATGCTTTTATTTTATGGTTGGCACTAGGATAAATATACTTTATTATTTGAAATAATGTAACGGGCAGCTAATAAATAAATCTTTAACCCGCCCCTCCGCTTCGCTCCTGGGTATAAACTTCGACAACAATCTGGCAATATAACAAAAAAGAAGGAATATTATTTCTTCTTTTTTGTGATGCTCGGAGCTTGGGATATAGCTGGAACTTACTTATTAACTCTTTCTTTGATTTCTTTTATTACGTCCGTCTTACCACTATCGTATTTGCTATAATTATCATGATACTTACTATATAAATCTTTCTTAACAGATATATACAAATTTCGATCTTCTTTATGAGTCCGCAAATAATCACGAAACTTTAGATCTTCTTCACTTTTGGGCTGTCCTTTTTGAAATACATGCACGCTAGTTAGTCTTCTGCCGTCACCCGTGTCCTCAGTAAAATATTCATCCCCCGTACCCACATATTCCGTTCCTCTGGGAGTAAACCCAAATTTAATTATTTCTTCGTATAGACTTTTAATTTTAAAAAAATCTCTAACTAAAATTAAAATATCTATCTGCGGTTTCGCGACCATTCCAGGAATAGAGGTGCTACCAATATGATGAATTTCTAAAAGTTCGTCACCAAAAACAGACTTTAATACTTGAGCTTTCTTATTGAATTCTTCGACCCAATTCGGATCATATTCTTTTAATTCAAACTTACGATGAGGTTTCATAATGTTTAATACTAAATGATCTGTCTCGGGCTCTCTTAAATTGACCGGGAGGATAGGATATAGTTGAAACAACTATAAACAATAATTTTAATTAATTATACTTATATTAATTAAATTTCTTTTTCTCCCAGGACCTCTCTATATAAACTTTCTGCCAACAAAAGCGTCCTATAAAAAAACCACCAGTTGCCCCAAGTGCCCACAGCGCGACCTGAAGCACCGGCGGCAAGGCACAACCGCCATAAAATGGCACCACTCGACCTTGATTTAAAACCCATTGTAAATAATTTATTTCAATCAAAGCGTGCCCGATGAGACTTAATAAAAGACCTAAAATTATAAAAGCAAATAAATAAACTACCTTTTTTAATCTAGTTGGTTTGCCTGGGACATTAAAAATCATATTATTTCTTTTTATTCAACTTTTTGGGCAATTTCTTGCCCTTAGGAGTTTCGGCCGCCCATCTTTTTGCCATTTTCGGTTTGTTGGCGAACATCCATTTACGCTGGGCAATGCTTTTAAACGGCATAACTTATTAATTAATGGCTAATTAACTTTATTTTCTGATCTCTCGGCAATTTTTTTATTTTGTTTTCCGCCTTTAGGGCTAAGGACCGATTGCGACATTTCTTTATATAAACTAGCTTGACTGGCCGGCGCGAGCGAGTGTACTTCGCGCCGAGTCGAGAGGAATTATGCTCCTTCACTCTTCGCTCCAAATCAACCGTGATACCGGTGTATAATGTCTTATCGGCACATTTCAAGATATATAGATAATACATAGCTGGAGTTTAGGATAAGGTTGGAACTTATTTTTTTACCAACATCAGTCTTGGCTCACCATCACCGAAATAGTTATCTTTCCAAGATTCAATAAAAAAGCCTAGCGGCAGATATAAACAAAGGGCTGGATTATTATTAGGATGCACTAATAATTCAATGCGAGAATATTTAGATACTCTTTTTAAAACAATATTAACTGCCCGCTTTGCAACACCTTCACGTCTAAATTTTTTCCTGACTACCAAACCGTCTAAATAAACGACATTTTTCTTTACTATTTTATAAGCGATTAAGCCAAGAACAATATTTTGTCTTTTTATTAAAAAAACAAATTCCTTATTGATAAAATTTTTCAATTCTACGTCATTAATCAAGGCGGAATATGTTTTTGATTGAGCTTCCTTCTCGATATCGGCTATCTCCTTTAAATCCCTCCACGTCGCTTTTTTCAATAAAACTTTATTCATATTTTATTGTTTATACAATAAAAATAGCATTTTCATGCTATTTTGTAAACATTGCTGGGAGAATGGAGTGTAGTTGGAACGCTAATTAATCTTTAGATATTTATTTAATACCACTAAATATAAATTATATTACTTGCAGATGCTGTAAAATTTCGACAACCGAGCCACCACATTGCTTTTTGTCTAACGTTACTAATTCAACCCATCGCGGTTGTTTGGTGCCATCATCAACAATGTTGTCTAAATCAATAGATAACGGCTTACACAAATAAAAAAAGGCAAAATTATGATAAGCCTTGTCCCAGTGATCATAATAAATAAACTGCTCTTTAAAATTAATAAACTTTCCTACCTCGATTTTTAGGCCCGTTTCCTCTTCTGACTCCCTCTTTAATGTGGCCTCAATTGTTTCGCCTAACTTGATGCCGCCACCAGGGAAATAATATTTATTGTTAGACTCGGCGGTAACTAAGAGGACTTTACCATCATTTATTATAACCGCATACGCGCCTGGTCTAAAAGATAATTCTTCCACGGGGACCATTTTCTTGTAACCATTAATAGAAGTACATTCAATCATATATTTCGATAAACTTTATATATCAAAAATAGCACCAAAAGTGCTATTTAGTCAAAAGCTGGGAGTTTGGAATATAGTTGGAACTAAAATATCTAATTAAAGAGACAATTGAGATTCCAGTCTAGCCAAAACATTTTTAACACTACTTCTAAAAGCCCCTTTTTCCTCTAAAGACATCGTGGCAACCATGGCCGCAAATCTTCCCCGATCAACCGGATCATCAAACAATTCTAAGGCTCTGATAAAAGCTGCCAAATAAGTATCCCCCGCGCCAGTCGGATCCACTATTTTATCCGGTAAAAAGGCCGGAATTTTATAGTAGTTGTTCTCTAAAAAAAGATGCGAACCTTTTGAGCCCTCAGTAATAATCATATCGATTAGACCGTGAGCTTGAAGATATCTTGCCGCATCATTTACATTATTTTCCCCTGAGACAAATTCAGCCTCGCCCTTGTCTAAAAATAAATATTTTAAGAATGGCAGAACTTCAATCAAATTTTCCGGGTTCTTTCGGACAAATTTGCCACTTTCTCCGTAGGTAAACATTCCGAAATTACCTAAAACTAAATTCTTATGTTTTAATTTAATAAATAATTCACGGGAAATATCATCATGAAATAAAGGACCAAAAATTATATAATCGAATTCTTCTAATTCTTTCAGTAACCTATCATTTGGTTCGATTGTATTGGGATAGCTCTTTATTATGTCTTTTCTAATATCAGGATTATCGGATGAATATTCTAAATCAGACTCTAGAGTTTTTTCAGCTGGTAGACACTCAATGTCTATATCGGAAAAATTTTCTTTTACCCAGGCCGTATCTTCTGAGCCGCAAGTAACATAGGGTTTAACTTTTTCAACACCCAAAGATTTTAGAGCAACTGCCACATAATAAGGGATGCCGCCAATTTGCATCGACAAATTATTATCTATTTTGATACAATCTTTGGCTACTGGCCCCAAGACGGCAATCTTCATATTAACTATTTATTTCTTTAGTTTGCCCTTTGGCAGTGACTGATATGTTGCTAGTCTCTTTATCGTCACTATCTGCAATTTTAAAGGCTATGTTTTCACAGTTTTTCATTGATTCACCAAAATTTTCATTTAAAAAATAAAGAAAGGAATTTTCATGACTAAAAGCTAAAACTTTAATGTTTTTTTCCGGCTGCCGCTGATTAATTTTTTCTTGGCCGAATCGTACTAACCGCAACAAATTTTTAAACTTTGACTCATATACTTCCTTGGCGGATTTTACATTAGGAAATATTTTTTGAATTTCTTCGGAATGAGCAGCATAATTTTCGCCCCAAGTTTTTTGATTATCTTCTTCAATTATCTTTCGGGCAGCTGTCCATTTTTCTTTAGTTTCAGTTGAAACTTTGTCTAAATTTTCAATTTCTTTTAAATAATCTTTAGGTTGAAAAATTTGTTCCCTAAGCATATTTTCCAAATGATCTAATGACAGGCAGTCTATTTTTCTAATATACCCTTCACCAATCTCTTCGGCCTTATTTTTTGATTCAGGCGACTTCTCTTTTTTTGCTGAAATAATAACCTCAAAGCCATTTTCTCTGGCGATATCTAAATATATTTTAGCAGTTTCAGCGGCGCGAACTAAATCACTAGAAACAAAAAACAAAGCATCGGTCCCCGGGTTAAGTTTAGCAAAAAATTCCTGTGCCTTTTCTTGCGCAAGTTTTATCCCTTCAGATGTTAGATCAGAATTAAACCATTGCTTATCTGCACTCGGAGCAGCCTCGGGGTTGTCAGATTTTATTATCCCTTCATTTAACTTATATTCAGATATACTATGTCTAATAACAAAAAATTCATCGTCTTTTTTTCGTTTCTGACTATTATCAATTTTCTCAAAATTATTATTCATATAATTATTTATATATCAAAAATAGCACCAAAAGTACTATTTAGTCAATTCGCTGCGGGACTTGGATTTACCCCTACGCTCCGCTCCGGGGCATAAACTTCGAATCCCAACGCCTACGGCGTTAAACAAAACACAGACATAAATGTCTGTGTTTTGTTTAAGCTGAGAGGATGGGATATAGTTGGAACGGCTTTATTGAATAACTCTTTCAAATCTATCTAATATTCCTCTCTTTTTAATTTTTCTAATTCCGAAAATCTTTGCTTCATTGTTTTTGTCTCCAAGGAGATAATCTCACCAGCCAACTGATTGACCAATTCTGGATCATACTCATATTTTATCCAACCATACTTTATTGCTTGCCTCTTAAATGGTACTAAAATTTCTTTTGTAATATCTACTAAATCAAACATCCATTTCATCCTGGTAGGGGTTTCATGATATTGAGTTAATAACGTCACCTTAACATGCTCTATCAATTTAACAATTATCTCCACCGTTGAGTCAATGCCTCCCGATTTCCACAATAATTCATTAATTTTTAATTTTTCTTTTTTTGTCAGTTTTTTCCTTAAACATCTTATTAAAAATTCTTTTTCTTTCTTAACCAAATAGGGGGAATATAAAGCGATGATATATTCTGTATGTATTTTTCCATCTTCTATATCAGAATGCGACTGACCCTTCATCCCTTTATTTAATTTAGAGTAATCTTCCATCATAATATAATCCCCCAAATCATTCCTAATCATCTGGATAATACCATAATACATCCCTATCGCTGGTGATATGATATCCACCTGTTTAGCGTTCATGATCTGATCTTCTTTGTTCCCTAATTGAGCCGCCAATCTACCAACCGCTTCGTAAAATCCGCCACAAATGCCATAGATTCTTTGGATATAAATAGTATATAATTCGTGAACATCCTTTTTATAAATCAACTCCTTTTTAGTTTCGGAATCAAAAGTTAGCAGTAAATCCAAAACCTGTCCTTCATACATGGTGTGATTATAGTCGTTTATTGTGGTGGCTATCCGCCGAGCAACGTCCTTATTCTCTGCGGCGATAATAAAGCTATATTTCAAAGCTAATAAATGACCGATAATCCCTGTAAATATAGCATCTCGCCGGCTAAATTCATTCCAAACTGTATTTAAATTTTGTCTAACCCGAGAATTATCGAAGACATCATCTAGAGCATAGGTGTTCATCCAATTATATAGTTCCACTAATGCTCCTACTTCACAAGGAAAGGATTCGGATTTTACGAAACGCTGCTCCCGAGTAAGGTGGTGCGTCACTAAATCATAAAGTTCAAAAAATAACTCCGCTCGAGTCTTTTTCACCCCCTGTTTCCTATTCTCTACTTTTTTAAAGGGCGGCAAGATAGAGTGTTGTAAACAATCTAAAATATGATCCCTAGAACTTCCCCACTCGATCACAACAGCGCTAATGGCGGAATCTATCTTGTCCTCTGCAATATTATTTTTAAAATATTCTGAAATTTTCCTCTCAATAGCACATACTAGCAGGGAATCTTCATCACAATCAAACTCTAAACTTTGCAAATTTTTTAGTTCTTTGGCTATAACAATATTTGGTTTTACTGTGTTAAAAATGGTTATATCCAAATTTTTCCTACTAAACACACCCCTGGCCAATGCATCGACGTGATAATTTATAATTCCCGTGCGAGAATAAATAGAACGATAATAATTTTTTAGATATTCAATGATCTTGTTCTCCATCTGCCCCTTATCTTGGGCATACAATAAAGTCGCATGAACAAATTTAGGGTGATCTTTTACCACATCGGCCACTTCTTTGTCTGTTGTTAATATGGCATTAATACTGAAGCTGACCATCCACTGAGCGGCATAATAGTCTACATGCTCTTTATCTTCAATCAACATAATGACCGGCTTGCCCTTAGCGATAGCATAACCACACTCCCAAGTGCTATCCGTCCCCACAGGAGAACCATCCAGCGAATCATATTTCTTCATATACACGAGGAGTGCATCAGCGTGATTAATCTCATTTAAATCATAACAAGCTATTCCTATCGGGATAAACCTATGATCATCCGGGTTATCAAGAACCCCAGGTTCAAACAATTTAATTTTTTTATTAAAAAAATTTGAATATTGAGAATTAAAAAACTTCTTCCATAGAGTTATGCCACTAGCGAGATAAAGCCGGTACTCAAATTTCTTATCTATCTTCCCCATATGAATATATTTATGACTTAAAAATACCATAAAATCAGTAAGAAATCAAAAAAATAAGACAAAATGCCTTATTTATATAGGGTGCTGCGAGACCTGGATTTACCCCTACGCTCCGCTCCGGGGCATAAACTTCGAATCCCAACGCCTACGGCGTTAAACAAAACACAGACATAAATGTCTGTGTTTTGTTTAAGCTGCGAGACCTGGATTCGAACCAGGATAAACGGCTTCAAAGGCCGCTGTCCTACCGTTAGACGATCTCGCAAATATAGAAAAACTTACAAATGGATATTATTAAAAAATGAATAGAATGTCAATTAGACTCTACCCCCTTATTATCTTTCTAAACACGGGCATAGCGACGAACGGCCAGAAAACTGGCGACCGCATTAATAAAGAAAACTATTAAAAATTGAGCACCAAAAACCGACCAAAAGTTATCAATAAAATAAGCTAAAATGTTAATATTATAATCGACGAAAAAAGTTTCTAAATAGGGTTGTAAAAGGCTTAAGAATGGGAAAAAAACAGAAATTATTATTAGGATGCTAAATAAAGTATAAATAAACGCCGAAACTATATAGGGCATATAAATAAAACGATTAGAAGCGCCGACTAAACGCATAATTTCTATCTCCTGGCGATGAGTATAAACAGTTACTCTAATCGCATTATAAACTACCAATAAACTAATTAAAATAAAAATAGAGATTATAAAAAAACCAATTTCATTAACCCGTTTGGTAATATCATTCACTTTACGTAAAATAGCGGAATTATCCGAAAAATCACGCGACTCAATAATAGGACTATCTAGAAGCTTTAACTCGTTTATTATTAAAGAAGACTCATCAAAATTTTTAGGTATTACCGTTAGACTAGGGGATAAGGGATTGCGGCCCAGCTCCTTTAAGGCGGCGAGCACTTCCGGATTATTAGCGTACTTTAAACGAAAAGAATTAATGGCGGTCTGTTTAGAAATGTAAACCACCTCTTTAATCTTGGGTGAAGTCGCGATCCTGTCTTTCAAAGTAAGAATTTCACTATCCGTCGCTTCCGCTTTTAAATAGAGACTAATATCTATTTTCTCTTTGATGGCATTAACCGCACTATCGCTAATTAGACGAACGGTCATCAAGGTATTAATAGAAAAAAGTGATAAAAGCAAAATAATAACGGTCGCAATCGTGAGCCAAACATTACGAACGATATCTTGAAAACTAAATTTTATAATCCGATATAAAGACAACATAGACAAATTATTCTTAAAGTAAATATTTACCCTTTTCCTGATCGCTAATTATTTGGCCATGATCCATGGTAATAACGCGACGATTTAGACGATTCACGATTTCTTTATTATGGGTAACTAAAATTACCGTGGTGCCAAAACGATTAATCCTCAAAAGAAGATTAACAATCTCGTCTGCATTAATCGCGTCTAAATTACCGGTCGGTTCATCCGCTAATAAAATACGCGGCTGATGGACTAGAGCGCGGGCAATCGCGGCCCGCTGTTCTTCACCGCCGGAAACTTCACTAGGATAACGCTTTTTTTTATCCTCCAAACCAACTATTTTTAAAACCGCTGGCACAATTTTTTTTATTTTAGCGGTACTCCCGCCGGAAACCTGTAAAGCAAAGGCGACATTCTCCTCTAAAGTTTTTTTTGGCAGGAGCTTAAAATCTTGAAAAATAACCCCAATCTGACGACGTAAATAAGGAACCTCTCGACGATTAATTCGAGTAATATCCCAATCGCCAATCGACACTTTCCCTTCATCGGCCTTTTCTTCACCGATTAAAAGACGGACTAGAGTAGTTTTGCCGGCTCCGGATTGACCGACGATAGAAACAAATTCGCCTGGTTTTATATTTAAGCTAACTTGCTTTAAAACTTTAACTTTATTCCGATAAGTCTTGGAGACTTGAGTTAAATTAATCATATATCTCGACAATAAAATTTTATTTCTTAAGAAGCCTTAAACCATAACGAATTAGCTGTTCATTATCAGAAAAACCCGCTTCTTTACTTTTAGATCCAAAATTAATGGCGATTAAATTCCCTTGAGGCGACTCTACTCGCGTCATCAGACAATGTCCCGCTTCTTCTAAATAACCAGTCTTAGAACCGACGATGGGATATTTATTTAAACTTAAGAGCTGATTGGTATTAACGACTGTATGCGTTTGTTTAGTGTTAGCGGTCTTAAAAGTATAACGCTTCGTAATACTCGCTTTCTGCAAAATCGGATTTGAAAAAAGCTCTCTAGTTATTATAGCATAGTCAAGAGGAGAACTCACATTATCCGCTGATAAACCGGTCGGCTCAATAAATTTAGTATTCGAAGCTCCCCAAGTTTTAACTATTTCATTCATCCGGCCAATAAATTTAGTCCGACTAAGACCACTAACGCGCACCAGAGTCTCGATCGTATTATTGGCAGACCCGACTAAAGAACTATAAATCAAATCTTCTATTTTTACCTGATCGCCAGATTTAAGTTTGAGGCGAGCCGATTCTTCCGGCCGACAGTAACGATTATTTTGCACTTCATCTTTTTTATCATAACTAACTAATTTTGATAATTTAGACTTAGTATCCAAAAAAATTTTAACGGCCACTAACTTAGTTAAACTAGCGAGCGGCAATACTTTAGTCGCTTGCTTTCCCCAAAGTATTTCCCCGGTTTTTTCTGACATCAGAACCGCCGCCGACGCGCTAATACTCGGCGTAACACTATCTTGAGGCTGGCTCTTTTTTATTTTCGACATAGCTATTTTAAGCGGCTCAATTTTTACTTTAACTAAACCGGCTCCCGGCGAAGCGATTTTTTGAAAAGCTTGATAATCTAAATCGATTACTCGATCAGGATGTTTAGATCGGTCCGGTCCCCAATCATTAATTACTACGTCGACGGTCTTATTATTATTAAGATTATAAACCCGCACAACCGATCCTTTGTCAAAATCAGGGGAAGCGGCAAATAAACCTCCTTTAAATTTATACCAACTAGCCTGACCAACCGTTAAAATATCGGGATTAGATAAAACAATCAGCCGACCGGTAGCGACGCCTAAATCAGCGCTCACATATTTTTCTTGAGGATTATCCTTAGTCACGACCGGCTGCCAACTAGCGCTATAATCATCATAAACAAAAATCTGTTTAAGAAAATTGTTGGTCTGCTCATAATTTATTTTAACCTGCAGAATCTGCCCCGGATTATAAAAACCCCGCGAAGAAACAATATAACTATAAACGGGCGTAATTGCCGACCACTGCCAAGGTAAACCAGATTCAATTTTAGAAGCGGCGACTTTTAAAGTCGTCGAAGCCGTAAAAGCCGTTGCATCGTAAATAAGCTGAAAATTTTCGGCGGCGGCCGCCCGCGTAAAAATCGGGCAGAGAATAATTAAGAAACTAAATAGCCAAAAATATTTTTTTAATATAATCATAACGATTGACTAAAAACTAAGCTTAAGTTTATAATGATTAAAGTCGGGAATAATAAGGCGGGTGTTGTATAATGGTTATTACGTCAGCTTCCCAAGCTGAAGACGGCGGTTCGATTCCGCTCACCCGCTCTTTCTAGACTTTAAATTCGCCGAGATAGCTCAGCTGGTAGAGCAACGCATTCGTAACGCGTAGGTCAGGGGTCCGAATCCCCTTCTCGGCTCACTTTGAATTTTTTATTTAAAAAAATATCGCCACCACTTCAGCAGATTACTACTAATATCATTAGTAGCGCTATCGTTCAGATCGCTGGCCTGATTTTTTTTGTTATCAATAACAATAACGGCTTCACCCGGTTTTTTTAGATTCAAGTTTAAACGAGCCTGCTCCTCTAATGATTGTTCCGACTGTAAATAGAGAACTAAATCTCTCAGCTCTTGGTTTTTCTTTTCCGATTCACTAATTTGTTGCTCAACATCTTTAATTTCTTTTTCTACTAATAAGCGTTGGCTATACGTCCTGGCTAGAGGGAACATAATCGCCACTAGAAAAATCAAACCAATCATAGCTAAAAAACGCTGGCTAGACACTAGGCGATAAAAAAATCCTGGTTGGGTTGATCCGCCGATCCGCGTAATCTGCGAATGCATCTTAGATTTAGACATTTAATCTCATTATAGCAAACAAAAATCCCGCCGTGTAGTAGCGCGAGATCTAACCTAAAATAAATTTAATTGATAAAAATTATCGAGACTTTGGTGTAACCCAAAACCCCATATACTTACCGGCCATTAATCTAATCTGGGCATCCAAACAAGGCACCGAACCAAAAATTATAATAATCACTGGAACGGCGACCCATTCTAAAGTCATAAAAATCTTTTTCCAAAATCTCTGCCGCTTCGGCGGGCTCGGTAGCAATAAAGCCGAAATAAGCGCTGAGAGAACTAAACCAATCATAGCGATATTCATCAAATTCTGAGTAACCGAGGGTAAATTACCGGATAAAACTGTTGAATTAAAACGGTCGCCACCGAATAAAAGCGGCAGCCAGCCAATCACGGCAATTATTAAAGCATTAGTCGCCCAAGCATAGAAACCATAAATCTGAATAAAAATATGACTAAGGACTCGCCGGCGATCTAAGCCGGGATTATTCCAGCGTTTCGCTGAATTAAAGATTAAATAAGGAATATTTTCGCCACCCCAAGCCCAGCGGCGCTGTTGTCGGTAGAGACTTTTTGCGGTTTTCCAAAAAGTTTCATCATGAGTTATATCCATCGATACCTCATAATTAATTGGCTCGACTCGATAACGAGTATTATAATACATAAAACAATGCCAAAAAATCCGAGAATCTTCAGAAACGTTAGTCGTAGACCAAAAATCAATTTCGACTAAAGCACGCCAAGTCATGGAGTGGGAAGAATAGGTAACTAAGCTTTCTTCACGTATTTGCATGATCATCTGCCAAAAAGTATTAGAAGAGGCCGCTACGCGCGAAAAAAATGGCGCCTGCCAAATATTATTTTGATAAACTGGAACAGGCTGATAACTAGCGTGATAAGGATCGCGAACGCTTAAAAATTTATAAGATAAGGCAAAAAAGTAGCCAGGCTTTACTACTGTATCAATATCAAAAACGCTAACTAGAATTTTCCCATAATCGATATTCTCGGCATCAATAATTTTCTCTTTAACTACTCGAGAGGCCCAAGCCTGATTAGCTCCCTTACCTTTTAACTCTCCCACTAAGCCATCGGGATGAAAAGTAACGATTAATCGACCAAACTTATCGCTAAATTCCTGCTCGATCAAAGAGGCTTTAAGATGCGCTTCTAAACCAGCTCGTTCCTCCATCGCTACCGCCACAATCATTTGAGAGGCCGGGAAACCATCATTAAGTAGCGCCCGCAAAGAAGTATTGATAATTTCGCTGCTTTCATTAAAAGTCGGTAAAACAATCAAATGATATAAATCGGGCCAAGCTAATCCTTGTTTCGCTAAAGAGTCGAGGGGAAGATCTGCCCCGATTTTCTTATTTTTTAGATCTTCACATTTTTCCCGCCAGTTGGTTTTTAAACCAAGACGCAAACGATGATAAGAAGTAATTAAAAAAATCGCCATGTAAACGACTAGAAGTAACCAATAAATATCAAAGGCGATAATAAAATAAGCTACCCAGACGGGCTGGAAATAAGATAAAACTGATAAAATAAGCAAAGAAGATAAAGAGAGAAACCCGGGTAATATTTCTAATAATCGATATATTTTATAATCACGACCCGATAAATCCGAGGCTTTGCCAATTCTTAAATAATTAATAGTCTGACTCATAGTTTAAAAGGCTCCCCTCTTTTTTAACTCAAAAAAGCATTCAGCGCAAGCCCGGACGTCAAAAACCGCGTCATGGGCTTCCGGAAAACCATCTTTAAATAAATGCTTATATAACTCCGTTAAATTAGGCCATTTATAGCCCCCGCGCGGGCTAGGAATCTTACAATAAGGAGCGCTCAATTTCATCGTGCATATTTTATTAACTAATGGGAAAGGACTCGACAATTTTAATCGTAAAATCTCTGAACCAGTTATTTTCTCATCGAAATCAATATTATGAGCCACTAAATTAGAAGCGCTCAACGCTTCGCTAATAAAGTGCTCTAAAGCTAAAGATAATTCTACTCCCTCCCGTAGCGCTCTAGCTTGAGAAATGCGATGAATTTTAGTGGCTTCTTCGGGAATAACAAAACCTTGCGGCTTAATAATATAGCTATGACTTTCCCAATGATGTCCGTCATTATCATAAAGACTCCAGGCTAATTGGACGATTCGAGGCCAATTAGAAAAATCATCAAGCGGAGCTTGATAATTCTTGGGTAACCCCGTAGTTTCTGTATCAAAAAATAAATACATAAAACCCAAAAATAATTTCAAAAATTATGATCAAGAGTAAATTCTTCTCCTTCCTTCATCTCCTGCTCTTCAGGCCCCTCTCCCTTTTCCTGGCTAGAAGAAACGGGAGCGACCGGCGCTGGAGCAGGTGAAATTTTAGCATTCTTGTCTAACTTAATTTCTCGCCCTCGAAAATCTCGAGGCGTTAAACTTTTTAAATCATTCAAGGATAAGGAAGGAGTAGGCGTCACTTTATTAAAATTAGTTAATGACTGGCGTTCGACTTCTTTAGCTAAATGACGCTTCTCGAGCTCTAAGCGCTTTTCTTCCTTCTTCTGGCTCAAACATTCTCGACAATAGACGGGACGAACGCCATCCGGCTTAAAAATAGTGCTAGTTTCTTTACCACAACTCGCGCAACTAGCGCTATAACCACTTTTTACCTGACGACTGGCTACTGGCCTCTGATTAGCCGCTACGTTAGTATTCTTGGGCTCGCTAGGCGCTGTCTGATAGACTGGAGGGGGGGGCGCTATTTTTGAACTAGGAACTGATGAAGGGGTTATTTTCTGACTCGCTGTTAACGACGAATTAGCCTGATTATTGCCCGAAACAGCTAGAGGAGCCTGACCCGTCGAAGAAACCATTTTTTTAAACGAAGCATCATCATCGGCACCATAATTATCGTGCCAGCTCATAATTTTCTCTTCAACGGTTTCGCGATCGGAGGCATATTTTTCGCGCGAATAGTTAATAACCTTTTCCACATTACCTGTCTGCTCCTCTTCGCTAAGCGGCGGCAGACCGGCGGCTGAAAAAGGGGATGAAGAAATTCCATCAATCATTAATTTAAGATACATTTCATATTTTGGCAAATTGACTAAGTCTTCTTCCGTAAAAGTCGGCGTGAATTCTTTCACTAATTCTTCCGCATCAGCCGCGCCGACGCGGAAGACCACCATCGTGCCGACATTACCAAAAACAGCCGGCTTTACTTTTTCACTCAACTGTTCGATATACTGATGAGCTAGAATCAAATTCAAACGATATTTACGCGCTTCTGATAAAATATTAGCAAAACTATCGGTCGAAAAATTTTGAAATTCATCAATATATAAATAAAAATCCCGCCGCTCTTTTTCCGGTACATCAACCCGGCTCATGGCGGCCAACTGAATTTTAGTAATCATCATCGCGCCTAAAAGGGCTGAATTATCCTCGCCAATCCGCCCTTTCGACAAATTCATGATTAAAATCTTACCATTATCCATAATATCCCGAATATCAATCGTCGACTTAACTTGACCAACAATATTTCTCATTAAAGAATTGGATAAAAATTGACCGACTTTATTCTGAATCGGGGAGACCGCTTCCGAAGCAAACTTATCAGCGTAACCAGAAAATTCCTTTTCCCAAAAAGCTTTAACAACCGGATCTTTAATATTAGCGACGACCCGTTTACGATAATTTTTATCCGATAACATCCGAACAACTCCTAAAAGAGTCGAACCCGGAAAATCTAAAATCGCTAAAATAGCATTACGTAAAATATATTCCAAGCGAGGGCCCCAAGAATCAGCCCAAAGTTTTTGAAAAACGCCAATCAGACCCGAAGCGACTAGATGCCGCAAATGAGATTCAACTTGTTCGACGACGTTAAAGGCAATCGGGTGATGGATGTCGGAAGGATTAAAATAGACCACATCGTTAATCCGATTACTAGGAATATATTCGATTATTTTTTCTGCTAAATCACCATGCGGATCGACGACAGCGACGCCGTGACCAGCGCGGATATCATCGATAATCATATTCTCTAAAATCGTCGATTTACCCATACCGGTCTTCCCAATCAAATACATATGCCGACGACGATCGTCAGTTTTAATTCCGAATCTTTTTGATTCATTACGAAAAGTTGTTTTAGCGAAGACAGCAATATTATCCATGGTGCTGAATTACTTAAAAAATAATTATCTCAAAAATGATTGATAGGTATTAAGGACGTCCTTAAAAATAGGCGGTAAATAAATAAAAGCCAAAATAAGCGGCACAAAAATCAATAATAACCGCAGTAGGCTCCAAGCTTGTTGCCAACGGAGATATTTCTGGATCGCGCTAACCATTTTAAAAATTTCTTCGGTGCGCTCTAAGTTAGCTCGCAGTAACTTAGCTAAATCCGCCTGATCGCCAGAAGTTAAATTATTTTCTATTTTATTAGACATTATTTTACCATCATTCATAATTAACGGACTTCACATAATTTAACATATTTTCGACCAATGGTCGCTAAACCCTGCATCTCTAAATCAGAATAGGCTTGTTTAGACTTATAATCACTGTTGACTAATTCCGTATCCGACTTAAATTTCTGCAAATACCATTTTCCCGCGCCTCTAATTAGGCGCCCCATTTGGTTAAAATCATCGGCTTGCAAGAGATCGGGGACAACCGTCGTTCGAAATTCATAAGGCAAGCCACTAGACATTACTATTTTAACACTTCTCCGTAAATTATTACAGTTAATAGGTACCCCGACAACCGCTTCATATTTAGTGAGCGGGGCTTTTAAGTCCATGGCGATATAGTCAATTAGTTTATCTTTAATTAATTTTTCTACCATAACTGGATTGGTACCATTAGTGTCTAACTTAACTAAATAGCCCATGTCCTTAATAGTAGAAATAAAAAAAGGCAGGTCGGGGTGTAGGGTCGGCTCCCCGCCAGTGATGACTACTCCCTCTAAACGACCGAATCTTTCCTGTAAAAAAAGAAAAAGGTCATGGACAGATAGTGGAGAAAGACCTTTTTCTTTTTTATCGTCGAGCGAACCAGCGCCGGCGACATCAATAATATTTTTTTCGTCCGTTCCCTGACGGGGCCAGACAAGCATAGGGTTATAACAAAAATGACAACGAAAATTACAGCCCTGGGTAAAGATAATCGCCGCTAAGTGATCGGGGTAGTCTAGGAGAGTTAATTTCTCCAAGCCACCGATTATCATAAAATTAAGCGGTTAATTATTAGTCTGATAAGTCTTACGGTCAACGTACTCAGACGCTTTACCGGGATTCCAATTTTTAGTCGGTGTCAGCCAACCAACAACTCGGCTATAAACGACACATTCCTGTCTTTGAGTTTGAATTGGGCTCATATATTTATTATTATAAATTAAAAATATTTAAATTACAAATAGTTCTAGCTCCGAACATTTTTATCCTCAACCTCTACTTTATTCTCGACTTCCACTCCCATTACGCTTTCTTTATATCCAATTTCTTCGTCACATTTCGGACAAAATCTATGTTCCCCAGATAAATAACCGTGTTTAGGACAAATAGAGAAGGTCGGAGTAATCGTAAAATAAGGCAAACGATAATTCTCAACAATTTTTTTCACTAATTTTTTAGCGGTATCGCCATTAGATAGCCTTTCTCCTAAGAAACCATGCAAAACTGTGCCGCCCGTATATTTAATTTGTAAATCATCTTGTAAATCCAGGGCGGAAAAAATATCATCAGTGAAGTTAACGTGTAAATGTGAGGAGTTAGTATAATAAGGAGCAGCTCCTTTATTTTGGCACGCCTCGGTATTGGCACAAATAATTCCTGGATAGAGCTGCTGGTCTTTTTTAGCAAAACGATAAGTACAACCTTCTCCTGGAGTAGCTTCTAAATTATATAAATTATTAGTTTCATTTTGAAAATCCATTAATTTTTCCCGCATAAAATCCAAAATTTCACCAGCAAACTTATGGCCTTCTGGGGTAGAAACATCTTTACCCATTAAATTCATAGCCGCTTCATTCATGCCATTAATACCGATAGTCGAAAAATGATTTTTCCAATAAAAACCAAAATGGGCTTTAATATTATCTAAATAAAACATGGAGTAAGGATAAAGATGATCGTCCGTAAACTTTTCAATTATTTTGCGTTTAATTTCTAAACTTTCCTTAGCTAACTCCATTAAATATATTAAACGTTTTTTAAATTCTTCTTGGCTTTTTGATAAATAGCCTAGGCGCGCCAAATTAATAGTCACGACCCCTAAAGAACCAGTTAACGGATTAGCGCCGAAAAGGCCGCCACCGCGCTTGCGTAACTCACGGTTATCAAGTCTTAAACGACAACACATCGAACGCGCGTCATCACGCTTCATATCGGAGTTAACAAAATTAGAAAAATAAGGAATACCATACTTGGCCGTCATCTCCCAGGCCGGCTTAAGACACTCCCTATCCCAATCAAACTCTTTATCAACATTATAGGTAGGAATTGGAAAACCAAAGACGCGACCCGTCGAATCCCCAGCCAACATAACTTCGGCGAAAGCTTGATTAAACATATCCATTTCTGCTTGAAAATCCTTGTATTTTTCCGGCATTATAGCGCCCCCAATAATAACACTCTCTTCACCTAAAAGCGGCGAAGGAATAACATCTAAAGTAACATTAGTAAAAGGGGTCTGAAAACCAACTCTAGTAGGGACATTAACATTAAACATAAACTCCTGCAGGCCCTGCTTAACATCTTTATAACTTAAATTATCATAACGAATAAAAGGTGCTAAATAAGTATCAAAATTAGCAAAAGCTTGTGCCCCAGCCGCCTCGCCTTGCATCGTATAGAAAAAATTAACAATTTGCCCTAAAGCACTTCTAAAATGTTTTGGGGGAGCGCTTTGGACCTTTTCGTCAACCCCTCGAAAACCTCGAATTAATAGATCTTTCAAATCCCAACCGCAACAATATGGAGCTAGCAGCCCTAAATCATGGATATGAAAATCACCATTAGTATGAGCGACCCTAATATTTTCTGGGTACATTTTATTTAGCCAATAACGAGCAGAAATCGAAGAAGCAATATAATTATTAAGTCCTTGAACAGAAAAACTCATATTACTATTTTCTTTCAAACGCCAGTCCGCTCGACCCAAATAATCTTCCATTAATTTATCGTCCGATGTCGCTTTACCAATATCACGTAATTGACGATGTTGATCGCGATATAAAATATAGGCTTTAGCGATTTTGATAAGCTTATTGCTAATCAGTACTTCTTCGACTATATCCTGAACCTCTTCAACGGCCGGAATACTATTTTTATGAAATTTTTGATTAAGTTCTAAAGACGTCTGGTCGGCTAACTTCTTAGCAAAATGTCGATCATCAACTCCGACCGAAAGAGCAGCTTTATAAATAGCCTTACTAATCTTAGCTAGATCAAAGTCAACAATTTCTCCAGATCTTTTAATTAATTTCTTGATAGTCTCCGACATATTTATTTTTTTTCATTAATTAGCTTATTCAGTTCTTTTCTAAACTCATGAGCATCCTTAAAAGATTCATAAACGGAAGCATAACGAATATAAGCGACGGGATCGATTTTTTTCAAATTTTTCATCACCATTTGGCCAATTTGTCGAGAGGTTACTTCCGCACTTTTTAAACGCTGTAAATCTCGCTCAATGGAATGAATTAATTTTTTAAAACGATCTTCGGTAATTGGCCTTTTCTCGCAAGATTTCTTTAGACCGCTAACCATCTTCTCACGATTATAATTTTCCCGGCGACCATCACGTTTAACAATAACTAAGTCTAAAAGCTCTATTTCTTCATAGGTAGAAAAACGAAAACCGCATTTTAAACATTCGCGGCGACGGCGAATAGATAATCCATCAGGCGCCACTCGAGAATCTACTACTTTCGTATCCAAATAGTAACAAATCGGACACTTCATAAAAATATGTTATATTGCAAAAACCCTATATTTTGTGGCCTTCTAAAAAAATAGACCACTAAATGTTGTATCTAATGATATTTTAGCAAAATTTATTCGTTCGGTCAATTTAGCTAATTTTAAAAAAAATATAATTTTTTTTTCAAGTTATCCACAGAAAATTATAAAATTAAAAGGCTGTCTATTTTCCAATAGACAGCCTCCAAGAAAGTTTTATTTAAATATTTGACCATTTTCCCAAAGAGCTAACGTTTCCGGGGCTAAAAAAGCCGATACTGAACCCGCGCAGCCAAAATATCCACTTACTGAATAAGCACCAAAAACAAGTTTTCCCTCAGAAAATCCAAATCCGGGGACTAAGGAGATACTATCATTCTCTAGTCGAAATTCATCGCCCGGGCAATCAACGCTTAGTTCGTGGCCATCCACAAACCTATCGGGATTTTCTAAGATCATATCCCCTACAGAAGCGGCGTCTAACCCAAATTCGTTAACCGTATTACCAATTAATTCCCGAGAGTAATTAACCGATTGGCCAGCATGATAACGACCGAATTGAGCATCAATTACCCAAATATCGCCTAATTGTTCTCTAGAAATTAAGGAGAGGGCCACTAAAGTTCTAGTTTGCTGGCCTAGCCTTTCTGAGGTTAGTTGGCCAGCTCGCCAATTACAAAAATGACGCGACTTTCTTATTTCTTTCAAAACTATTTGCAGCCGTAAAGCGTAACTATCAAAATTATTAACCCTAGGAAAATATTTTTGCGCCAAAGCTACCGGCGAAGCGACTGCGAATCTAGCCTCTGCGCCAGAGCAAAGCGGCCGCTTAGCAATAACTTCCTCATAAAAAATAAGAGAATCTTTAGGCGATAGTCTATATCTATTAGCCACTGAGACTATCTGTTCAAAAATAGATTTTGTCTCATATTTAGACGGGTAGTCACTAGTCGACACAGTCTGCTGATGAATAAATTCTGATAAATTGTGCGGAATAATGTTAAGCGCTTTTCTTTTCCGAGTCCTCTCTGATTGAGTAAAATTCTGAGCACCGCCTTTAATCAAGGTGAGCCCAGATAGATTACCGCCATCCGTATTTTTAAACAAAAAATGCTGGGTCTGTTCTTCTTGATTAATAATCATTGTCTTACTCCAATCTTATTTAATTTTTGAATACTCAGAAACATTGATCTAGTCGCTTATCCTATTATAAGATAAACGTTCTAAATACAAATAATTATACTCAGAACGTTTATCTTATAAATTTTATATTTTAAAGGACGTATTTTTATTTATATTCTCAATAAAATAATAATTATGAAGGGCTAGTTCATCTTCTTCCGAATAAACGCTGGGACGCTTAAATCATCATCTTCCTTATCGCTAGATCTTTCCGCTTTTTTCTCTAGTGCCGGCTTAACCGGAATATTTTTAAACACCGAAAATTTCCCCTTATTTTTATCGACACTACTGGTCGTAGAATTTGATTCTGACTCCGCCTCTTTTTCGGCAATAAAAGTATTCGGGGTGTAAGATTTCACTGACTCTGTCTTTTGACTCTTACCATGTCCATCAAAACCGGTCGCGACAACGGTAATTTTAATTTGATCCTTCATTTTTTCATCAACCACAGCACCAAAAATAATTTTAGCGTCCTCATCAGCGGCGGAAGTAATAACTTTAGCGGCCTCACTTACTTCATTCATACTTAAGTCTGGACCACCGGTGATAGTAAAGACAATACCTCGAGCCCCGTCAATAGACATATCTAGCAAATTGGAATTAATCGCTTCCTTAGCCGCTTCAACCGCCTTATTCTCGCCGCTCGCCATACCTATACCCATGAGAGCCGAACCGGCATTAGACATAACCGCTTTAACATCAGCGAAGTCAGCATTAATAATACCAGGAACAGTAATAATTTCGGCAATCCCCTGAACGCCTTGACGCAAAACATCATCAGCTATTTTAAAAGCGTCTAATAAAGAGGTCCGCTTATCAATAACTTGGAGCAATTTATCATTAGAAATCGTAATAATAGTATCAACCTTATCGGCTAGTTCGGAAAAAGCCCGGTCGGCGATATTCTTACGTTGGCCGCCCTCGAACATAAAAGGCTTAGTAACGACGGCTACAGTCAAAGCCCCAAGATCTTTAGCAATTTGAGCGACTATTGGCGAAGCGCCTGATCCCGTCCCGCCTCCTAAGCCACAAGTCACAAAAACCATATCACAATCTTTCAAAACTTCCCGAATCTCATTCTGAGATTCTTCCGCCGCCCCCTTACCTAAATCAGGATCCATGCCCGCGCCCAAACCGCGAGTGACCGTTTTCCCAATATGTATTTTTTCATTAGCTTTATTATAATGCAAAGCCTGAACATCGGTATTAATCGCCACAAAACCTACTCCCTTAATTCCACTGGTAACCATTCGATTAATCGCGCTACCGCCGCCGCCGCCGACACCGACGACTTTTATCTTTGCAAAAGTTTCAATTTCTGGTTTTACTTCAGCCATAAAATTATCTATTTTAAATTATTATTTGGGCATTATTTTATTCCACAAACCTTTAGTCTTCTCCAAAAGACCAGATAAATTTCTTTTTAAACTCCCCTCTCCTGAACCATCTCCCTCCGTATGACTGCCCCAAATAACCAAACCGAGAGCAGTTAAAAATTCGGGGTTCTTTACTTTATCGATAATCACACTAATGTTTTTAGCCGCCCCTAAAGCCGCCGGCAAACGTAATTTTCTTTTTGAGGCTTCGACTAAACCGTCTAAATCAGCCCCGCCACCGACAAAAATAATTCCGGCCGGGAGCATTCCGGAACGATCAATTTTTTTAAATTCTTGATCGACTTTGTCAAAAATCTCCTCGACGCGGGCACTAATAATTTCCGCCAAATAACGACGAGAAATAATACTAATATCATCATTAACTTCCTCTTCTTTAACTAACTGGCTAACATCTATCTCATCTTTCTTATCAATACTCTCAGCAATCGCCGTCCCGTACTCTCTTTTAATTCTCTCTGCTAAATTAATGGGGCAACGTAAACCAATAGCGATATCGGCAGTAATATGTTCCGCGCCGATTGGTAAAACAGCCGTATGAATTAAATTGCGTTCTTCATAAATAGCTAAAGAAGTAGTGGAAGAACCTAAATTAAGGAGCGCGACACCCAGCTCTTTTTGTTTAGTGCTTAAAACCGCTTCCGCCGCCGCTAAAGGGGCAATCACTAAATCTTCTATTTCTAAACCGGTGCGATAAATCGCTTTAGTTAAATTTTTAATCTGAGTACTCAAACCCTGGACAATTAAAGTCTCTACTTCTAAACGGATACCGTTCATGCCAATCGGATCTTTAACGTCGCCTTGATTATCAACACCGAATTTAATCGGTATAACATGTAAAATTTCATAATTAACCGGCACGGCTAGCGCTCGAGCCGCCTCGATCGCTCTATTTACATCATTCTCATTAATCTCTCCATCACTACGACCCACCGCAACCACTCCTTTAGAGCGCTCACATTTAATATAAGGGTCGTTAATGCTTACCCATACTCGACTAATTGGTACGCCGACTAAACGTTCGGCTTTTTCCAGACAAGACGAAATTGAAGAAGTAGTTTCTTCAATACTATTAACAATTCCCCGGCTCACGCCGGCGGTCGGGCCAGAAACGGCCCCAATAATTTGTAATTCATCGCCGGCTGGGCCACTTATTTTCTGACCGATGACTAGTCTAATTGAAGTAGAACCGATATCGAGCCCAGCGATAACATTATCTTTCATAATACGGATAACTGCGCTAGCTTAAGAACTATTTATTCTCAGTCAAAATAGCTTCTTCCGCCTGCTTGTTAATAAAAGGATATTTTTAATTAAAAATAAAAATAAGACAATAGGCCAACAAATAATTACTGTTAATATTATACAAAATTTCTAAAAATTTAACAATTATTCAAGAACCTTTAAAAGAGGTTAATATACCAACTAATTATCTCCTGGCCCCAAATTAAAGTAATAATAGCGCCGATTGCCAAAAATGGTCCCAAAGCGATCCGTGACTGCCAAGCCTTGCGATGATAAAAAACTAAAAAAGAGCTAACGATGGCGCCACTAAAGTAGGCAATGAGCAGCGCCGCGACTAGATCGACTAAGTTAGGAAAAGTTAACCCTAAAAAAATACCTAAGTAAATATCTCCTTCCCCAACGCCTCGTTTTTTGGTTAAAATATATTGAATAAAAAAGAAAGCGCCGCCAATTAAAGCCGATACTATTAAAGTAAACCAGGCGTAACCTAATATTAAATTAAGAATAAAAACCAAGCCGCCCATTAAACAAACGAGTGCCACCGGTACTAGTTGCCAACGAAAATCATAAACAAAAATAATCACTAAAGAAATTATCAAAAACCAATCGCGCAGTAATAATACTAATAAATCCGGACTGACTGAATCGCGCTGCCAAACCAGTAAAAATAAAATCGCTGTTATAAGTTCGACAAGGGGATACTGCCAAGAAATCGCTACCTGACACTGGCGACAGCGGCCCCGCAAGAAAATAAAACTAATGAGAGGAATATTATCATACCAAGCAATCGGCCGACGACAATGCGGACAATAAGAGCGCCCCCCCAAACTTTCATTCTTATAAAGACGCCAAATCAAACAATTTAAAAAACTGCCAATGATTAGTCCAAAAATAAACACCATCGCCGAAAAGTAAATAGTCATAATAATAATTAATTATTGATTCTATCAGTATATTTAGCGCGTAAACTTAAGAGCGCTTGATCGTCAGGGGCTAAATTAATAGCTTTATCTAAATAATATAAAGCCTGATTAATATTTTTTTTCTCCCTATATAACTCGGCTAACGCGGCCGGCCAGTGGTAATCACTCGGTCCTCGATGCCAACCTCTTAAATTATACTTAATCGCTTCGTCTAAATTACCACGGCGATAATAAGTATCGGCAATTTTCTTTAACAGAGTAAAATCATTAAAATTGCTCTCATAAGCTAAACGAAAATATTTCTCCGCCGCCCCCTCATTTTTTTGTCGCTCAAAAGCCTCCGCTATTTTCTGATAAATCAAGTATTGATAATAAAGAACCTCCTGTCGATGTGATTCGTTCAAGCCTCGATCAGTTAAGCTTGGTAAATTCAAAAGAGCGGCCTCGTAAGCGGCTCGCGCCTCCTCAGTAAAATTCTGAGCGAGAGCGATATTCCCTTTTTCTAAATAAGCAGGCGGCCAATGAGGACTTAATTTTATTAATTGATCAATATAAGCTTGCGCCATGATAAAATTTTTAAGTACCCGGTTAATCTTAGCTTTAACTAATAAATTACGATAACTCGAGGCTGGTAGAGATTGATCTAACTCCGCTAATTTATCAGACACTACTTTCTTGGTCGCTAAATCACTAGCCGAAGGAAGCGCCTCGCTTAATTTATCTCCGAAAAAATTATCATAGGTCTGTTGATTAACCGGGTTCGGTCGTTGCGCCCTAAGATAATCGTATAAAACTAGGGAAGTAAAATAATCTGATCTAGCTAAAGCGGAATAAATCCGAGCAAAATAATAATCAGCTGATAAATCATTAAAGACGATAATAATTCGCCAAAAAATTAATAAAGCAAAAATAAAAATACCACTTAATTTAATCAACCAATTAATGCGCTTAGACTTAAAAAAATCCTTTAAATAATTACTAATCACTAAAGAGGGTTCGTTAATTCCCTTTTGATTAACCTGAAGAGCGACTAACAGCGCCAAGAATAACCACAAATATATTTCTCCCGTTACAATAGTAAAACTAAATAAAAGAGAAAACAAATACATAAAAATTCCTAGAGCAATGGCGCCTGATAACGCCCCGGACTTTTTATCAATTAAATTTTCTTTTATTAAACGACCAATAAAACAATAGAGAATAAAGTATAAAAGAAAACCCCAAGCCCCTAACGACAAGCCGAGATCGAGAATTAAGTTATGAGCACGATCGGCCGACTGACCAACCGGGGCATAAACTCCCCATTGGACATCATAATATTTAATAAAAACCTCAAGATTATTTTCCGGACCATATCCCCATAACGGCTTTTGACTGATAGCATCAATCGCGGCTCGATATAAATCTAGCCGCGCTGCCACCGAACCTTCTTTAAAATTCCCTAAGCTAATTAGCCGGCCAGCCGAAAAATAATTAAAACTCCCTAATATTATTATAATAACTAAAAAAGAAAAAATTAAAATTAAAATTTTTTTTCTAACGGGCCAAACGGATAAAAAAAATCTATAGCTTAGAAAAAGGATTAGTCCAGCGACTAGGGCAATTAGCCCTCCCCGACTACCCGTTAGAAATAGACAAACGAGTTGAACAAAAATAATTAACAAATAAAAAAATCTAAACAAAAACCGTTGACTAAGTTTAAATAAATAGAAACTAAGAGGGATTACTAACAATAGCCAAGAGGCTAAAAAATTAGGCTGGCCAAAAGTAGAAATTGTTCGGTGAGTTAAAAAAGGCGCTTCCGACCAAGTTAAAAAATCAATACCTAAGATTTGTAATAGGCCATAAAACGAGACCAATAGACTAGAAATAACCGCGGTAATAATAATTCGCTTAAAACGGCGCGCGATATTATCCTGGCTAATATCTAAATTCGAACTATGATAGGTATTACTAACCGTTAAAATATTAAAGGTAAGCAAAATAAACCAAATAAAATAAAAAATGTAACTAATTATCCCGTCTTGACGTTCGAGCGACCCATAAAAACTCCGAACCGGATCAAGGGAAGTAAAAAGACTAATACCCAGACCAATAATAAAAATAGTTGGTATTAACCAATATTTTTTAATTAATAACCATAATAAAACTTGATAGTGGCGCCAATAAAAAATTAATTTGCCCACCGTCCCTAACAGGAGCAAACAAACCAAAACTTGAAAAAGCGCTAATTTATTAAATTCGAAAATATTATAAGTGGGGAACCAATAAGAAAACCACAAGGGGATCAAAAAGATCGTCGCTAAATAGATAAATTCAATGAATAAATCTAAAAATTCGCGGCCGTTTAAAACCCTTGAACGCTTAAATAACCAATTTTTTAGCTTAATCATTCCTTAATTATAGCAAATAAAAAAAGAGCTGAAAACCGCTCCTTTTTTGTTTCGTACTAATAATTATTGTTTACGCTGGCGCGCTAAACTATCCCAAATAACCAAAGCGGGGCTAGCGATAAAAATCGAACTATAAGTACCGATAAAAATACCAATAATTAGAGCCAGGGCGAAGTCTTTGATAGTGTCGCCACCAAAAAATAAAACCGCTAAAAGCGCTAAAATGGCCGATAATGAGGTGTTAATTGAGCGAGTAATAGTTTGGTTAACACTATTATTAACCGTTGTCTCAAAGTCATCTCGACTTTTGGGTAAATTCTCCCGAATACGATCAAAAACAATAATCGTATCGCTGACGCTATAACCCAGAACTGTTAAAATAGCGGCGATAAACGGCGTATTAATTTCAATCCCATAAAAATGTCCGAGAATAGCAAAAACTCCTAAAATAAATAAAATATCATGGACGAGCGCAATAATAGCGGCGACACCATACTTCCAAGAAGCGACCGGCTTAGATACTTTATTAAAAGCAAAGGAAATATAGATGATAATCATGATAAAACAGATGATCGTCGCATTAAAAGATTTACTTTTTAACTCCTGCCCAATCGATGGCCCTACGGAGTTAAATTGTAATTCGTTGAAAACTGCTCCTGGCTTGTCCTTAACCAAAGATTGCAAGCGCGCGACTGCGGCTTGATGCGCCTCCTCCGTATTTTCTTGAAAACGTAAAATAACCGAATTATTGGTCGGCTGAATTATCAAATTATGTAAATTAGCTGACTTAAGACTATCTTGTATTTCCGTTAAATTAGGTTGGTAATTTTTAAATTCTACCTCTAATAAACTGCCGCCGGTAAAATCTACCCCAAAATTTAAACCCCAGACCATTAACGCTAAAATAGAAGCAACAATCGCTAGACTAGAAAGAGACAAAAATATTTTTCTTTTTTGGATTATCTGATAAGTCATAAATATAGCTTATAAATTTATAAATTTTATAGACACCTGCCCTCACTAAACTAAATTATTTTTCTTCCTTCAAGCGACTTACGCCCAAAAGCCAAGTTCTCTTCTCGAGCCAATCGCCTAAAATAACCACTAATAAAGTATGGGTAATGACAATAGCGCTGAATAAAGAAACGGCAATACCGATAAATAAAGTTGTACCAAAACCTTGGACCGTCGAGGTGCCGAAAAACATTAAAATCAAACAAGTTAAAATAGTCGATACGTTACCGTCACGAATAGACGGCCAAGCACGCTTAAATCCGTCGTCAACCGCTTGTTTAACATTCTTGCCCGCTTTTAACTCTTCCCTCGTCCGAGAGAAAATTAAAATATTAGCATCAACGGCCATCCCAATCGATAAAATAAAACCAGCGATACCGGATAAAGACAGGGTAATCGGTTTTAAAGCATAAAAAAATAACAATAAACCAACGACAATAAATAACAAGGCTAAAGTGCCATTAAAAATTTTTAGTTCATTAAAAGTATAGAAAATCAAAGCAATCATAATAACCACCAAGACTAGTGATAACCACAAAGGCAGAACTTTAAATATCGCTAAAACAGTTAAACCATAAACTAATAAAGATAAAACCGATAAAAACCCGGGTAAACGATAATACAAAATCATAAATATCGAAACCAGCGCTAAACCGATTAAACCAGCCTTCAAACTATTATCAATCGACTTAGCTCCCAAGCTAGCTTCGACTGTCTTTTGAGAAATTAAGGAAACCGGAACCGGTAAAGCCCCGGAATTTAATCTCTTAACTAATAATTTAGCTTCTTCAACATTAAAACGTCCGGAAATAGAAGCTTTACCGCCACTTATTTTATCATTAACCGTCGGCGCACTAATCACATAGCCGTCCAAGAAGATCGCGACTGGTTTCCCAATATTACGCGCCGTAATATCCTCAAATAATTTAGCCCCATCCGTATCAAATTCTAACGATACTTCTGGCGTGCCGTCATTAGGGTTAAATTGAACTGCCGCCCTTTTCAGATATTTACCGGTTAACTCAGTATTTTTCCAACTACTAGATAAATCTAGAGCCATCGGCGCCGAAGAAGCCGTGGTCGAACTCGCAATCGTAACATTTTGCACAACACTGCCCTGTTCTTTAAATTCTAAAATAGGCATTTCCCCAATAGTTTTTATAGCCTCGCTGACGTCCTTGACCCCGGCTAATTCAGCGATAATTTGATAATCGCCTCCCATACTCCGGTTAACCTGAATTAAAGGTTCGCTCACGCCAAAAACATTAACTCGACGCTCAATAACGTCTCGAGCCGATTCCATCGCTCCCGCCCGATCAGTCTCCGCAATATTCTTCAGGTCAGCCTGATAAACTAAATGAGCGCCACCCTGTAAATCTAACCCTAAACTAAAAGGAATATTATTAGTAACGGGCAGAACCACAATATTATTAGTTCTAGCGGCCAAATTCTTAACGAAAGAATTGTAAAAATTTCCGCCGACCGTAATCGCGACGGTGATAGTAAAAATAATAATTAAGACCAAAACATACCAAGACTTGGCCCGGGACGACAATTTAGAAAATTTTTGAATAAGTGACATACACTTTAATTAAATTAAGTAAAATATAGCCCGCTAAGCTTCAGCCTAGTCAGCTTGTTTTATATTAGCTTAAACTGGCTTTATCTTAGAATAGTTGAGAATAAAAATCAAGAGGGCTAGTAAGTAATACTAAATAAATTAGAAATGCCTATAAGGGGTCAAGGAAACCAATAAAAAACCGATTGTTGTAAAAACAATCGGCTTCCGGATGAAAATTTGACGCCACCGGATAGAAGACATTTTACTTCATTAAAACCATTTTTTTGGTTTGAATAAAGTTGTTCGCTGTCAGGCGACAAAGATAGGCACCGCTCGCTAGTTGACTGCCGTCAAAATTAACTTGATAATTCCCCACGGTTTTTTCTTCATTAACTAATATTGCTACTTCCTTACCAAGAATATCGTAAACTTTCAAAGTAACGAAAGAATTCTCTGGTACCGAATAACTTATTGTCGTTGAGGGATTGAAAGGATTCGGATAATTTTGGGACAAATTAAAGCTAATCGGTAAATTTTCGGTTGTTTCGACATCGGTAGTAGTGAGTGTAGAAATAGCTTCAACTTTATACTTCATATTAGCATCAGGCAACTTAACAACGGCCTGACCATTTATCACCTGAGCTACTTGAGCCCAGTATCGACCATTAAATAAACCGGAAACATTAACAGCAAATCCTTGAGTTTTTATTGTTAATTCATCACCGGCTACTTCTGTAGAGTTTGGTACAACTACAGTCCCGCTACCAATTGGATGTTCAGACATTAATTCCCCAATACCGAGATTTCTCACTAAAATATTATCAGGATTATTAATATAAACCCTTAATAACCAAATTTCCAGGAACGACGGGACTGAGGACTTGAACAATAATACACCGCGCCCGACATTAACTCCTTCTGAAGAAAAGGTAAGCTCTGAGCTAAGAATCCCTGCTCTATTATACTCGTCCTCTAAAATGATAACGTCTTTTTCGTTCACTGTTCCATTACCGTTAATATCCCCCCGAATACCGTCGATGCTTTGTAAGCCCAGCCAATGAGTGTAAGATTTAACCGTCGGTTCTGAAAATTGAGGGGTATAAAGAATTGTCTCTAAATAATACGGGATTAAAACCGTCTCATTCGGTCTTAAATTATTAAAACCACATATTTCCCCAAATCGGTAGCCGCTAGTACCCTTTTCCGGATCGTTACTAAACCAAGATAATGAGTAATTGTCATTTAAATAGTTTTCTGTTAATCGACCATTTCTAGACAAATAGTCATAATCACACAAACTATCTACTGCCCTCGGACTCGTGAAATGAAACTGATTGAAACTGAGGCTATTCCAAAGCCCAATATTCATTCGGAAACTGTTAATAGCCTGCGGCAGTAAATTGTCCGGGGCTAGTTGAAAGTAGCCGTATGTCCAGAACAATTGTTCGGGTAAAATATAGAGAGTATCGTTTTTCGTCTGGGGTTCAAATATTAACTCTACATGAGTTTTATTCGGATCTACAAATGAAAAAAAAGATCCATACGTATCTACCGGGTAGATATAGTTTTCCATGGCTTTTCCACCACCTTTTACTTCGCTAACGCGGGGTAAAATACTACCATCGCCTTTGATACCTAACAAATTAAAGGACAATGTTTTACTGCTATTAGCGGGAATTGTTAAATTAAAAGAAAACTGACATGAATGTATCCCCTCGGGTAATAAAGCCGAACCCAACATCACACTTTGGCACCCTAGATTAACCTGATCAATCTTCGGCATGTTGTCATATGAGTACTGTTGACTCACCGAAAATATCAGTGAATTAATAACAACTTCTTTGTCCCCAGCTGTTATTACGACGGCCATGACTTTTAAATTATCGGGGATCTGATCAACGATACCCGGCCTCTCTTGCCAAGGAGAGTCAGGACTTAGGGAGACTGTAAACAATTCTCCATTAGTAGAAGGGGGAAGAATCTGCGCTCCGGCTTTACCAGAAAAACCCGATAACAAGAACAGAACAACAAAAAATACGAAAGAAACTGTGAACTTTTTCATTTTGGACTCCTTTTGATTATTGAATTATTTATTTAATATTAGTAAAATTATTAATAAAATTACCTATATATTTGGGAAAGATCGCTTAACTGATAAACTATACTACACATCGTTAATATTGTCAATATTTAAAAAAATAACAGTTTTAAGTATAATTAAACTCTAGAATATAAAAATCCCGCTTAAACGGGAATTATAATAATATGCCATTAATCCCCACCGTTATTGAAAAGGAAGGCCAAATCGAAAGAGCTTATGATATTTATTCCCGCCTTCTAAAAGATCGAATAATCTTTCTCGGCGAGTCTATCGACGACCACGTAGCCAATATCGTCATCGCTCAACTATTATTTTTAGACGCGGAAAATAAAGATCAGGATATTAAATTCTATATTAATTCGCCGGGCGGTTCAGTGACGGCGGGTTTAGCAATTTATGATACGATGCAATATATTAAATCTGATGTCTCAACTATCTGCGTCGGCTTAGCGGCCTCCATGTCGTCGGTCCTCTTGGCGGCCGGAAAAAAAGGAAAAAGATTCGCTTTGCCAAACAGTGAGATTATGATTCATCAAGTTATGGGCGGCGCCGAAGGACAAGCTTCGGATATAAAAATTCGCGCTGAACATATTCTAAAAACTAAAGACAAGATGAATAGAATATTAGCGTCCCACACCGGTCAAAAAATAACCACTATTGAAAAAGATAGTGATCGGGATAATTTTATGACTGCGCCAGAAGCTCTTAAATATGGTCTGATTGATAAAATACTCGGACAACTAGTTAAATAAATTCTCAACTTAAAACTCCGGCTACCTCGCCGGAGTTTTTTAAAATATAACTAATATTGAACTAGCCAATTAATTTATTTAATTGTTAGCGAATTAATAATTAATTTAAAAATATTAGGATAAACTAAACGCTGTTCGAGCGCCGGAATATAAGAGACCACGATAATATTATTATGTTTCTTATCAGTCAAATAAAAATTAAAATCATCCTCGCCCATTATCCCCTCCCAAGTAGCCCCATCTCGCAACTTATCATAAGCGACTACGACATTAGGGAATGATTCTTCGTACCAACTCAAAATACTAGCTTGCGTAGGATTATCTTGAATAGAAATCTGGACTAAGGATTCATCCGGCGCGGTAAAAATAACCGTAGCCTCGTTATTTAAAACTTTAACCGGCCAGTTTTTTGGATGAATTAAATCAAACGAAAAAAGTTTATTCTTATAAACAGTTAAATTTAAATCCGCGGCTAATTTACCGCTCCCCGCCGGATTATAACCACTATTTAGTTCCGCTAAATCCGAATAAGTATCGCCGTCAGAATCAGCTAACATAATCGATGTCCCTAAAATCGTTTCTTCTTCATCATTTAAACCATCGCTATCTGAATCCGCGATCGCTAGCGCGCTAGTATTATTAAAGGCCGCCGGATCATTAATATTAATCAGAGGGGTACTACTAGCTATCTCAGCGGTGCTAGAAGACAAAAGCGATAAATCAAAGGCGGGAGCGGGAGAAATCTCGACGGTTGAGGTTGCAATCAGCGCGGCGCTAGTTGCGACGACGGGGGCTTGAATTACTATTTGATTGGGATTAGTTTGAGCGCTAGGATAAATAATAAACTTATAGCTCACATACACGACCACCCCGATAAATATTACTCCCGCAATAATAATTAATAAACCAAAAAATTTAAAATTATTGAGCGGTTTTTGTAGTTGATAATTGGAAAAACTAGGTGACATTATCCCTTTAGTTCTAGGTGCCACCGCTTTTAATTTACTGGGGCTAGGCATGTTATGGACGATCAAGTCCCGATGGACTCGAGGATCCAACTCTTGATTGGCGTTTACTTTTCGGTTTTTCATAAATCTTAAAAAACTTATCGCCAAAAAATTAAAATAGCCACTAAAATCATCAAACCAAAAATAAGGGCAGCCAAAAACAGCCATTTTTTAAAATGGCTATTAGCGGTCTGCGGCATAGTATGGAGATTTAAAGATAAATGCGGTAAATTTTTTGCTCCCAGAACACCCGACCGTGCGGCTGACTTAGTATTTAATCTATTATCTAACATAGAACAATTCCCTAATCTTTTTTAACAAGAGATAAAAATTAATTATTTCTCAAGGAAAATCGCTTAAATTGTAGGCGTACTACTCGCTGTGGCTGGCATTTTACCAGGGCCATTAGGATTATAGCCATTTTTAACTTCCGCTCCATCTAAATAACTATCACCATCGGAATCAGCGCTTAAAGGATTGGTTTGATATATTTTCACCTCCTCATAATCACTTAAAGTATCACCATCCGTATCAATTACGTTAATATTAGTACCGGCCAATCTTTCTTCAACATCAACTAAACCATCATTATCCGAGTCAACTGATGAATTAACCGGGGGAATTACTTCTGAAGAGGTCGCCCCCAGAGTATCAGTACCAAGCGGCTTAACCGCCGGAGTATTGACGCCGGGAATCGAAGGAATCTCTCCGGCTTGGCTATTTGAGGTTGTTTCATTAGATCCGCCAGTCGGAGCCACGAAAGAACCGTTTTCTTCCGGCGTCTTTTTCACCTCCGAAGAATTATCAGTTTTTGGAGCGACTGCTTCTGGAGTTATGTCTGGATTAGTAACTGAAGCGGAAAAGAAATTTCGATAAACTAAATATCCCCCTAAAAGCAGAACCGCCGCGATCAAAACCCCTAAAACAATTTTAAACCATTTATTATCATAAACGACTGACGATAACTCCTCCGAAATATTTTCGCCGGACGCTAAACCAACTTTATGGGTATCAATCGCCGAAGCGGCTTGACCGGCACCATGCGAATTAGCTTGGGCATTATCCGTTGGTTTATCGGTTTCGGCAAAAATATCGTCAACGGCCGAATGACTTTGATTATTAGTAGGATTTAGATTATTAAACATATTGTTTGATTATTATCTATTTTATTATAACTAATAAGCAGATTTTTGACTAGAACCATTAATCTATTTAGCTGATTCTAGCGCCGGCGGACTAATTGGCCCGATTTTAGACGGATTAGTTACGATATCACTATCGTTATTAATAACCTTATAAACGGAAACCTCCCCATTCGCTTCACGCCCCAAAGCCTGAACTTTTAAGTTTGAAGAAATGCCTAATTTAGCTTTTTCTGTTTTATTGAGAAAGTCCGGAGCGCTAGCCGAAGGTTGGCGATCAATATTGGCTACCGGGGAAAGGCCCCCTTTTTTAGAAAAAACGAACAAACCAATTAATAGAATTATAATTATAAAAGCTAAACTACTAAAAATAATCAATTTTTTTTTGCTGTTTAACTTACCAAGCAATACCATAATATTAAAATTAATAATAACAAAATAATTCAGAAACTTTTACTATTCAACAATAACTTTTTTAACGGAAAAATCGTCAATATAAAAATCCGAACCAGCAAAGCCATTATTAGTAGTTGAGCCATAATTCATGTTAACGCCAATTTCAATTTGCGGCCGACAGCCACCCGTCGGACAGGCCGTATAAGGAGTCGTCGAGGATATTTTAGCTACCCAAGAAATCATTTCGTCGCTATAAACAAAGCCCGAACTATATTTTTGCCAGGCGACATAACGACCGCTCTCAATCGGCGGCATATGTTCCATACCAACGAAACATTTCTTTTGATAAGGCGCTTGCAAACAACAATGTCCCGGCTGATCCTGACATAAATCGCCAGCCCACTCCGCACAAGGATTGATAATATTAGGATTCTGACAAGTAAAACTAGAACCGGAAGCGCTACAACCCGGTTTCAAAGCACCCGGCTCATTAAAACTCGCGCACTGCTGTTCCCAACCTAAACTCGGAGCTAAAGCAACACTAATATTATTAGTCGTCGTCCCTCGATAATAAAAAGATACTTGATAAATATCGTCCTTCTGAAAAGGCAACTTATCCATTTTATACACTAAATTAGCCCACATGACTCGATTAGTATTCGGCCAAACCAGAGTTGTCCCCTGAGCGTAAACGGCCGGGGCGACTGGATGACTATAATCTACTTCTGCAAATTCGCATTGGGAAGAATGGCTCTTTTTTTTAAATTCACAAAATTTATAACTGGGGCTGCCGTAAGCTAGATTTAAATCTTCACAAGTAGATTTATTGCAGGTCCCCGGATAATTATAACCAGGATCTTGATGCAGCCAAGCGCTCTTTTCGCCGGAACGATGAAACGCCGTGCTAACGCCGGTCGAAGAGTGACGTTGGCCGCCACCATCCCAATTTATCGGAAAACCATTAGCGGCGGTGGCCTCGAAATCAACATTAGTCAAAACATCGCTAGTCACACAAACCCCGCAATCAACCGGACAACTCCAACAATTCTCGCGGCTAGTACCGTTCACTAATTTTTGGCAGTAACCGTCGCCGCAATAACCACCCCCCGTTAACGGCGATTTAAAAACACAATAATTATTTGTCAAAATCGGATTAGGGGTAGTACTCCCCACACCAGTCTGGCAACCATATTGTAAATTAATACTACTATTATCAACGATATTAGTTACTCCTTCTAGCCCGTCACAATCTTCGCGACCATCATTATACAAACCACCGCGTCCTTCTAAATTAGGTGATTGTTTTATTCCGTCGCCACAATAATTATTAACCTGTAAAACAAAAGATTGAGTAGAAGAGGCTCCGTAATTATTAGCGGTTTTTATATTAATAAGCGAAGAGCTCGTGGCCGTCGGTATGCCGGATATAATATTATTAGCCAAACTAAAACCCGTCGGCAAGCCATTAACCGAATAATTTAAAGCATAATTTCCTTGCGTAAGCGGACCTAAAGTACAGCTATAAGGCTGATCTTCGCGCGCTGAAGTTTCACAATTAACATTTAATAATGGATTATTGACCACCACTTTAATCTTGAAATTCTTAATGGCGGAATTATTATATTTATCAGTCGCAGTTACTTTATAAACAAAATCCGTATCTTGATAAAATTTCTGGTTAGTGGGGACTAGACCCGCGTAGGCAACTTTATACCTATCGGCACCGAGCGGACTAAAAGTCTTAGTTAAATTATTTAATAAATTAAAAGACCCCGGAGGTCCAGAAACTAAATCCACGTTATAAGCGCTAGCCGGATTATTTAAATTAGCACTCGAAAACAAAAAATTATAATTGACTGGGATAGTGGGATCTAAAACGTATTCTCCGTTTTCTGCCTCGATAAAAGGCAAAGAGGACATAATCTTCAACGGTAAAGTAATGTTGATAATCCCATTATCGCGCCCATCATTAACTTCTAAATTGACATTATAAGTACCAGGCTCTCCGGCTAGCTGAGCATAAATCTTTTTCTGATTTGGATTACCGGTATCTTTTAAAATCGGCGCTTGGTTCATCTGACCGCCATTTTTCCAACCGGTCCAACTTGTTCCCGTCGTAGTTAAACGCCAGGTTAGAGGATCATTATCAGAATCAATAACTTCCACATAACCTGTAAACTCCTGCCGTGCTAAACTACTAAGAGATTGCGAATTTACCTGCGGCGGAGTATTAGAGGCATGCCCGCTATTAACTACTCCGGTAGCGAGCATGCAGGCCGAACTCAATAGCGGATCATTGGGATTAAAATGATAGCTGGTATCTTTAGTTTCTAAAGTAGAACAAAGGTTATAATTGGAGCCGCTACTACTCACCGCATAAACAAAGGCATAACTACCGGCCGGAAGTTGTAAGGAATTATTAAGCGGCGTGCTAACAAACCGATTAGTGTCTTTATTCCAACAAGTTTTTAAATCATAGCCTGGACAAGCCCCTAAGCGATTAATTGGATCAACTAAACTTTGCGCCGAGACTAAATCGGTTAATAAAACCTGCGACCAACTCGGCCAGGACGATAGACTGTAATTAACTAAGTAAGTGCCGGAAGATAAAAGAGGATAACGAGAATTTTTTTCTTTAAACTTCGCAATAGCTTCTTGAAGTTCGCCGATTCGTCCTAGCCGCCGCATATCGCGACTTATCTTAGACTTTAAACTATCACAGAAAAAATTAGCCGGACAATCCGTATCAACGGCACAATATTTTTCGACTTTAAGGACACAGGAACTAGAGGCTAAACCAGAACTAGCGCACTGAGCTGTATTTGGACAATCAGCGTCACTGGCACAACTAAGCGCCGAGATAGCGCAACTAGGAGCCGGGTTAGAACTTTCTAATAAATTACTATTAAACTTCCAATGAGAAACTAATTGGCCGAGAATATCGACGGTCTTAACAGCTGGCTCTTGATTATAAGAAATTAAATAGATATTAGTAAATATGCTGGTAGAAGTAACATTAGCCGCGTTAACATAAACCGTTCGGCCATCGCGAATCGCCTCATAACCATCAACTAATAGGGATTGCGGAGAACCTTGGAACCCTTGGCTCTCATACCAACGTGAAATACTATAATGATTCGGATTAGGAATAATCCGCACGGCGATAGCATCGCTCATACTATTATTAGGTGCCGACTGAGCTAAAGATTGTCTGACTAATAATAAAGAGGAAAGGATAAAAATAGCGATTAGTAGATTGCGAGCTTGACTCTTTAAACTAAACATATATAAAACTTACTAATAAAGGCCTTCAAGATTTCTAAAGATATAACATCGGTTGGTCCAATTAAAGGGCTGGGAACAAGAATAGGAGTAACGACAGCGATTATTTTCTGTCTTTTGACAGGTCTTAACCACCCCGCTCGCATCTCGATAGTCGACCGCACAAAAAATATTATTAGTGGGAGGATTACAAGACATTCGACTATCAACTAAAATTTTTCCTTTAAACCACTGCGCACCCGAACGCAGCCAACTATCAGAACATTCTAGAACATTATTAGAATCAACGTTCAGTTTTACCCAACAAGGCGTCCCGCTAGAAGTCAAAGAATCCGTAATAGTATCCCGCGGAATCTCCAACCAATAATTAAGATCACGCTGACAATAGGCAGTATTATAACCAGAAAAATTACTATTACAAGAAGCTGACCCATTAAAACCGTTTGGAGCGCCCAGCGCTTGGCCGCAAGAAATATCATCCGCACAACAATTAAGCAATAGACAACCCGGAGTCGCTAAGCTAGAACAACCTTCCTTCAAAGACACTTGGCATTTTAATTCGGCAGATTTTTGACTCTCATTATTACTGGCATCAAGCGCGGTTAGGGCGAAATAATGTTTACCAACCGCAAATTTATCCGCAGAAAAAGTTTTCAATAAATCTTTCGCGGTAAAAGACTCGGCATATTTACCAGAATTAATACCCCGTAATAATTTATAAGCAACAGCGTCATTAGTAGCCGGCCAGGTGAAGAGAATAGAATTACCGGAAACTTGAGCCTGTGGTCGACTAGGAGCGGCCGGCGCCGTCTGGTCGGTTGGTGTAACCGTTTTCTCATTAGATAAGCTACTTTCCGTACGATTACTCGATATAACACTGACCTTAAAAATATAAGGAATATTATTAGTGAGCTGATTAATCGACGCCTGACAATTATTAACACCACCCGATAAAGTACAGACTGCCGAAGAAGCAAATTCTAAAAAGAGCATATTCGAATCACCGGCTGGTAAATAGTATATTTTATAAGCCGAGACATCGGCCGCCTTAGAGCGCCAATTTATTTGAACCGTTTGGCCAACCCCCGTATCACTAACACCCACTAAATCGGATCCCGGTAAAATAGCCTCCCGGAAAAAATAGGACTCTTTCAAAACGTTCCAAATACAAAGTCCATCTAAATTACCGTCGCCATTAGTATCGGCGCCACAAAGAGTATTAATATTAGAACAAGGTTGACGGTCAACACTACAGACTAGATTGCTGCTATTACCGCGAATAACCGCCTGATCAATGATCGCTGGTAAATCATCAAGCGTTCCAGCCGCTCCCGCGTCCCGACAATAATAAAATTTATAATTATAGTTCCCACAGTTAGGATCCAAAGAGCCCTGGCAAGTATCAACCCAAGGAGACCAACTCCCTGATGACTTAATCGGCGGCCACGGATTATTACAAAGAAAAATATAGATATCGCTAGACACGCTGGAATTACGTCCCTGAAAATAACTATTACAACATTTTTGTGGACAATTATCGCCTTGGCAAGAACAGGCGCCGCTATTACAACCCAGGGAAAAACGATCCATCTTAACTTCGGCTTTAACTTTAGTTTCAGCATCACTTATTCCCGTTTTAACACTCACTAAAATTTTATTCGGCTCTAAACCGGTGGCTGGAGCCAGGGTCGCTAAGTTCGGATTATTAACGGTGAAGTTCCAATCCCAAAAGTATCCCGTTACCGGTCTTAATAGCTGATCGTCTTGACTATAGGCCGCGGCGGCAAAAACTTTATCACGATCGGCGACCGAATCAAAAGTCGCCGCTGCCGAATTATTATCATCTTCATTCAAATCATTATCAGCCGTTTTAAAAAGATAAGATTCCGGACTCAACTGAACCTTATCAATAGCACAAAGGCCGGAATTAGAAGCCGCCGACATGGTCGAGAATTTAATAATCTGTGAATTCTTATAACTACGGTTATTAAACATAATCGATTCTCCGGCCACATATAAACTAGTTTCCGCATTAAAATAGCCTAAACCATTAAAACCAATTTTAGCTGAACTTAAAACTCCAGTTTGACTATTTAAACTCGCATCGCCAAGAACAATAAAATAATAATTAGTCGCCGGGTCAAGAAGACTCTGGGGAGTGAAAATTAAAGACGTCTGATTATTACTATCTTCTCCCGACACTGTCCCTGGCACCGCACAATATAATTTATTAGAATCCGGAACATCGGCTAAAGCAGTTGTACCGAAATAATTTACTATTTTTTTAAAGACAGATTTAACGCTAGACCAACTAAATAAACTATTTTTCGATGCCGCCGCTAATCGTCCGCTGATTAAATCATCCGCGGCAGCAAAAGTACCCTCCGGACAAGGGCCATTACTATAATCTTTCTCGGCCAATAATAAGACATTATTACTAAAACTCGTAATGGACATCGGCTGATCAAAATTTACTTTAATCGCCGCGTTTCGACAGACTTGCTGCGCTAAATGATAAGGGGAAGTAGGAGAAACTATATTCGGACGAGCCTGACAACAGGTATCTGATCCACAACCGACTAAAGAAGTCGAATCGCAATCATTATCACTAGAACAACCACAACATAAACCACGATTAGCTCCTGCGCAACTGCCTCGGTTAGGCTCACATTTTAATTTAGAATTAAGCACCGTACAAGCATCATTAGCCGTGCCGGGTTGGCAACAACAAGTGCCACAATCCGGCGGCGTCGAACCAAATAAACCGTTGGATAATAAACAAGCAAAACCCGGAAAATTACATTGACTGCTCGCACAAGTTGAAGTAGCCAGCCCGCCACAATACACGCCAGCCCCACTAGGCGGGTTAGTACAAGCACTAGAACAAGAGTTAGTATTCTGGTATTTTCCATCTTTAACCGGATTAGCGGAGTCACAAGTAGTTGAACCGCCCGTATTTTTACAATTATAATAAGCACAGTAGCCGGCATCAATATGGGAAGAATCAGTAATCTGCGCGCCTAAACGACAAGCCGTATTAGGGGCGGCTAGTGACTCCGTCACTAATTTTGAAAAAAATTTTGAAGAATATCCGGTCGATAATGGCGCTAGATCTTTCATCGACGCTACTTTCCCGTCGAAACAACAACGACTATTTTTAGTACATTCCACAAAATCAGTAATACCCGAACAAGGATCAGATTTAGCACAATTATCAGTACAACTCTGAACGTTAGTATAATCACCAATTTTAACCGGGGTCGAGGAGGCGCATTTAGCGGGATCCCCCGGCGGCGTAGATGCCGGACTCTGACAATTATAATAAGCGCAATAACCGTAACCAGGTAAAGTAGAAGAGGCGGTAATTTGCTGCCCATTGCCGCCGACACAAATATCATCAGCGCTAGTTGCAGTTTTTCTTGAGTCAAGACAACAGGCACTACTATGACTAGTACAGTCTTGCCCGTTTAAACTAGAACAATCCGAACAGACGCCACGAGGAAAATCTGGAGTGATATTACAAAATTGACCGCTATGACTAGAACAATTACAGGCAGCATCGCGCTCTTCCGGCGTATCACCCGCGGCCGCGCAACCACCGCATTTACCTAAACCAGAATTAGTCCCATTTGGTCCATCGGTTATACTTTTATCGCTACCGCAAGTTCCCTCGCAGCTAAGCTGTCCTATCGTTCCTGACTTAGTTTTATAGGAACAACAATCCTGGGCATCTCGACCAATCGTGCAACAACAATCGCAAGTAGGTTGATCTATTTTAACGCAGCTGTCTCCTTTATTATCATAATTAGATTTACAGCTAGCTCCCGACTGACAAAGTTTAGGCGAAAAACAACGACCCACGCCAGAAAAAGAAGTACAACTTAGACCATCAACACAAAGAGAACAGTTAGAATTTGGATCAACACATTGATCATTAGGGGTTCGAAGCCAATTATCCGGACAGGAAGATTTTAAAGTTATCTGCCAATGTTTTTCCTGATTACAAATAGCGGTGCTAGAAGCAGCGACAGGGCTAGAAGCAGTCACTGTATAGTTAACAACCGTCGGCAGGCTACAAGATCCAGTCCGCTCTAAACACTGATCAAGGGAATTATTATAAACACACCGATTACTGCTACAACCCGGCAAAGAATTACAAGTATAATCGCAGGGGCCGATAATTTGACCGCCGCCGCCAGCATAAGGCGAACAAGTGCCCGGAGTATTCGGGCAAGAAGATCCGGTCTGGCAAGAGCCATAATATTGAGCCAAGCCAGCACAACTATAATCATAAGGATTAGGAGTAGAAGTTCCGAAACCGGTGTCAAAACTCCATTCAAAAACAGAAGTCGGAATATCAATAAAACACTGATCTAAACTATTAACACAACGCCCTTTCTTATAGGTATTAGCCGGGCAACAAATCTGTAAGCCGCAATCAGAATTAGCGATACATTCACCAACAGAGAAATTTAATTCATTACCCGCCTCATTTTTTTTAATTACCTTAACGGGGCCGGTAATAGAACTAGTAGCCACCGTCGTTTTAATAGAATTCGCTCGACCCGTTTGCTCAATAGTTCCAGTCGCTGACCGCTCATAATTAAATTTAACTAAAGCTTCACTTTTAAGCGGACCAAAATATTCGCCCCAAAGAAGAACCGGCGACCCGATTGGACCACGAGTCGGCTCTATTTTACATAAACTAGGTTTCAAATCTAAATTTTTATTAAATTTAAAAAAATTAGGAGTTAAACTAGTAATATCAATAGTAGTCGTACCAAATTTAATCTTAATCCCATATTCATCGGTACTTATCAACGCGGGGACCTTAACGATAATCTGATTATTATTCCAAACCGAATTAGCACAAACCTCTGGAAAATCATAAGAGGCTTCAGTCGAAGTTGCCCCGCTATAAAAATAAACTTGGCTCAAGCCGCGTAAATTACCAAAACCGCTTCCTTTAATAGTCACATACTGACCAACATTACCACTTAGCGGGCTGAAGGAAGAAATAAAGGGGCCCGTCTCCTTTTCTGGATTTTTAACAAAACGTAAATAATTACTCTTTAAATTAATATTATTTTTTACAAAACTACTAGAATCACCAGGTTTTATATTCGGTATTGTCGAGGTTCCTGATAAACCGTTAGAATTAGTAAACTGAGAATTTAAACCAGAAATATTATTCTGATAATTACCGAAATAAGCCGTTCCCGAGTAGAGATTAATCCCCTGATAATTAACCGCCGAACTCAAAACTCCTCTTAAAGGACTAAGATTACATAAACCGGGACGTTTAATATTATTAGCAATAAAATCGGGTATTTTCGGCCCATAATCATCGTTAGTCGCTTCAGTCGCACTATCTTTCGTCACAACCCAAAGCGGTCCGGCCGGCGCCCCATCTGGTACGGCGATAATAATTTCGTCATCGCGCCAGGTCTGGATACAATTAGGATTTAAAACCTGAGGATCTAACCCTACTTTAGCGTTACTACCATTTCCAAAAAAAGCAACTGCCGAAGTCGCGGCGGAATATTCTCCAAAATTTTTACCAAAAATTGTAATGAAATTATTGGCAGTACCATTAGGATCGGTTAAATTACAATTAGTACTACAGTCTTCATCTCGACTACAAGCTTTATTTTTATCTTCTTCGCAGAAGCCGCCAACAGGGCTAACTTCGGTAATAACCGGCGGACCGTAGCAGGTACAAGTACTAGGATTACAAGTTAAATATTGGGCGCAACGATTATTATCCGGCGAGCAAGTTGGATTACTACTAGCATTACAGGAATCGCCTAAGTTTCCCTTAGGTTTACAACTGCAATCACCACCATCGCAATAATCTTGAGCGGCACAAATTTGATTAAGCGCCTGGCAACCCGGATTAGGACTGGAGTCACAACTAGCGGGTGGCGCAATAATACCACCGCAATCCGAACCAATACAGGAACCAAAAGATCCTCCGCCACAAATCATCGAACCGCCACAACCGCAAGAGCGAGTTTCTCCTTCATAACAAGTATTGCCTCCCGTCGTTGCTCCCATTAGCCGAGAAATGATAAAAGTAGCAATCGCCCAAGAAGATAAAATAATTACTAAACCAATTACGCCATTTTTTAAAATACTCCTAGCTGTCCTAATTTTTTCTTCATCGCCGCCGGAGACCAACCATAAAAATCCCGCATAAGCGATAAAGCCTAGAGCAATTACTCCTAAAAATCCTAAACCAATATTGATGATTCGACCGGCTAAAATTCTTGGTTCACTAGAACTTAATGAACCGCCTAAACCGTTCCCAACAGCATTCAAACCAAAATTCTGAGCTAAGACTTGCTGCGCCACTAAAAAACCTAGGCCTAATAAGATAAAAACTAACCAATTTTTTATTATTTTTTTCACAAATTTTAAAAAATTTTATTTGTTTAGCGGCAATGTCCCTAGACAATTTCCGTCTGATCCTAGTGTCTTAGTTTCTTCACCGAAACAACAAGAAGGTTTCTCATTACTAGTAAGACAACCGGGGCCGGCACTCGGTTTATAACAATTCTGATAAATATCTTTCACCCCAGAACCGACTTGAGCCTTATAAGTTACTGACTCGACAAACGGGGAATGAATAATGTTAGCCACCGTTAAATCAGGTTCTCCATCTAAAGGAGTAATGTCTTGATTACTGCTATTAATCCAATAGCCTAAAGAAGTCGGGGAGGAACTACGCAAGTTAACTAATTTATGCTCAGAAGTCGAAGAACCATTATTAATTAAAACGCTACCGGTTCTCAGAGTACTATTAAGCATTAACGTCTTAAATTTAATTTCGAGAGGATCAGCTAATTTAACTTCTGTCCGTCCCTGAGTAGGCGTAACCGAAATAATACTGGGAGGAGTTAGCATAATTTGATCATTAATATAAAATGACCATTGATAATTATCACGCTTACTAAGGTTAGTAGTCGAAGTAGCTAAATAATTATCATTATAAGAACTAATCGGCCCATCGGCATAAGTATCACGATTGCCGTCCAGAGAATTCAAGGCTGTATCAACTATACCGCTTATCCCGTTACCACCCAGACCATTTTGGTTATTTAAATCAGCTAAAGGATAATTTTTAGCGTCGGGATTTTGACAAACATTATAAGTTAAAGGCGGCGTAGAAGAACAAGACTGATAAGGAGAAAAAATCGAACAATTTTCGGGCAGGCTGCAAGATTTTAAATCAGCGGCATTAAGCTCTACCCGCAGATGACTATTTTCTGGCAAACAATAAATTTTTTCCCCACAACCGTTCAGACCGCACTCTTGATCGGAAATAAATTCCACAGTTTTATAACCATTACTAACTAAGAACTTACCCTCTAAAGAATTGCCAACACACTGATCCTTCTCGCATTTATAAGATCGGCAATCTGAATTATTAGAACAATGTGCTCCATTACCGCTACTAGCCGCGGCGGCATTAATCACTCGAATATACTTAGTAATTTTTGAAGCTAAACCAGATACGGTGACTGGGTTAACCGCCTCGCTAAAATTAATCTGGAGAGCCGAATTTCTAGACTTATCTTTTTTGTCTTTTATAATATAAGAAACTTGGCGATCCCGCCCACCCGCCATTTGGCTAATCAGTAAAGCGCCGGGATTAGTAGTAGACATTAAAAAGTCATTACCGGATTGGCCAGCGACTTTAGCAGTTAAGTTTATTTTATTACCAGATAATTCCGCGCTGACAACTGAATCAGGGTTATGTAATTTAGCCTGAATATTAGTCGCCTGGATATTTAAATTACAATTATTAGGAACAAGAATATTATTGTTAGCTGTCGAAGTTGCAAAAACATAAGTCGTTCCGTCGACTATTAAATTATCGGCTGTTTGTTCTGGACTTATGTTAATTACCCAAGAACTGCCTACTGGATGTTGAGATGTCTTCAGAGTTAAATAATCAGTAAATACTACCTGACCGTTAGCCGCAAAATCCGCTGTCCCTAGAGAGGCGCCACTACCATCAAATAATTGAGCTTGATCTGGGTAGTCGGCTGGCACCGAAACTTCAAATTTAGATTTTGGACCATGATAATTTAAAGTTACTGTCGCTGTACCGGCTATGTTATTATGGACAATCGAATTAATTTTAGCGCCCGCGTAAACATGCGGACAGGCGTTTACGGTAATGGAGCCGACCGCCGGTTGAACCGAGTTTACTTCCTGAAAAAGATCTTTAATATTATCAGGAGTCGGAAAAACGCCTGCTAGAGATACCCGCGGCGGCGTCAGATCAAAATTACTATTTACCGTAAATTTCCAGTCGACAAAATCAGCCCGACAATTGCGAAACATCGAGGAATTATCCAATTTTTTAATATTACTATTAAACTTTACAGAATAAGAAATATTTTCAGTCGGAGAGCCGAGAGGGCTAACCGGCATTATAACTAAAGTCGTACTACCACTAGCGACACTCACTAGAACGTCAGTTAAATTAGAATTAGGGTTAGGGCAAGAATCAGAACAAGCATCACCTAAATCCGTCTTATATAATCTAATCGCTAACGGATTAATTTTATTACAGCTAGCGGTATTGTTGCAAACACAGGACGCGCCAGAATTATCAACACAAACCGAATCAAGTTTTAATTCTTCCTTAAAAGTAATCATGATCGAGGTATTGCGAGGCACTTCCGTCTGATCATTTTCGGGATAAGTACTTTCCACCGTACAATCACCAATTGTCCCCGTCCCCGGGCTAGAAAATCCTCGCAGACTAGCCGACGGAGTAAACCCATTCTCGCCGCTGGTAGCGGCTAACAGTCGGCTAATAATAAAAGTAGCAATCGCCCAAGAAGACAAAATAATTATTAAACCAATAACCGCGTTTCTAAGAATACCTTGGGCGGTACGAATCTTCTCTTCATCTCCGTCTGAAGTCATCCATAAAAATCCCGCATACATAATTACTAAAATCGCAATAACTCCTAGGAAACTCAGAATAATTTGAATAATCCGTCCTACTAAAAAACGCGGATCAGCCGCAGTTAAAGAGCCCCCTAAACCATTACCAACGGCATTAGTACCGAAATCGGCCGCTAAAACAAAATTAGCCCCGACGACTGATAAGCAGAGGATAAAAATTAGCACAATTAATCGGCTTTTTTTAATCATGAAAACAAAACAAAAAATTTTTAAATTATCGCCCTTATGCTATAATTAGGATGAATTTATTATATCATAAAAGATAAAAAATAAAAAAGAGTTATGACGATTGATCGAATAATCAAAAAATTCCAAGATAACCATCCTGACGAAGACACAACTGTCCTAACTTTAGCTTATGAATTTGCCGAAGCGGCTCACGCTGGCCAAAAGCGTCGAAGCGGCGAACCATATATCCAACACCCTCTTCACACCGCTCATACTCTGGCCGAAATTAAAGCCGATGCCGCGACTATCGCTGCCGGCTTACTGCATGACGTCCCTGAAGATACCGAGCATAGTCTAGAAGAAATAAAAATTTTATTCGGCCCAGAAATAGCGATGCTCGTCGAAGGGATCACTAAACTAGGTAAAATAAAATATCGTGGCATCGAACGTTATCGAGAAAACCTAAAAAAAATGTTTTTAGCCATGGCGGGCGATTTGCGCATCGTTTTTATTAAATTTTGCGATCGGCTTAATAACTTAAGAACGATAGAAAATTTATCGCCGGAAAAACAGCAAAGAATTGCCCAAGAAACTCTAGAAATCTATGTGCCAATTGCTAATCTTCTAGGCATCGGCCGCTTAAAATGGCAAATGGAAGATATTTGTTTTAAAGTTCTCTTCCCTGACGAATTTCATGAATTAGAATATAAATATGAAGTAGAAAAAAAAGTCGAACGACATCGTTTCTTCCAAAAAATAAAAAAAATACTAAACCCAAAGCTTGAAGAGGCTGGTATCAAATACGAAATCGAAGTTCGCTTTAAGCATCTCTATAGCATCCACCGCAAAATGCAAGAAAAAGAAAGAAAATTTGACGAAATTTATGATGTCTTCGCTCTACGTTTAATTGTCCCGACCATTGATGACTGCTATAAAAGTCTCGGCGTTATCCATACTTTGTGGAAGCCGAAACCTAACCGATTTAAAGACTACATCGCCGTACCAAAACCGAATGGTTACCGCTCTTTACACACGACTATTTTTGGTCCCGAAGGCAAGGCCACTGAGTTTCAAATCCGCACTAAGGAGATGCATGAAGAAAGTATTTACGGCTTAGCAGCCCACTGGTACTATAAAACTCAACACGCCGCCACCAACTATAAGCCGCCCACCTGGATCCAAGAGATCATTGATATTCAAAAAGAGATCACCAACACCACAGAGTTTATTCAAAAAATAAAACTTGATATTTTTCGGGATCGCATCTTCGTCTTCTCGCCTAAGGGAGATGTCATTGAACTACCGGAAAAATCGACCCCGGTAGATTTCGCCTATGCCGTCCATACTAATATCGGCAATAAAGCCGCCGGAGTAATTATTAATGATAAGCTGGGGCGCTTAGACCAAGAATTAAAAAATGGCGATTTAGTAGAAATTATTACTGAAAAAAAACGTCCTTACCCTAATCGTGATTGGTTAAAATTTGTCAGGACTAAACGGGCGCGCGACCGTATTAAACAATTCGGCAAAAAATCAACGCTGGAAAGTATTAAAAAATTCCTACCCAATATCCGAAACAAAAATCGTCCCTAAAACAGGGGCGATTTTTGTGAGTACTATTTTGAGTAAGTTTTTGATACTAAAAAATTATGACATCCTCGCGCCACTTTCCGGCAATTTGCCGATTTTGCGTAAATATTCATTCTTTTTGCGTAACTGTAAACCAATCAGGGCGTGTTTTTTCTGAAGCTGCTTGGTTGTTTTAGGCTCGAGGTGTTTTTTAGATCGAGCTTTCTCCAGACGCTTACTGTTTTTCAAGCCTTTTTTAAATTTACGCAAAAAACTTTCAAAACTTTCTCCGGGTTTTTTCTTAAAATCTGCCATAAAGTCCACCTTCCTTTCTATTATTAATTTTTTTCTCAATCACTTTATCTTTTTTGGTCAATCTCTCCTGTATTTTCTTATAAACAACAGTTTCCTGCGCACCGGAATCCATATCACGCATTAAAATTGTGCCATCCATAATTTCTTTTTTACCCAAGATCAAACTAGTTTTAGCCTGAATATTAACCGCCTCTTCTAACTGGGCCTTTAAGCTATCCGAACCAAATAATTGTCGGACCTTAAAACCAGCCTGCCGCAAACTTTCAAATAATTGCAACGATTTTATTTTGGCCTGATCGCCTAACTGAGCAATGAATATTAAATCATTTTCCTGATTATTAAGCAACTGGCTTTTATCTTTAATCCGAGCAATCGTTCTTTCTAAACCAATCGCGAGTCCCACTCCATAAGGGAACGGGCAGCCAAATTTTTCTACTAAGGAATCATAACGACCACCGCCGCCTAAAGCCATTTTCCCTAAAGCATTGCCATCATCATTAGTCGGCCAAAACTCAAAAACAGTGTCATTATAATAATTCAAGCCGCGAACCAAATAAGGATTAAAATTATACTCAATTTTTAACTCATCTAAAAACTCCAAAGTCCTGGAGAAATGTTCGCGACTTTCGGCCGACAAATAATCAGCAATCTGCGGCGCTCCTTCCGCTAATTTTAAACACGCCTCTTCTTTACAGTCTAATAAGCTTAAACAATTTTTATTTAAGTTGCTTTTACAATAATGGCATAATTTAGAACGTCGCCCTCTTTCCCGGTAAAAAGCCAATAATTTATTACAATATTCTCGACGACAGTCAGCTGTCCCGAGGCTATTAATTTGTAGTTGGGTCTTAATCTGTAATTCGCTAAAAAAATTAGCGGCCACCGCGATTAATAAGGCCTCCGATAGAGGCTTATTATCACCAATAATCTCTAAATTAACTTGAGTAGATTCTCGGTAACGACCGCTTTGTAATTTTTCGTGGCGAAAAATAGGCCCTAAAGACAACAGTTTAGCCGTCGCCATCGTTTCCGCAAGATTATTTTCTAAATAAGCACGAATAATCCCCTGTGTCATTTCTGGCCGCAAAACCATTTTTTCATTTTTTTCGCCTTCGACAGAATATAATTCTTTACCAGTATTTTTCCGGGTTGATTTTTTATATAAATCTAGACTTTCCAAAACTGGAGTTTTAATCGGCATAAAACCATAAATCTTAGCTAACTCTTGTGCCTTATTAATTAGAGCCTCGAAATAACGACACTCTAAACCGACTAAATCTTTCATCCCTAAAAGACGACTAGATATTTTCTCACCCTTTCTCTCAGGAGCTTTAGGTAATTCGCTTAATTCTTTTTTTCTTCTAGGCATATATATTATTTAATTAATATTGCGGCCAATTCTTAGCATCAAACCAAGTAATTCTATTTAAGGGCCAACCACGAAACAGCACTTTTCCCGTTAAAAAACTATAATCAACCGCCCCGAAACTACGAGAGTCTTTGGAAGCATTACGATTATCGCCTAAAACAAAATACTCATTCGGCCCGACAACTATCTTAGACTCGCCCGAACTAAAAGTCTCTAAATCGGTCGGCAAATATTTCTCTTTAAGTGTTAAGCCGGCGGGATAGGAACTATTAAAAATAATAATTTCTCCATTTTTAATTTGAACCTCTTCGCCGGGTAGAGCAATTATCCGTTTAATAAAGTATTCCTGGGGATTACGAGGATAGCGGAAGACCACAACTTGACCCCGCTCAGGCTTTTGGAAACGATAGCTTAACTCGTCGATGATTAAATATTCATGATCATAAAAATTAGGTTCCATGGAAGCTCCTTTAACGTAAAAAGGCTGAATCAAAAAATACCGAACCGGTAAGATAATGGCTAAGGATAAAACAACTACTTTAGAAATATCGAGAACAAATAAAAAAAATTTCTTCATATTTATATGATTCATGGCTTACTATATCAAAAAATGCATAAAAAATCAATCTAATGATTTTTACTAATATTTAACAAATAAACATCACATCCCCATAACTAAAGAAGCGATACTTTTGCCTAATAGCTTCCTGATAGGCTTTGTCAATCACCGGCTTGCCAGCGAGAGCGCTCACGAGCATAATCAAAGTCGATTTAGGTAAATGAAAATTAGTTATTAAAGCATCAATAATTTTAAATTTATAGCCGGGATAAATAAAAATATCCGTCCAAAAAGATTGGCTGCTTAAACTATCTTTTTTTACTTTTTCATTATTCGAACCTACCAAGTCACCACCTAACCGTTTACCCCAATCTAAAGACTCTAAAGTTCGACAGCTCGTCGTCCCAACGGCAATAACTCGACCGCCAGCTCTTTTGATCTTTAAAATTTCTCGCTTAGTCTTAGCACTAACAATCGCGAGTTCACTATGCATTTTATGATCAATAATTTTATCGGCCTTAACCGGGGCAAAAGTCCCCAGACCGACATGTAAAGTCACATACTCTATTTTTACGCCTTGAGCCTTAATTTTCTTCAATAGATCTTTAGTAAAATGAAGCCCCGCGGTTGGCGCCGCCGCCGAACCGATCCGATGATTATCAGCAAAAACCGTTTGATAATTAGGCCTATCGCTGGCTAATCGTCTAGCCCGTTTAATATACGGCGGCAGTGGTATTTCGCCGATTTTATTAATAACTCTAAAAAATTTTTGACCGGTGATATTAAATCTAACTTGCCAAGTTCCATCGCCATTATCTTTTATAATCTCGGCTTGCAATTCTGTGGAAATACTTTTAAAACTGGGTCCCACTCGCTTTTTCAATAAAATAAACGTTCCCGATTTAACTCGACCGCCGATTAAACACTCCCAAAGATTATTTCTTCCTCTGGTTGATAATTGCCGATGTAAAAAAATCTCCACCGCGCCGCCAGTCTCTTTTTTATAACCCAATAAACGAGCCGGAAAAACCTTGGAGTTATTTAAAACTAATAAATCTCCCGGGCGCAAATAATTCCCGATATTAAAAAAATGCTGATGACTAATAGCCCCGGTTTTTCTATTCAAAACTAAAAGCCGCGAATGATCGCGCGGTCGAGCGGGGTTTTGCGCAATTAGCTCACTCGGTAAATAATAATCAAAATCTGATACCTTATACATATAAGTATCAAATTTTCTGACTAATTAATATCTTCCGCCTGATAAATAACATCATAATAAAAAAACTATTCGAAACAACTAAACTTCCCGGATAGAGCCAGGTCACTAAATTATAAGTCTCTAGAGCAAATAAACTGATAACCGTTCCGGTCATAGCCAGAATAAAATAAACCATTGTTTCCTCGTAGGGTTCGCGATAGGCTTTTCGAAATGTCCAAGAATAAGCTAAGGCGTCTACTAAGGTTGCCAAAATAACTGCCCATAAAGGATCATCAGTTAACCCCCAAAGCCCTAAACCCAGTAAGGCCCCGATAAGCGTTAACCAATCAAACAAAAACATTTTTCTCTCCCAGCGGTTAAAAGATAAAGCCACTATCACAAAACAAATCAGTGCGGTCAGTCCATTAGACCAAGCGCCCGGGCCAGCCCCTTTAACAATCTGCGCTAAGAAAGTGATCGCCCCTAGTAGTCCCCAAAGAAACCAAGAAAAAATATGAGGCTTAGTTTTCCCCTTAAAAATATCCCGCAAATAGGGGATATAAGCTAAAGAAGCAACTAACGAAGAAACGATCCCTAAATATATTTTGTATTCTGGCATGATAGTAGTTTGATCTGATAATCGGATCTAAATCAATTTATCTGCCCCCGGTTCTTTTAAGCCAAGATGATGATAACCAAGCGCTGTCGCTACTCGCCCGCGTGGTGAACGATCTAAAAAGCCGAGTTGCATTAAATAGGGTTCATAAATATTTTCAATCGTCTCCATTTCTTCACCAGTCGCCGCCGCTAGAGTATTGAGTCCGACCGGGCCGCCTTTAAATTTATTAATAATAACTTCTAAAATCCGCCGATCAACTAAATCTAAGCCCAACTCATCGACTTCGAGCATCTTAAAAGCTTCTAGACTGTCCTTTAAAGAAACCCGACCATCCCCCTTCACTTCACAATAATCACGAACCCGTTTTAATAAACGATTAGCGATTCGCGGCGTATGGCGACTACGTTTAGCAATTTCAATTTCCGCCTCCTCATCTATATTTATCCCCAAAATATTAGAACTACGCTGAATAATTTTTTTAAGATCTCCGACTTCATAAAAATTTAAATGATGGGTAATTCCAAAACGATCTCGTAAAGGGGCGGACAAAAGGCTAGCGAGCGTAGTCGCACCAATAATAGTAAACTTTGGTAAGTCTAAACGTAACGTTCGCGCGCTTGGCCCTTTCCCCATAATAATATCTAGCGCATAGTCCTCCATCGCCGGATATAATATTTCTTCAACTATTTTCGGTAAGCGATGGATCTCGTCAATAAATAAAATATCACCTTTTTCTAAATTTGTTAAAATCGCCGCCAAATCACCACTTTTTTCAATCGCCGGACCGGAAGTTACCCGAATATTTGCTCCAATTTCATTAGCAATAACATGGGCTAAGGTAGTTTTGCCAAGTCCGGGAGCGCCATATAATAAAACATGTTCAATCGATTCATGACGCTTCTGAGCCGCGGCGATGGTAATCGCTAAATTCTGTTTAATTTTTTCCTGTCCGACATATTCTTCTAAATTTTTCGGGCGCAACGATAAATCCAGGGCGTCGTCGCCCTGACGCTCAATCGGACTGATTAAACGATCGGGGACATTTATATTTGAATTCTTCATATAGTTATAGATTAAATTAACCAAAGATCTTCTGAGCTAAAAACCAAACCTTTAAACCTCCCTAAATTCACAAATCGAATTGAAATCACAAAAAGAACACAACCGCGAAGGCGTTGGGGGAAAGTCGCGCTTTTTAATAGCCGCAATCTCTGCTCTGACTTCTAGCTGTAATTTAGTAATATCTTTTTCTGTGGCCGTAAAAGAAAATTTTTCCCCACTTTCTAAATAATAATAACTAAGACGACTAACTTTCTGCCCTAAAAATTCTTCTAAAAATAATTGGTATAAAATTAATTGTCGTTTATCTCTAAATTCTAATTTAGTTTTAGTTTGACCGGTTTTATAATCCACTATTTCTAAAGTGCCGTCGCTTAGTTTATCGACTCGATCAATCGCTCCTTTAATAACATCCAGGCCAATTTTAAAAGAAAATTTCTTTTCTAAAAATAATATTTCGACCGGCGCGGCGGATTGATAAGCGGCGAGAAATAATTTTAAAGATTCTCGACCGCGCAACAGATACTTTTCTCTCTCGGCTTTATCTCGATAACCATCCGGCTGCCAAAATTCAGCATAAATTTCTAAAAGCCGCTTCTCGGTTAATAGGGCGGCGGGCCAATTATTATCTTTAGTCATTTTTCCGCTCCGTCCATCGTTTAAACCCCCGAATAGATCACCTTGCCTCGATCGATGTTCGCTTAATAAGGGTAATAAAAAATTATAAAGAGTATTGTGCATGACCCGGCCAAAAATTAAACTAGCTTTATCGGTCGAGACCGGAATTTTTAAAATAAAAGCAAACTTATACTGGAGGGGACAAGTCGAAAAAGCCGCTAACTGTGAAAAAGAAAATTTACTGGGCAAGGGATATTGCTCAATTAGGGTCGCATGATCTGGCCGTTCTAATTCTACCGCAATTTCTCTAGCATTTAAATAGTGTAAATCTCTTAAAAATTCATTTTTTTCGCTTAGCCCTAACTCCGGCGCTATATCGCTAACTAGGCCCATTTCTTCAATAAAACGCGACGGTTTTTTTTCTCGCGCGCCGCCGTAATCTTTAGCCCCCGTTAAATATAATCTATCTTTAGCTCTAGTCGCCGCTACATAAAATAAACGGCGCTCTTCTTCTAGGTGAATATCCGGGCTCACTTCAACCTTTTCTCGGACCAGCGCCTCCGGAATAGCTATTTTTTCGTTTCGACTAATAGTCGGAAATTTTTTATCCACTAAATTAACTAAAAAAACATATTTAAATTCTAACCCTTTAGCGCCATGAACCGTCATAATTTTAACGACATCACTGTCAGCAAAATCTAACTTTAAAGCGCCAGTCTCGCCCGCTTCTAATTCTAGATTTATGGCTAATAAAAAATCTTTTAAACGTAAATCCGGCTCCGTTTCCTCTAACTGTTTTATTTTTTGATAAAATTGATTTAAATAAGAAAATAACTCTAAGTCGCGATCCCGGTCTAACCCGACGAGTAATCCGGAATCATAAGCAAAATGTAAAAATATTTTAGTGGGTTTAGCCGTCGTGGCCAACAACGAATGTTGAGATAAAAGATTAATCAATTTATTAATATTCTTAAGACTCTCAGCGCCTATTCCGGGGATGGCATTAATATTTTTAAGCGCTTCATATAAAGACCAAACCTTACGCGCCGCCATCTTATTAATATTAATCAAATCAGAATGGGAAACTTTAAAAGCTTCCATATTTAAAATTCGAAATAGGGCTGATGATTCGTGGTAATTATCCAATAAACGGAAGTAAGCTAAAATATCCAAAATCAGCGGCTTATAATAGAGCCCGCGCCAAGACATAAACTGATTGGGAATATTTTGACGATTAAACTCTTTAACATAGGTTTCAGCGGTATCGTTAGCTCTAACTAAAATAGCAAAATCCGACCAATTAATCTCGCCGGCCCCGGCTAAATATAGGGCCCTGATCTCTTGCGCCACAAAAGCCCTCTCCTCATCTTGATTAGTCAGTTGCCAAAAACGAACTGCGCGGGCGAGGGAGGGCTGGTTGTTCATTGCTCCTTTGGCGGCTAATCGTTTATTAATTTTCAATTTAGTTTCTAAACGATTCGGATTATTATGCTGAATAAATTTATAAGCATAATCTAAAATTTCTTGTCGCGAACGATAATTTTCCGTCAAAATAATCTCCCGAGCTTCTTGATAATTATTCTTAAACTGCAGAATATTAGATAAAGAAGCTCCCCGGAATTTATAAATAGCTTGATCGTCATCTCCGACCACGACTAAATTATTGTGCGGCGCGGCCAATAACCTCACTAATTCATATTGAGCAAAATTAGTATCCTGAAACTCATCAACCATAATATATTTAAATTTTTGACGATAAAATTTAAGAATATTGAGCCGCTCTTTAAATAACCGCAAAGTATAAATTATTAAGTCACCAAAATCTAAAAAATTATTTTCTAAAAGAAGCTGATTATAGGTATGATAAGCGTTAGCGAGTTCCCTAATTCGACCAATTTCCAGTTCTTCTCCCTCTTCATCAGAATCAGTCATTTTTTTCATTAACTTTTTACCTTTTGTTTTCGCGGCCGTCTTCTTGACCGGAATAATTTTTACCTTTTTAGCCACTGGTCGGCCGCTTAAACGACTGTCTTGGTCAGATTCTATCTCTTCTGCATATTTTAAATATTCCGCGGCGGAAATATTTTCGTCTTTCAGACGAGAAAAATGTCGAATTAATTCCGAAATAAACTTAGTCGGGTTACCAAGCGGGCGATAATAATCTAAAGTAAAGCGACTTAAGTTTTTCTTAATTAAAACCCATTGTTCGGTTTCCGTTAAAAGCTTAAAATTAGCATTCAGTCCAATATCCAAGCCAAATTCCCGCAATATCCGTTCCCCAAAACTATGAAAAGTATTAATCCATAAATCCGTATAACCATAGGGCAGAATTTTATCCGCCCTTTCTGTCATTTCGCCCGCCGCCTTTTCCGTAAAAGTCAAAAGTAAAATTTCTTCAGTCTTTATTTTCTTGTCCAAAATTAAATAGGCTAAGCGATGGATTAAAACCGTCGTTTTACCCGTCCCAGCGCCAGCCACGATTAAAAGTGGTCCCCGATCATGAATAACCGCTTCTTTTTGGGCATTATTTAAACTTGCCAATAATTCAGACATACTCTAATATTATAAGCTTTAAAGCTATTTGCCAACCCCTCCCGTGATTTCGATTTTTGATTGTCGGATATCTTTTCCCGCCTCGTCACTAAGCTGTGACCAGGCGACATATTTATTTAAAAAATTAATTTTATCTTCTCCGGACATAAGTTGTGGGATACTAGCTCTCGATTGCAAAGGAAATAAAAAAACCGTCGTCTGATTACCTAAAATATCCAATCCGATCGCTAACCCTTGCTGCGTATCCGGCGAGAAATACTGATCAAATATAAAATTACCCAAAGAATAAAAAATTGGTTTATTCTGATAAATTTCCATCCCCTGCACTACATGCGGATGATGACCAATAATGATATCCGCTCCCGCTTCTATTAAAGCGCGGCCGATTGTTTGTTGATGTTGACTAAATTGATGCTGATACTCCGTCCCCCAATGAATATTAATTATTACTAAATCGGCCTGAACTTGAGCAGCCCGAATTAATTCAACCGCTTCTTTTAAATTAAAATCATGATAAACCATTGATAAACTAATAAAAGCGATCTTTTTACCTTTTATATCGACGACTCTAAGCGAATTTTGATCGACCGCCGCATCAGCGCTACCACTATAATTTAAACCTAATTCGGTCAGATTTTTTCGCGTTTCCTCTAAGCCTCGCGCGCCCTGATCGGTAATATGATTATTAGCAATACTAAAAAAGTTAAAGCCGTACGACTGTAATTCCTGAATTCGGGCTGGCAAAAAAGCGAAATCATAGGCTTGCACCGGATTATAATGTGCTCCTTGATTAGTCACTGCTCCCTCTAAATTAGCCCCCACTAAATCATGGCCGGCTAAAATATTCGGCGTAGAGCTAGCTAAAGCTTGCAATAAATAATTTAGATGAAGATTTTTAAGCTTATCGCCGACATGGCGATCTAACATCAAATCACCAAAAAATAACAAACTAATAGTTTGATCTAAACGAGGAGAAGCCGAAGGCTTAATTAATCGTCTAGAGGAAGAAGCGTAATCCTGATTAGAAGAGGGACGCTCTTGGCTAGAAGAAGTGCCCTCCTGGTTAGAAGAAATTAAAACTTTATCAGGCGCAACCTTGTTTAAAACTACCGGATAATCCGATTGAAAAAATCGCCAATTTTTAAAAAATAATAATCCACTCCCGCCCGCGGCTAATAAAATTAAGCCAAGGACTGACAACCAGAGATAAGCAGATTTTCGCTTCATATTAAAATTTTAAAATCTTCTTTAATCGACTGGCCTGGGCCTGACCAATCACCGCTAAATTTAAATTATTATTTACAAAAATTTTCTGAGCCGTTTGCTGTAAATCGCTCGGGGTAATCTTATTTATAATTTTTAAGAATTCACCGGGCGTAATTATTTGATGGCGTAAAATCGCTTGTCGGGCGTACCAAGTCGCTAAATTATCAGTGGCTTCCATCTGTAATAACGATTTTCCCGCTAAAAGATCCTTAGCTCTTTTTAGTTCCGAGGGACTGACTAGTTCGCTAGTTAATCGCTGGTACTCCGCTAAAATAATCTTTATCGCCGCTAGGGTTTTATCTTTAGGCACACCCGCTTGCGTAGTCAAATAACCGGAATCCGAATAAAACTCACTGGCCGTCCGAACATAATAAGCTAAGCCGTTTTTTGCGCGTAAATTAATAAACAAACGCGAGCTCATTGATCCGCCTAAAATAATAGACAACAACTTAATCTTAAATTCTTCCGGGTGACCAATCGCTACTGTCCGAACGCCTAAAGACAAATTCACTTGATCGATTTTTTTATTTGCAATCTTTAAGCGCGGACTTCTCTGAACTTCTCTGACCGCTAATTTATCACTCCATTTATTCTTAGGCACTGTGGCAAACAGCCGCGCGACGGCTTTTTTATCGGTCTCTTTAAAACCGCCAGCAATAATTATATAAATACTTTTAGTGCCATATTGCGTCTGAAAATAACGTAAAAAATCAGACCGCTTAAAACGACGAATATTTTCTTTAGTGCCAATTGTTTCCCAACCGGCTGGCGCATCTCCGTAAAGACAGGTTTCAAAAATATCTTCTACGTGCATGAGGGGATTATCTTCATACATATTTAACTCTTCGATAATCACTCCTTTTTCTCGCTCAATCTCGGCTGGTTCAAACTTAGAGTTAAGAAGCATATCGCTAACAATATCTAATGCCTCCTTTAATTTCGGAGCTGCCACCTTAATCCAATAACCGGTAAACTCTTTAGCCGTAAAAGCATTATATTCTCCCCCTAAAGAATCTAGCTCGCTTGATAAGGCTAAAGTGTCCGGTCGACGCTTTGTTCCTTTAAAGAACATATGCTCTAAAAAATGAGATAAACCATTGTTAGTCCGAGTTTCATACTTAGAGCCGGTTTTTATCATAATTAAAGCCGTAACCGTTCGCGCTCCCTTAACCGGAATAGTAATTAAGGGGATTTTATTTGACAAAATATCAATTTTATATTTATTCATAATATTAAACAAATTAAGCTATTAATAAATTAGTCTAGTAGCCAAGGCTATCTTATTTAAAACTTAGCATATTCTTGCTATAATTTAAAGGAAGCTAATAAAGAGGTAATTATTCTGCCCAAACAAAAATATGTCTTATAAAATTCAAGATCATGTGACGATTCTAAATCATGGCCGACAATATATTATGCGGGTTAAAGACCGCCCCGAGGAAGAAAGGCCACGAGAAAAAATAATGCGCGACGGGGTCGGATCTTTAAGTTCGGCTGAATTATTAGCCGTCATCTTGGGAGTCGGAACTAAAAAAGAAGAAGTATTTGCTATGTCCAGCCGTCTTTTAAGAGAATACGGGGAAAAAGGAATCGCCTATCAAAAAGATCCTCTTATAATTGAAAAAGATCTAAAAATCCCTAACGCTAAAGCCTGCCAGATAGTCGCCTGCTTTGAGTTAGGCCGTCGCTTTTATCAAAAAAAACCAGGCGGATCAATTACTATTCGAACCGCGGCTCAAGCTTTCGCTTATCTAAAAGACATGGGAAATCTGAATAAAGAACAATTCCGGGGACTATATTTAAATACTCATTATCAGCTTATCCACGATGAAGTAATCTCTCTAGGGACTCTGGAGGCCTCTCTGGTTCAGCCCCGGGAAGTTTTCCGACCAGCTTTGGAATATTCTGCGGCCGCGCTTATTATTGCTCATAATCATCCCTCCGGAGTTCTTAAGGCCAGTAAAGCGGATGTAGAAATAACCGACAAACTAATCGCCGCGAGCAATATTTTAGGGATAGATATTTTAGACCACTTAATAATCGGCAAAAATAAATTTGCCAGTATTATTTAATATTTAGATAAACTTAAGACTGGACGAGTTAAGCTTTAAAAGAGCCGGCTCGTCCAGTTTTAATTACTAGCGCCACTATGCCAAAAAAATATAAAATTACGCCGCCGCTTTGGTTAATTAAAGATGAGGCCAGTATAAAATTTCATGTCAAAAGTCAGGATTATTTTGGTACGATGGCCACTGTTTTGTCTCTCTTAAGAGAACAAATTAAAAAAAGCGATATTAAAAATACCACTTTGTTAGAAAAAATCCTAAATAATTTAGAAAAAGATTTACTATTACTCCAAAAAAATTATCACATTAAACCAAACATCAGGAAAAGAAAAATAATACCAAAAGGCAAGCTTAATAGCCAGTGATCTAATAGCATTAATATAATTAGAGCACCCAACATTGCTCCCGAATAAATATTGCGGCGCTCTTTTTTAAGAAGAAATAAAAAGATTAAGAAAGCTATTAGGGCGCCAAGGCCGCTTTCTGTCCATAATAATAAAAAGACATTATGCACCGGCTGATAGTCCCAAGCAGCTTTTTGATAATTATCTTGGCGTTCTGAGACGGCCACGTAATTCCCCGGGCCAACCCCCCACAGCCAGTTTTTCTGAATCAGTTCCTGCGCCTCAACTAAATATTCCTGTCGCTCATTCCAAGATTTAAGTTCCAGACGGGTCGAAGCGTCGACTCGAGCTCCTAATAAATGACGATAAGGCACGGCGACAATAAAAATCATTAAGACTGAAAAAAGAATTAATACGACAAAGCGACCAGAGACCCAATGGTCTTTTTTAAATAACAGGAAAATAAAAATATAAATAAGCCCGAAGGCGAAAGCTAGCCAGGCGGCGCGCGAAAAAGAAAAAAACAAGGCGCATAAAGAAGTAAAGTAAAAAATAAAAAGGAAAATCGATTCGCCCATCTCCGCGACCGAACGAATCATTTTCTTTTTAGCTAATAAATAAGCAGCAATGATTAAAGCTAAAGCCAAAACGCCGCCAAAAATATTAGGATGATCAAAACTCCCATAAGCCCGGAGCCAACGACCAGAAGCTACTTCCACAACTGCCGCGCCCAAAGTGCTAGCATCATGATGCGCTAATCCTAAATATTTAAACACCGGTGTTTGTTGATTTAAAAATTGATAAATACCGAGTATTGACTGGAGTAAAATACCGCCCAAAAAACTATACAATAATTTAACCTTATTTAAACTCGGCTCTTCATAATTACTAACATTCAACCCAGAAAATAAAAGATAAAATAAAGCTAAGCCAACTAAAAATAAAACATAGTAATAAAAAGCGAGCACTTGATCGCTGGCGACAAAAAACGAAGCGAGGACAAATAAATCCAAACCCGCCAGCGACCACCATAAACCAGACACTGGTTCATCTTGCTTGTGTCGGCGAATTTTATAAATAAAAAATAACACCAAAATAAAAAGCAATAAGACATGGCTTAAATATAAGCTAATTTCGTTAAAATTAGAGTTAGCCGGTCGCAAAATTATCTTAGTCTGCCAAGGCAACAAGAAGACGAATAAATAGAAAAGCCCTTCAATAAGTTGTCGAAAAAATTTGCTGAATTTTATTTCCATATTTTTCTAAAATTTCCTGACGATTATCATGTTCATGAAACTTAAGTACCTGGTCATTAATGATAACATGCCCCGGCTTATTCCTCGCCACTCTAATCGTCTGGGGTAATATCTTTAATTGTAGCATCTTAGCAAAAAATTCCAAATAGTCAATTGCCAAAAACGACGGACGACTCAAATTAATTTTATCTGGCATCACCACCCTTAATTGGGGGCCATCTAAACCCGCCTCATCTTTATTAACCGATAAAAACTGGGCATAGACCCCACCACGGTCATAAAGGGGAAAAAAATAACGACGCCAATAATGAAAATGGGGATCGAAAGCGGCGATTTTTAAATTATCAAGATTGAGCTGGTCTTCAGTAATATAAAAACTTAAACAAACCCGATCGCGCTTAACTTTAATAGTCGGTCGCTTATTTAATAGTTTAGCTAAACCGGCACAATATAAACGACTTAACCAAATTCTTCCCGGCGCACTAACAATAAAAAAATCTAAATCGCTACCATCGCGTAAATTATGATCGCCAAAAGAATTACTTAAGGCAACTAGCCTAATAAAAGGACAAATTTTAAATAAATTAGCAAAGCGACGAGCGATTTTTAATTTACGACAACTATAATTATAGCGCTCCGCCCGAGTCGCCACAATAGAATCGCGCCCGACTAAAAAATAAAAACCATGCTGCTCGGCTACTTTAGGTTGTGCGGTCTGATCTGCCTGTAAGGCTCCAAGAATCTCCGACGGACTAACTAGCCGATCTAAATTGACCCAAATTTCATAAGTGGTTAAAGGATAGTCAAATAAATCAAAAAAAATAATCAGCTTAACGACTGCCCGGCGCAAACCACTATCCGTTTGTAAATCATCACCAAACATGTTATTCATTATTTTTAGGTCGATCAATATGCAAAACCTCTACTTGACCTTTAACCTCGGTAATTTTAGTCACATCTTTATCAATTTTCTTAAACTCTAAATAGGCATTATTATAATGATTGACAGTCGTCGACATAGAAACTCCTAATTTTTTCATAAATTCGTCATAACTACTAATATGCCGCTGTAATTTTTCGATATTTGCTCTAATTTCTTTAGCTTTTTCCTCAATTTGCATCGCCTTTAGTCCCTGCAGAACTGTTTGTAAATAAGCCAAAAAAGAGGTAGGCGAAACAATAATAACCTTTTTATCGCGGAAGGCATACTCAATTAAATCGCGCGTATTAACTTTAACTATGCCCACCGAATTAACTAATAAATCATAATAAATCGCTTCGGAAGGGATAAACATAAAAGCAAACTCTAAAGTATTCTCACTGGGTTTGACGTATTTAGCTGTTTCATCAATTCGATTCTTTAAATCAGCCTTAAACTGAATTTCTAATTTTTTGCGAGTCTCTGCGTCAGTACAGTTAATTAATTTTTCATAATTTTCCAGAGAAAATTTGGCGTCAATTGGGATAATTTTATCTTTTACAAAAACTACCGCGTCAACAATAGTCCCGTCTTTAAAAGGATATTGCATTTGGAAAGATTTAGGCGGTAAAACATTTTTTAAAGTTTCTTCTAAAAAATATTCGCCTAAAACGCCGCGCTGTTTAGGATTCTTTAAAATATCTTGTAAATTCTGGAGTTGCGCTGAAAAATTTACTACTTGCTTATTAGTTTCATCAAGTTTAGTCAACTTCTCGGTCACATCCGCAATCAATTTAGCCGATTGCGAAGTAATATTTTGAACAATTTTAGCGTTTTGGCCGAATTGTTCTTGATTAGTGCGATGGGTTTCCGATAATTTACGGTCCAGCTCCTGGCGTAATTCACTATTTTGCAAGGAAAGTTGACTTAATTTTTCTGACTGCTGAATCAAGTGCTCGGTTACCGAATCAATTTTCTGGTCATTCTCTCCGCTTTTCTTACGCAATAATAAAAAAATCACAGCCGCAACGCCAAAAATTAATAGTACTAATAGAAATTGAATTAAATAGTTATTCATATTCTCTTGGACTTAGCTACTAAATCCGGGGTAATAAACAAGCAACTTTTTTATTTACTCTACTTTTTTATTGTTTTCCCTCTTTAATAAATCTCGAATCTCTCCTAATAATTCCTGGTCTTTAGTTAATAGCTTAATTTCCTCGGCTTTTTTCTCACCTTCAGCGACTATCGATTTTAACCGTGTCTTAAGCCGACCAATTAATTTAACCATGAAGAAGATGGCCACAGCGACTATCAAAAAATCAAGGATATTCTGTAAAAATAAACCAATATTTATAGAAACGCTTGGGGTAACGACAGCGCCATTAGCCGCTTCAACCGCTTTCTTTAAAACAATCTTGATATCGGAAAAATTTATGCCGCCCATAAGCAATCCTAAAGGCGGCATAATAATATCGGCTACGAAAGAAGAAACTATCTTGCCGAAAGCACCGCCGATAACGACCGCAACGGCCAGATCGACGACGTTGCCCTTGACGGCAAACTCTTGAAACTCTTTTAAATATTTTTTCATAATTCTAACTAAACCCAAGTAACTCCTGCGACCTTATCGCCCTCATCTTTAAAACGCATTATCTTAACACCTTGTGTATCACGGCCTAAGACGCTAACGGACTTAAACGGCGTCCTAATAACCTGTCCTTGTTCAGAAATGATAATAATGTCGCGATCAATCATATTATCAGCGTTAACTAAGAAAGCGTTGGTAATGTCTCCGGTCTTAGTCGTAACTTTAGCGGTCTTAATGCCGCTACCGCCGCGCCCCTGGATCTTATAGGCGTTAAAATCCGTGCGCTTGCCAAAACCGTGTGCCATAATAGTCAAAATTTGATAATTTCTTTTTCTCTCTTTATCGGTTTTAGCAATACCCATACCAATAACTAAATCGTCTTTATGCAGCCTAATGCCATGAACACCAGCCGCACCGCGCCCCATATCTCTCACATCCGTTTCTTTAAATCTAATTGCTTGACCTTTGGCGGTTACGAGCTGAATATGATCGCTGCCGGAAGTCGGCTTGACCCAAATTAATTTATCATCATCTTTAATTTTAATAGCAATTAAGCCACTGCGCCGGACATTAGAAAAAGCACTTAACTCTACTTTTTTGACCAAACCCTTAGCCGTTGCAAAAAACAAATATTTACTAAAAATGGCTTTATCCAAAGGTAAAATAGAAGAAATTTGTTCACCCCCGATTAATTGTAAAAAATTCACAACCGGCGTCCCTTTAGCGATTCGGGAAGCTTGAGGAATTTCATAAACTTTTAACTGGAATACTCGCCCTTTAGTGGTAAAGAAAAGAACATCATTATGCGTCTGCGAAGAAAACATAAATTCGACCATATCTTCTTCCTTCGTAGTCAACCCCATAACCCCTTTCCCGCCGCGGGCTTGAACTTTAAACGTATCCGGCTCTAATCTTTTAATATAACCGTCCCGAGTCATCATCACTACTGTTTCTTCATTCGGAACTAAGTCCTCCATACTGAATTCTTTAATCCCATGAACAACAACCTGTGTACGACGCTCATCGCCGAATTTATCGGCCAAAGCCTTTAATTCGTCCCGGACAATACCACGAATCCTCACTACTGATTTAAGAATCGTTTCTAATTCTTTAATTAATTTTAACTTTTCTTTTAGTTCTTCTTCAATTCTTAATTGTTCTAAATTAGCTAAATTCTGCAGCCGCATTTCTAAAATTGCGACCGCTTGCCGATCTGACAATTTAAATTTTTTAATCAAATTAAGCTTAGCCACTTCTTTATCTTTAGAGGCTTTAATCGTCTTAATAACTTCATCAATATGCTTTAAAGCGATCATTAGACCTTCTAAAATATGGGCGCGGTCTTTGGCTTTATTTAAATCAAACTGCGTTCGCCGCCGAACTACTTCGGCTCGATGTTTAATGTACTCCTCTAAAATCATTTTCAACGTCAAAACCTTTGGTTGAATACCGTCAACCAAAGCGAGCATATTCAAATGAAAGGTTGTTTGTAAAGAAGTATGCTTATATAAACTATTTAAAATCTTTTTAGGATAAGCATCTTTTTTAATCTCAATCACAATCCGCACGCCATCTTTGTCTGATTCATCGCGCAGAGCTTTAATTCCTTCGACTTTTTTATCTTTAACTAAGTCGGCAATCTTTTCCACTAAATCCGCCTTATTAACCTGGTAGGGAATTTCTGAAATAATAATTCGGAAACCACCACTTTTTTCTTCTTCAATTTCAGCCTGACCGCGGACAACAATTCCTCCTTTACCCGTCGCATAAGCGGCTAAAATTTCCTTATGATCATAAATTATCCCTCCCGTCGGGAAATCTGGTCCCTTAACAAATTGCATTAAATCTTCGATACTAGCCTCGGGATTAGTAATTAAATGATCAATCGCGGCCGCCAGTTCCTTTAAATTATGGGGCGGAATATTAGTAGACATCCCGACGGCGATTCCCATGGTCCCATTTAATAATAAATTTGGTAATTTAGAGGGTAACAGACTCGGCTCTTGATGACTGCCGTCATAATTCGGAATAAAATTAACCGTATCTTTATCAATATCAAAAAGCATTTCTTCGGCCACGGCTGATAATTTCGCTTCCGTATAACGCATCGCGGCTGCGTTATCGCCATCCATAGAACCAAAATTTCCTTGACCGCGAACCAGAGGATAACGCATCGAAAAATCTTGTGCCATTCGTACCATCGAATCGTAAACCGCGCTATCGCCATGCGGATGGTATTTACCAAGAACTTCACCGACGACCGTCGCTGATTTACGGAATTTAGCGTTAGCCTTCAAACCGATATTCCACATCGCGTAAAGAATACGACGATGAACGGGCTTTAAACCATCGCGAACATCTGGTAAGGCACGCGAAACAATAACGCTCATGGCATATTCTAAGTAGGACTTGCTCATCTCATCATAAATCGGCTGTTCTTCAACTAATCCGTAAGCGGTTTTTTTCCGCAAATTAGTAGTAATCGTCGATTCTGATTCTTGCTTACCAGACTTTTCTTTATTATCTTTTATTGATTGGGGCATAAAAATTAAACAAAAAACTAATAGTGTAAATACTAACCAAAAGATAAAATTATTTAATAGGCAATAACTGTGATCCCCTCGCAACCGACCGGAATCTGACAAGGGCGGCTGAAACCGATAGTCGGCATACAGTTAATATAGGTCGGACAATTCTGTTTCTTATTAACTAGAGAACTGCTGGCCGGCTTAATCCCGTCGCTAGAAGAAGCTAGGGGCGGTAAATTCGACTTAGTAGTCGAGGGGACTAATTTATTTGTTTCTTGTAATAAATTCGCTAAAAGTTGTTTTCCGGCTAAATTATTTTTAACGGTATTATTCTCAATATTTCTATTTTTTTCTAATATTTTCAGTTGATCGGCGACGCCATTTAAAGTATCACTTAAACTATTCCTCAAATTAGCCCATTCTTGATTTTTCGATGTTCCGGCCGCGCCCTCTCGATAATCATTAGCCAACCATAAATTTTTTAAATTAAAACACCAAATAATCAACAGGCTAAAGATAAATAAAGCCCCGATAATTTTCAAAACCATTACTTTAACCTGGCGTTTCTCAGCCATAATTTATTCTTTAATCCCATCTAAATTAACATCATAAAGAATTTGCTCGACTATTAAACGATACTGTAAAATTTCATTCTGACCAAACCAAATTGGTATTTCTCGCTCTGCATCCGCCACTGGGTCGGAGCAATGGACTAAATTACGGACGGCTCGATCATCAATACTAGATAACTCATAAGAATCGAGGGTGTAATCACCACGAACAGTCCCGCCGTCTGAAGTTAGGGGTTCGGTTGAGCCCACTAATTTTTTCACAATGCCAACGGCCTGGTTGCCCTCCCAAATCATCGGAATAATCGGCCCGCAACTCATAAACTTAACCAAGGCCCGAATAATATCCTTACCATATTCAATCGCTTCTTTTTCGATCGGCAAAGCCGCCGCTCGTCTCTCCTCAATAGTTCTCTCCCCCTTCTTTTTAAACCATTCTTCATTCTTATCGTAGTGTTTCCAAAGTTGTTCCTCAGTCGCAAAGATAAGTTTAAGCGCCACTAATTTCAAACCGGTATTCTCTATTCGTTTAATAATCTCTCCCACTAAACCGCGTTGAACCGCGTCTGGCTTAAGAATTACGAAAGTTCTCTCTTTTTTAGGATTAATCATAATTTCTATAAATTAAATAATTTTTACAGGCTTAAAATTACTAGCTCCATATCTTCGCTCGGCAAATCTTTTTTGGATATTTTTAGCTTCTCTTCATAACTCGGTGTTAAACCAATCTCTTTAATAAACCGCTCTATTCCTTCAATATCTATTTTCAAATCCTTAGTCTTATAATGCATCGGGATAACTATGCGCGGCTCAATTTGAGAAATAACTTCGACAGCCTTCTTAGCATCTAAAGTATATTTTCCGCCAACCGGAATAAGTAAGATATCCGTTCCCGCTAGTTTTTCCAGCTGAGCGTTATCAAGCGCTTGCCCTAAATCGCCTAGATGAGTAACAGAAATATCATCAATTTCAATACGATAAATTATATTAGCTCCTCTTTCCGCGCCATTTTTATCATCATGATAAGAATCAATCCCCTCAACCAAGACTCCTTTAAAATCATATTCACCGGCACAATCAATAATAAAGGGCTCGCCGCGTAAAGCCGCCACATTATTATGATCATGATGCGCGTGAGAGACTGTAATAATATCCGTCTCGAAATTAGGAACCTTTAAACCAATTTCCTTGCTAAAAGGGTCAGTAGTAACCGTTACTCCGTCCGAACCAATCTTGTCCTGAATTTTAAAGCAGGAATGTCCTTGCCAAGTAATAATCATATAGCTAAAACAATAAAAATAGGTCTAATAACCTATTTTTAGTATAACAAATAAATCAGTAGCGGTCAAACTAAAAACAACTAAAAATTACCTTAAAAATAGACAAAATACCTAGTATTAATGAACCTTTAAAGGCGGAATTATAAGCTGAATACTCCCGGCTTGATCCGTTCTCTTAACGTTAATCCCTAATTGAGCCGCCCGAACCAAAAGGTCGGAATCAGGATGTCTAAATTTATTGTCAGCACCAACAGAAATAATTAACCAAGCAGGTCGAACAACCTCTAAAAATCTAAAACTATTAGCACTTTTAGAGCCATGATGCGAGGCTTTTAAAATATTGGCTGTTAAATTAAGACTCGAAGCTAAAAGAGCTTGCTCAACTTGACTACTATTATCACCAGCCAATAAAAATTTCTGTCCTTGGCAATTTAAATTGGCTATTAAAGAATTATTCTCATTTTTTTTCACCCCCAGGACTCGGGGATTCAATAAATCTAGACTACAAGCGGCTGAAAAAAATAATTGCTGGCGACTCGTTAAAATCGTCGTCGGTATATCCTGAGCCTTAATAACGGCTAAAAGCTCCTCTAAAACGGGCGACCGGTAATCACTAGGAGCGTAAATTAAATGTTTAACTTTATACCTACGAATAATTTCAATCAAACCGGTAATGTGATCATCATGATAATGACTAAAAATTAGATAATCAAGCTGCCGGCGATAAAAAGGTAAAAAATCGCCCAAACGCCGGAGAATTTTATTATCCGGCCCGCCATCAATTAAAATAATTCGGTCGGTCGGAGTTTTTATTAAAACAGAATCGCCTTGTCCGACATCTAAGAAAGTAACTGCCAAAGAACCGGCGGCGCTCGCTAAAATAAAAATTAAGGAAAACAAAACTAACGATAATGACAAAATACCACAAAAAATCAAAAAATACTTAAAAAATGATTTCTTAACTCCCGCTCGTAATTTTTGAATAATTAATAGCATCCTCTCATTATAAAAAAAGAGAAATTAAAAAAATATAAAATAAAAATCACCTAAGAATAAATTTCGATCAATCATCTCATCATTAATTAGCAACCCCTTACAAAAACCGCCCTGATTCCGCAGGACGGTTTCTGTATAATTTTCAAATCAAACAAATCTATTAATTAGTAATTAATAAATTTTAAAAACTATTTTCTTTTTTTAGTCGCTTTTTTAGCTGCTTTCTTAACTACCTTTTTTACTACTTTTTTAGCAACTCTCTTTTTAGCCACTTTTTTCACCACTTTTTTAGCCGCTTTCTTTTTCATAATATCACCTCCCCTCTTAAATAAATAAAAATTAAAATTAAAATATCCTAACTAAGTTAATTATATAACTAATTAAAATAAGTAGCAATAGTTTTTTCAAAAAAAATAAAAAAATCCTCGCTTGATTCCAAAAGCGAGGAAATTTTATTTTTGAAACTCGCGCCAAGACATTACCGACAAAAAATTTAAATGATTTAATAATTTAAATCTGCGCCGCTAAAAATTTGGGCAATTCTTCAATATTAATACGTTCCTGTTTCATGGTATCCCGGTCGCGAACGGTCACTTCATTATTTTCTAAGGTATCAAAATCAATAGTCACACAATAGGGAGTACCGATTTCATCTTGCCGCCGATAACGCTTACCAATATTTCCGTTATCATCAAATTCACAACGCCAATTTAATTTTAATTCATTAAAGACAGCGCGCGCCTTAGCGACTAATTCCGGTTTATTTTTTAATAAAGGAAAAACTGCTACTTTAATCGGCGCTAAGCTTGGCTTTAATTTTAAGACTATTCTGACTTCTCCCTCTAAATCTTCCTCCTGGTACGCTTCGCTTAAAACCGCTAAAAAAGTTCGACCCACACCGGCCGAAGTTTCGACCACATGAGGGATGAATTTCTGATTCGTGGCGGGGTCGAGATAATTTAATTCTTGTCCCGAATATTTACTATGTTGCGTTAAATCATAATTACCCCGAGCGTGTATTCCTTCTAGTTCTTTAAAACCAAAAGGAAAATTATATTCAATATCATAAGCCTCTTTAGCATAAAAAACCAAATTTTCATGCTTGTGCCATTTTAAATTACTAGAATCAATCCCTAAATCAAGATAAAACTGAAAACGAATCTGACGCCACTCTTCATAATACTTCAAGTCATCGCCTGGTTTCACAAAATATTGCATTTCCATCTGTTCGAATTCCCGGGTACGAAAAATAAATTGTCGGGCAGTAATTTCATTACGAAAAGCTTTACCAATCTGAGCGATACCAAAAGGGATTTTTACTCTAGCCGTGTCGACGACATTTTTAAAATTAACATAAATACCCTGGCAAGTCTCACCGCGCAAATAAACCGGTTCTTTACTCCAGTCCCCCGTAAAATTTCCTAAGTTGGACTGAACCAATAAATTAAATTTTCGACCCGGCGTAAAATCCGATCCACCACAGCTTGGACATTTTATTTTTTCTTTATTGGTATTAAAAATTTGATTAATTTCCTCGACGCTCATTTTCTCATCGGCAAAAATCCCCGCTTCTTCTAGCATCGCGTCGAGACGTAGACGAGTATGACATTTCTTACATTCTGTTAATGGATCAGAAAATCCGGTCACGTGACCAGACGCTTCCCAGATTTTCGGGCTCATAAAAATCGCCGAATCTAAACCAACGATATCGTCGCGCAATTGCGTCATCGCTTTCCACCACTCCTTCTTGATATTATTAGCTAACTCGACACCATAAGGACCGAAATCGTAAACAGCGGCAAATCCTTCATAAATTTCGGAAGACGGAAAAATAAAACCACGCCTTTTTGTTAAAGATATTATTTTATCCATTTTATCTAGAACTTTTTTATTCATATTTTTCATCTTTTACATTTCCTCAGAAATTTTTAAACCTAAAATTTTATAACCATTAAACAAAACCTGACTGACCGATCTAATTAAAGATAGCCGGGTTACCTGTAAAACCGCCGTCGATTTTAAAATATTAACCCGATGATAATAATCATTAGAGAGCTGGGCTAATTCAAATAAATATTTAGCTAATTCGCTCGGATCATATTTCTGAGTCGTCTCTTTAATTAATTCCGGATATTTAGCGATCTTTAACAATAACGCTTTTTCTGACGGTTCCGATAATAATTTTAAATCAACCCGCCTAAAAAATCGGCTAAGACCGGCTTTCCTTATAATACTCTTAAGTCTAGCGTAGGTATACTGTAAATAACAAGCGGTGTAACCGTCAAAACGCAAGGCCTCTTCAATATTAAAAGTAATCGTTTTAGCCGCCCCGACTTTAAGCATCTCGAATTTAATAATCGAAACACTGAGGTTTCCCACTACTTTAAGCAAACGATACTCGCTCCAACGGGGGTGACGTTTCTTAGTTTCGATTAATAATTTATCAACAATTTTATTTTTTAACTCATCATAAGTTATAATATTCCCGGTTCGTGATGACATCATGCCGCCAGGCAAAGTGACAAAGTCATAGGATAAATGAGAAACCGCCGGCTGATAACCCGTCAACTCTAAAATTTTAAATAACTGCTTAAAATAGAGACTCTGTCGCACATCAATGACATAAATCGACTCATCTAAATGGTATTTTTTAAATTTTTCTGATGCTAAGGCTAAATCGCCGACCGGATAAAGAGCCGTCCCGTCGGATCGGATAATTGGTAGAACACCTAAATCATATTTTTCCAGATTAGCAATAATCGCCCCCTCGCTCTTAACTAAGACTCCCGTCTGAAATAATTCTTCGGCTAATTTTAATCCCGCGCTAATCACTTCACTCTCGTAAAAAATATGATCAAATTTAATATCAAGTTCTCGATAAATAGAAGCGAAATAATCGATGCTCCACTGTCTAGAAATTTGCCAAAATTTATAATTGTTCCCTTGGCGGCTCTCAATCTCTTTCATTATCGCCGTCACGGCTTTTTTCCCTTCCGGATTATCGGCTAAGAGCTGGCTGGCCTTAGCATAGCAATGGCCTAAAAGATATCCTTTAGCTTCAGGACGTTCATCAAAAACAGGATTGTGCTGCCAATGCCAAATTGTTTTGGCAACATGAATACCGAAATCATTAACATAGGATACCGGAATAGTTACGTAACCACTGGCCTGAAGCAGTTTAACCACGCTATCGCCGTAAGAAATATTACGCAAATGTCCAACATGATACTCTTTATGTGTATTGCCATTAGAATATTCAACCATCACGCGTCGGTGACGACCCACTTGATTAAAACCATAATTCTCTCGCTGCGCTCTAATTTCTGAAATAACGGCGGCGGCTAAATAAACGGGAGAAATAAAAAAATTTAAATAAGGACCAACTGCTTTAATATCTAAAAAATAAAAATTAAGGTTTGAATTATTTTTTAAATCATGAGCTAAACGCGTCGCTAACTCCGTCGGCTTAGTGTCTCGACTCTTCGCTAGTTCAAAACAAGCTAAACTTAAATCTCCTAAAGCAATATTAGGCGGATAAGAAAAATTCGCTCGCTCGAGCTCTAAAGCCGTGACTATTTTTAATTTTAAATCATCTAAAAAATACATAGTAAATTTAATTAAGCCGTACTCGGACAAAATTGAATTTTCCTTTTTGGATAATTATTGAATCAATATCCGACCCAAATTCCAATTCTTGTTTCACATCTTTCATAACTACCATGGCTGAAGAATTAGTGGCCATTTTTTTTTCCATTTTAACTTTAATCGCTCCCTCGGTAATTTTTTGACGGCCCTCCGTTTTGCTTTTAACTAATTTTGTCTCGACTAACAAGTCGACGAGAAATTGCCGAGGCTTAGCCGTCAAATAAATATCCATCATTTCCGGTAATTCTTTGTTCTGAATAGTGTTCACAAAATGTTCTTGAGCCGACTGAGCCGCTTGGGCTCCTTTTTTCTCTCCCCCGCCAATAATCCGAGTTAATTCGTACGCTAATTTCATCTTTAAATCACGCGGATTAAGCTCTTTATCTTTCAGGCTGACCATCATCTTAGCAATCTCGGACATCGGTAAATTAGTACATAATTCAAAAGCGGTGCTAATCGCTCCATCCGGCCAAGACATTATCTGACCATAAATATTGTTCGGCTCTTCATTAAAAAACACCGCGTTACCCTCGCTTTTACCCATTTTTTTCCCTTCATCATCGGCTAAAAGTTTCAAAGTCATGACAAATTTTTCTTTATTTTTTAAAGTTTTGAGTAAAGTGCGGCCACACATCATATTAAACATCTGATCATTACCGCCGATTTCTAAATCGATATCTAAGGCGACGCTGTCATAAGCCTGAACCAGTGGGTAAAGAAACTCATGTAAATAGATAGGTTTTTCTTCTTGAATCCTTTTCTGAAACATGTCCCGCTGAACCATTTGCTGAACGGTAAAATTAGCCGCGAGCTTAATCAAATCGACAAAATTCAACTGATCGTTCCAGACACTATTATATTTTAATCTAACCGGATTGTCGCCAGTAAATTTTAAATAGGCAGCCGCTTGCTTTTGATAATCTCGGGCGTTATTTAAAACTTCCTCTCGAGTCATCTGGAATCTCACCGCTTTTTTATCAGTCGGATCGCCAATCATACAAGTAAAATCACCTATTAAAAAGACGATCTCGTGACCGAGCGCCTGAAATTGCGCTAGCTTATTAAGGGTAACGGCGTTGCCAACCTGTAAAGACGGCGAAGTGGGATCATAACCACAGTATAATTTAATTTTCTCACCGCTCAACAACTTTTTTTCTAAAGCGCCGCGGCTAGGATAAATCTTCTCGACCCCCCGACTTAAAACCTCTTCAATCAATTTTTTATCGGTAATTATCTGAGACATACATTAATATATTAATATTTGGCACCAATTAGCAAATTATGTTATAATATTATCAGACTTTTTTATATTTTTCAATTGATTCCGAGCCATAAAAATAATAAACAAATAAGACAAAAATTAATCTATAAATCTATGTTTTCTTATCGTGCCTTATTAAAACAATCTTTTGCGGCTGCTTGGCAATATAAACATTTATGGTTATTCGGTTTATTCGCCGCAATTGTCGCCGGCAGCGGATCTTGGGAATATCAATTACTAACCCGAAACCTGAACCAAAATCTTATTGATGGTTCCTATCTCTTCTTTAGTCAATTCGTCAGCGCGGTTGACTTGCTAAAAAGTTTCGCTCTAGGTCTAGTAGAATTATTTACCTATGACTTTTGGACAATCCTAAACGCTCTAACCGTTCTACTATTATCAATTATTTTAATCATAACTTTCATCTGGTTAGCAATTGTTTCTCAAGCGGCCTTAGTCGATGACGCTAAAAAAATATTAAACAACAAAAAAAAGGACATTAAACTAAGTATTCGCGAAAGTTTTACTAAAGTATCGCCTTATTTTCTACCAGTCCTATGCCTTAATATCACCGCTAAACTACTAACCACTTTTATTTTCGTGATTATTAGTCTGCCGCTCCTTTTAATGGTTATAAATGACACTTGGCTGTTAGCGACTATTTATATAATTCTCTTTGTATTATTTATCCCCTTATCCCTAGCGATATCTTTAATTATAAAATATGCTATCGCCTACACTGTCTTAGAAGAAAAATCTTTAATCGCCTCTTTAAACCACGCTTGGAGATTATTTCGAGATAACTGGCTAGTGAGCGTAGAAATGGCCATAATTTTATTTATCATAAATTTCTTAGCCAGTGGTGTTATCGTAATTATCTTGTCTATCTTCCTCCTCCCCTTACTACTGCTAGGCTTAATGCTTCAAATAAGCTGGCTAGCTAACTTAATTATTTTCCTGGCTATTATTCTGATCGTTATTTTCGGCTCAATTCTGGTAACTTTCCAAATCATTTCTTGGACTAAACTTTTTTTAAGCTTGAAGGAAAATAATGTTCTCGCTAAACTAGAAAGACTCTTCCAGCGCTAAGAATTTATCAACCAGTAGAAAATTATGAGTGATTTTGACTCTATCTCTAAGCTAATTAACCCGACCGATGATGAAGAAAGCATCACCGGTCGTTTTGCTAAAAAGCAAGATGAGATAAAATTAAAAGAAATCGAAAAACAAACTAAAAAAAAGGCTGATGATTCCGGTTTAGATTACGTTAATTTAGCGGGTTTTCCTATCAGCCCTGAAGCGCTCTCTCTAATTAGCGAGGAACGCGCTCGAGAATTGGCCGCCGTCTGTTTTTATTACGATGGTAAGAATATTCGTTTAGCCTGTCTAGAACCGACCGAACAAGTCGAAAACGAGCTAATCGATTTAAAAGAACGTTATTTTGCAGAAATCAGATTATATCTAATATCAAAATCGAGTCTAGACCTGGCTTGGCTGGCCTATAAATCTCTGCCGAAAACAAAAAAATATGAACAGGGATTAGAAATAAATGAAGCTAGTTTAGAAAAATTCAAAGAAGCAATCACTAGTTATCATAATCTAAAAGAAAAAATAAATGACGTAAACATTAGTGACATTATTACCCTCATCATGGCGACTGTTATTAAAGTCGGCGGCAGCGATATTCATATTGAAGCGGAAGAAGCCGACGTCGTTATTAGAATTCGGATTGACGGCGTTTTACAACAAGCCGCCACGATCACTAAAGATAAATGGTCAAAAATAGTCGCTCGCTTAAAAATACTGGCTAAAGTAAAAATAAATATTACTAACAAACCACAAGATGGCCGTTTTTCTATTTATTTAACTAATAAAAATATTGATGTCCGCTGCTCCTTCCTGCCGACGGCTTATGGAGAAAGCGTCGTGATGAGAATCCTCGATTCGGCTGCGGCCGGTCTAGAATTTGATGAACTCGGTATCCGTCCGGAAATACTCCCGATTCTAAAACGAGAAATTTCTAAACCTAACGGCCTTATCTTAACGACTGGACCAACGGGATCAGGAAAAACTACTAGTCTATACGCTATTTTAGATAAACTTAACCAGCCCGGCACAAAAATAATTACTCTAGAAGATCCCATTGAATATCAAATTAAAGGAATCAACCAAAGTCAGGTTGATAACAAACGCGGCTACACTTTCTCTGACGGACTCCGGTCTATACTCCGCCAAGACCCTAATGTCGTGATGGTCGGAGAAATTCGAGATTTAGAAACCGCTGAAATAGCTGTTCAAGCCTCTTTAACCGGCCACCTCGTCTTATCAACTTTACATACCAACGACGCGGCTGGTGTTATCCCCCGCTTAATCGACATGGGCGTTAAACCTTATTTTCTAGTCCCCTCAGTTAACGCAGTTATCGGCCAACGATTAATTAGACGCCTCTGCCCGCATTGCCGAAAAGAAAAAATATTGACTCCAGAAGAAACAGAACAAGTTAATAAAATATTAGCGGTAATTTCGCCAAAGGCGGGAGTGGCGGTGCCAGCTGATTTACCTAAAATATATCAAGCGGGAGCCGGTTGCGAATTCTGTAGCGAAATTGGTTATAAAGGGCGTTGTGGCATCTACGAAATTTTTACCATGAACGATAAAATAAAGCAGTTGACTGTTGATAATGCCCCCTCCTTTAAAATTCTCCAACAAGCCGTAGAGGATGGAATGATTACCATGCTTCAAGACGGCGTTCTTAAAGTCCTAGAAGGGGTTAGCTCTTTAGAAGAGGTTTATCGGGTAATTGGAAACTTCGATTATATTAATGAACTATACGATATAGTGATTTCTCAAACAATCGGCCGAGGTATAAAAATAAAACCGGCCGAAATTAAATTAGCCGCCGAACTAAGCCACGATATCACTAAAATAGCCGAAACAATTAAAGAAATACCGACTGGTAATCTAGTTAGTTTAGTCATGGCCCTAGCCGTATCGTCCGACGCGGGGGATCTCCATATTGAACCAACAGAAAATGACGTTAAAATCCGATTTCGAATTGACGGCGTTCTGCATGATATTTTAAATCTCCCTAAAACCAGCTACTTGCCCTTACTATCGGAAATAAAAATTCTAGCGGGCGAGCCGACTAATATTAAACGGGCGACCTTCGACGGACGATTTAGCATTTACTTCGCGGAACGCAAAATAGATTGTCGTCTTTCTATAATCGCTGGTGGTTACGGAGAGACTATTGTTATTCGCCTCCTCTCTTCTTCAGCGGCTAATTTAGATATGGCGAGTCTCGGCATAACCTCCGTTGCCTTTGATGCCCTACAATTAGCCATGAAAAAAACCCGCGGAATTATTATTACAACCGGCCCGACCGGATCAGGAAAAACCACTACTTTATACAGTATTTTAAATAAACTAAATCGACCCGATGTTAAAATAATTACTGTCGAAGACCCGATTGAGTATCAACTGCCTGGCATCATGCAAACTCAAATTGATGAAGAACGCGGCTACACTTTTCCAGCGGCCATGCGCTCTTTACTGCGACAAAATCCCAACATCATGATGATTGGCGAAATACGCGATTCGGAAACAGCTAAAGTCGCTATCGAGGCTTCGCTAACCGGGCATCTAGTCCTATCGACTATTCATGCTAATAGCGCCGCCGGCGCCATTTCTCGTTTCGTCGGCTTAGGTTTAGATCGACAAACTCTGGCTAATTCTATTGAGTTCACTATTGGCCAACGACTAGTTAGACGCCTCTGTCCTTATTGTAAACAAACGGCAGAAGTTAGCGAAGCTGATTTAGAAATAGTTAAAAAAATTCTGCAACAAATAAATAATAAAACTATAAAAATCCCCGCTCAACTAATCTTTTATAAAGGAGCAGGCTGTGAAAAATGCAGTCAGCTCGGTTATAAAGGGCGCCTGGGTCTATATGAAACAATAACGATGACCCCCGATATTCAAAAACTTATTTTAGTCGAAAATGTCACGGACTTTGATATTGAAACCGCCGCCGTTAAAAACGGCGCCATCACTATCGCTCAAGATGGAGTTTTAAAAGCTCTTACTGGTGAAACTAGCTTAGAAGAAATATTCAAGGTAATCCAATAAAAATAAAGCTTATGATTGATACAAAATTTCTAGATCAATTAAAACAAAACTATCGCACTAACGAATCCGCTAGACGTCAGATAATTAGTGCCGCTAATAATATTTTATTTGAGGCGAAAAAAAGCATCTTCGCCCTGCAACGGGAAGATTTTAAAATAGCGGCTCAAAAATTAAATGAGATTGAAAAAGCCCTAGTTAATCTAGCAACTCGCTTCGGCCAAGAAAGGCTACAACGAGAAGGCGCTTACAAGGCTGCCGCCGAAGAATATTTAGAGGGAAAAACTTTTTATTCGATAATTAAGAAAAAAAAGATTACCCCTAGCCCTGGTTTAAATCTAGATTATGAAGCCTATTTAGGGGGCGTTTGTGATTTAATCGGCGAACTCGTGCGCTACGCTACCAATCAAGCGGCTAAAGGAAAATTTAACGAAGTAGCAAAAATAAAAAAAACCGCGGCTGATATTATGGCCCAACTTATTGACTTTGATTTGACGGGTTATCTGCGGACTAAATATGACCAAGCGCGAGGACATTTACGAAAATTAGAACAAATGTCCTACGAAATAAAATTAAAAACAAAAAAATAAATATTCAGCTAGCGACTATGACTATCGCTATTATTTCGGACATTCACGATAATCTCGCTAATCTCGCTAAATGTCTTAATTGGTGCCAAACCAAAAAAATCAAAACCATTATCTGTTGCGGCGATATTAGTACGGCCGATACTCTAGATTACTTAGCGGCTGCTTTTCCCGGGCCGATCTTTATCGTCACTGGCAATGCGGAATTATTCACTGACGAAACAATTAAAAAATATCCGCTAATAAAATCCTACGGCTCTCAAGGAATCGTAAAAATTTCTAAACTCAATATCGGTTTCTGCCATGAACCAAAAAAAATTGAAATTTTATTAAAACAAACGGCTGAATCGACCACTAATAAACTTCATTTCATTTTTTATGGACATACCCATAAACCTTGGCTAGAAAAAAGAAATGAAATAATTATCGCCAATCCGGGTAACCTGGCCGGGATATTCCATCAAGCTACTTTTGCTACTTTAAATACCGCTACTAGAAAATTAGTCTTGCGAATTGTGGCTAATCTTTAACCCCTCACTCTATTTAAAAATCTCTTACCCGGGTAAGAGATTTTTAAATACGTAAAAAATAAAATTTATGAGCGACCAATTATCTTTTTTAAATATTGCCCCGTATAGCTCCGTGCCGTGCGAGCTACTTCGGGCGGCGTTCCCGCCGCCACCAAATAACCGCCGTCATCGCCGCCTTCTGGCCCTAAGTCGATAATCCAGTCTACTGATTTAATGACATCAAGATTATGTTCAATAATTAACACCGTATTGCCTTGATTGACTAAAATATTCAAAACCTCGAGCAAGCGCTCAATATCGGCAAAATGTAAGCCCGTCGTCGGTTCATCAAGAATATACAAAGTTTTTCCCGTCGCCCGACGAGACAATTCGGTTGCTAATTTAATTCGTTGGGCTTCACCGCCGGAAAAAGTAGTCGCGCTCTGACCTAATTTAATATAACCTAAACCGACGTCATCGAGCGTCTTTAATTTTTGACTAATCGCCGAGTGATTGCGAAAAAACTCTTTCGCCTCAGAAACGGTCATTTGTAAAATTTCCGAAATATTCTTCCCCTGATACAAAACCCCTAAAATATTAGTCTTGAATTTTTTACCACCACAAACTTCACAAGTCAAATACACGTCCGAAAGAAATTGCATTTCGACTTTGATAACGCCGTCGCCAGCACAATTTTCGCAACGCCCACCGGGGACATTAAAAGAAAAATGACCAGCCCCTAATCCCTTAACCCTCGCCTCAGGCAACTCCGCAAACAAATCACGGATATAAGTAAACAGGCCGGTATAAGTAGCCGGATTGGATCGGGGCGTCCGCCCAATTGGCGATTGATCAATATTAATGACTTTATCAATAAATTCTAAACCCTGTAAATCGCGATGCGCTCCTGGTTCAACTTTAGCCCGATAGAACTTTCGATTTAAAGCATTCGCTAAAATATCATTCATTAAAGTTGATTTACCGGAACCAGAAACGCCAGTCATCGCGACCAGTTTTCCAAGAGGAATTTCGACATCAATATTTTTCAAATTATGCTCTTGAGCGCCAATTATTTTAATCGATTGTCCGCTACCTAAACGAAATTTTTTTAAAGTTTTAATAGAACTTCTCCCGGATAAATAGGCGCCAGTTATCGAAGCGGGCGCCTCCTTAATCCCAGCCGGCAAACCCGCAAATAATATTTGTCCGCCGAAATCACCGGCGCCTGGACCAATGTCGACTAAATAATCAGCCGCCATCATCATCGCCGCATCATGTTCAACGACGATTACCGTGTTGCCATTATCACGCAATTTTTTTAAAGTCGTAATTAACTTATCATTATCCCTCTGATGCAAACCGATAGACGGTTCATCTAAAACATATAAAACGCCACTTAAAGTCGACCCCACTTGTGAGGCTAAACGAATTCGCTGGGCTTCGCCTCCCGATAAAGTTAAGGCTGCCCGACTTAAAGTTAAATAACCGAGACCGACATTTTCTAAAAATTTTAAATTTTTCAAAATTTCTTGAATAATCGGTTCAATAATCCGACTATCACCATTTACAGTCGCCCGATCTTTCAGCCAATTAACTAGTAAACCCGATAATTCTTTTAGACTATAGCTACTAACTTCAGCGATTGATAATCCGGCAATTTTTACCGCTAGAGACTCAGGTTTCAAACGGGAGCCCTGACAAACAGAACACAAACAAACACGCATGACTTTTTCAATTTCTTGTTTAACAAAGTTAGATTTTGTCTCCTGATATTTTTCTTCTAATTTAGACAATAAACCGGTAAATTGCTGATCCCCTTTTAAAATTAGCTCCCGAGCCGTCGGACTTAAATCTTTCACCGCTAAGCGTAAATTAAAATTATGACGCGCCGCTAGTCGGCTAAACTCCTCCAATAAACCACTACTAGCTAAACTAGTATGCGACCAGGGTTTGATAGCTCCCTCTAAAATACTAAGATTATTATTAAAAATTAAACTTGCCTCAAGTTCCGCCTTAGTTCCTAAACCAGAGCAGGCGGGGCAAGCGCCATAACCAGAATTAAAAGAAAAGTCGCGCGGCTCTAATTCCGGTCGACTATAACTACAAGACGAACAAACATAAGATTTCTGGCTGCGTAACGATTTAACTTCCCGACCGCGTACGGTCTTAATATTTTCCGCCTTCTGCGTTTCTAATTTCAGTTTAAGGTTACAGTGCGGACAATAAGCTTGTCCTTCGCGTGCGTAAAGTAATCGTAAATAGTCATAAATTTCGGTGATAGTCCCGACGGTTGAACGAGGATTATGCCCCGCGGTTCGCTGATCGATCGAGATGGCTGGCGACAAACCCTCAATTAAATCAACGTCCGGCTTATCCATCAGACCGACAAACTGTCGAGCGTAAGAAGAAAGCGACTCGACATAGCGCCTTTGCCCTTCAGCGTATATCGTATCAAAGGCTAAAGACGATTTACCCGAACCTGATAAGCCAGTAATAACTACTAACTGATCGCGAGGAATATCTAAATTAACATTTTTTAAATTATTTGTCCTCGCGCCTCGAACTTTAATAAAATTAGTAGCCATGCATTTAAAAATAAAAAATAATTAAAGTTTATTATACTAGAAATTCATAAAAAAAACAAGCTGGCGGGATAATCAGCTTGCTAAAGCTATTAAAATAAACTACGACGCGACGGCCGGCTAAAATATTTTGTAGAATATCTTTAATAGAAAAATAAGACAGCGGTCAAAAAATTTAGTTTTCCGGTGAGAAACAGAAAATTCAATCGCGCCCTTCTTCCACTCGCTAATTACTTTATCTAAATCAGCAACTAGCTGTTTTTGCTCAAAAAATACACCCGCTTCAATATTCCAGTTGAAAGATAAAACATCCATATTCTGCGAACCAATCAGCGCTTCTCGCTTATCAATTAACATAATCTTCGCGTGGTTCATAATCGGCGTCAAATAAATTTTCACTCCTTTCTCCGCCAAACGACAAGCATTCAAATAATTAACCCGATTAAGGAAATCGATATCCGTATCATTCGGAATCATAATCTCAACTCTCACTTCCCGATGACAAGCATTATCTAAAAGAGCCATTAGCCAACGCGGGGGTAGAAGATAGGGGGTAACAATAATAATCGAATCCCGAGCGCTAATAATCCTTTGACGATAATAAGAACTTAATTGATGTATTTTACTAGTTGTAATTAAATTATCAATAACCCAAGATTTTATCTTTCGCACTAGAGGCAAACGGCTATGAATTAAAATAGCTTCTCGTTTCCCACCAGCCAGTTCATAGGAATAAGCAAAAGATTTAAGAATAGGCTTAACGATCATCCCTTGCAATTTAATCTGCATATCTCGCCAATAACGAATTTTCTCATAAATATTAACTCCCCCAATCAGAGCAATCTTATTATCAATAATAACAATTTTACGATGCGTCCGACGAAACCAGTGACTGAAATAGAGAAACTCTACTCCCGCTCGGCGTAATTCATTAACCTCAGTGGAGCGCAAAGCCGAACTGCCAAAAGAATCAGCGATCACGATTACTTCCAAACCATTTTCCGCTTTAGTTTTTAACAAACTTAAAAAATTATGTGTTTCTTTAGTATCATTTAAAAAGATATACATCTCAATATAAATTGATTTTTGCGCCAAGAGCATAGCTTGGAACATGCCATCCCAAGCTTTCTGCGAAGTTGTATATAAACGATATTTCATAATTCCAATAATTTCTTAAGCTTAGGCAAAACCTTATCAGTCGCTAATTCGCCGACTTTTATCATTTGTAACGCGACATCTTTAGTAAAATATTTAGCTAAGCCGCTCTTCCTAGAAAAAGTCGACATATCCGGCTCGATTAAAATATCAGCCTCTCGCGCCGCGCCGCTCGCTAAATTATGCAATAAAATAACCGTACTTCGTCCAGCCATATTAGATAGAGATGAAGGCCGTGAAGAAAACTCATTTTTATTATATAAATTAACACCGATGACAATATCTGCACCCATCGCTTTTACTAAATTACAAGGCACGGCATTACTCATCCCGCCATCAACTAAATAACGTTCATGATATAAAAAAGGGCGGAACACTACCGGAACAGAAGTACTGGCTCTAACCGCCTCTGATAAAAATCCGCTCTTAAAAATATAAGGGGAACCACTATTAATATCCGTAGCCACTATCTGTAACGGGATTTGCAAATCATAAAAAGTTTGTCCAGCGAATCGTTTATCTAAATACTTAATAAAACGCTGACCGTTGATTAAACCACCTTGCCAACTCAGATCGAATAAAAGAGATAAATTTTCTTTAGTGTTCTCGATTAAATCTTTCTCAAGCTGCTGCCAATTTTTAAATAAAGCATAATAAGCACCAACCCAGGACCCGATACTTGAACCACTTAAATAATCAATACTAAAACCATGCTTTTCCAGCGATTTTAAAACGCCAATATGAGCAAAGCCCCGATAGGCGCCGGAACCGAGAGCTAAGCCAATAGTCTTATGTTTTGGCATAAATTATTATACTTATTACTATACTCGTTACTATACTTGGATTTTACCACTACATTATAGCACTTCGCTGAGATTTTGGCCTGTTAGCAGAAATGGCAATATATATGCCCAATACCTACTCCTATTGACAAATATTAATATATGATGTACTATAATATGTTAAATCATCAAGTTTATTAACAATAAAAAATAACAAAAAAGGAATCAGAATATGAAAACGATCTTGACTTTTATTATAGTTTTATTATTTTTTATGCCAATCAAGGCGCAAAATAATGATTCTACTAGCTCATCCTCATCTGGTACGCCTAGTAGCATTAATATAGCTACCACTACCAGCCCCACTGCTAACCACGGTAATTTGGCTGCTAACAGCCAAAAAAATTCTACTTCCATAACAAAGGAAGCGACGACCACAGAAAAAACAGGAGAAAACGAAGAGATGGCAGAAGAAGCTGAAGCTAATTATAGGGGGGCCACTCTAATATTATCATTTTTGACGGGGCTTCTAATTTACGTTATAAAACTTTCCGGCCATTGAATCTCTAAGGCCAAAACGCTCTTTACAAAGCTAATTACAGGGACACCACCAGTAATTAGCTTTTTTTAATTATCAATCTAAAAATATTTAAAAAATTATTAATAAAATAATTTGTGATAAATGGTTTTACCTTGTTATAATGTTCAAAGGATGAAAAATTTAAAAATAAATTATTAATTTATGAAAAGGAATAGAGCCGTCACTGGTTTAGGCCAAATTTTTCAAAAAATCGCACCTAAAATAGGCGCCCGAATAATCATGGAACCAAATTGGGGCATAGTCGGTCAAATAATTTTTTCTAATGGTCAAAAAAGATATTTCCGATATTCCAGTATTGATATTAACCCTCTAGGAGCTTCAGAAATTTCTAAGGATAAAGACTACGCGAGTTTTTTTATGAAAAAAATGGGGTATCCGATAATAACGGGTGAGTCTTTCTTTTCCTCAAACTGGAGCCGCGCCCTGAAATCTTCGAAAAATATTAATGCGGCCTATCTTTATGCTAAAAAAATCGGCTTCCCGGTTATGGTTAAACCAAATAGCGGCAGCCAAGGAACCAATGTTACCTTAGTGGATAATAAACAAGAATTTTACTCGGCTCTACAAAAAATTTTTATTACTGATAACATCGCGCTAGTGCAAAAAATCGTTACTGGCAAAGATTATCGGATTGTTGTCTTAGATAAAAAAATTATTTCTGTTTATCAGAGGCTTCCTTTTAATATTGTTGGCGACGGGACTTCTACTGCCCGACAACTTATTCGAGACAAGTTAGAGCGTCTCATTGCTTTAGATCGTCCCGCCAAAATTAAAGCCGACGACCCACGATTAATTCAGAATCTAAAAAAGAATAAATTGAGCGAGCAATCAATCTTACCAAAAGGGGAAAAAATTATTTTATTAAATAATGCCAATCTTTCTACGGGTGGTGATGCTTACGATGTTACTAAAAAAATCCATCCCGAATTTAAAAAATTAGCCGTTAACTTAACCCGCGACATGGGTTTACGTTTAGGCGGCGTTGATCTAATGGTCGAGGGCGATATAAGCGACCGTCCTAAAAAATATTGGGTAATTGAGATAAATGCGGCACCCGGCCTTGATCATTATATAAAAACCGGATCTAGCCAAGAAAAAATTGTCGAAAATATGTATTTAAAAATTCTTAAAGCGATGCAAAAACAATATTAATCAATTCAATTTTCTTATAAACCTCTGCCTAATTGCCATACTAACTAAAAAGCTCTAGCCTCCGCTAGAGCTTTTAAAAATTCAGCCAATTAAAACCAGAGAACGTTTTTACGACCGAAAAAAAGTCAGTCTAGTCGCCATGGCGCTCTGATTCTTGGAGTTAAGAGAGTAATAAAACGTGCGGCCGATTTTCTCCTTAGTTACAAAACCATTAGCTTCTAATTTTTCTAAATGTTTATTAACTGCCGAGCCAGAAATATTTAAAATATTCATAATATCTTGGCTGCTTAATTCACGGCGCTTTGATAAACACCGAAAAATACGAAAACAATTAATATTACTTAGAACATTAAAAATGATTTTCCAACAAAAAACCTTATTTTTCGTTGGACTGGTTGTTTTAATAATCTTTTTTTCCGCTGCCATATTAGTCTTATAATTAATAAATCTCTGACCTAATTTTGACTAAATAAATAGCCGACCGATAATCTTAATAAAAGCTTCTTAATAAGTCAAGTAATTTGACAAGTTATAACTTCTATTTTACTAACCTAACCCGAAGTGCTATAATAATATAATATAAAAATAATTAAATAATTAATAAAATATTTAACATATGCTTAGCGGAGATGAATTAAAAAAAATTAAAAAAAATTTCAATGATGAAAAAGAATTTTTTTTAATTAGTTCTTTTAAGGCTCTGGGCGATACCAATCGACACCGTATTTTTCAACTTTTAAACACCCGGCCGCAAATGTCCGCTAGTGATATAGCGGAAACTTTAAATATCTCGCGCCCTTTGGCCTCTCAGCATTTAAAAATACTAGAACAAGCGCAATTATTTAAAAAGAAAAAAATTGGTCAACATAAATTTTATCAACTTAATCAACTAAACCCCTTTATTCGGGCGCTGGCTAAAACAATTAAAAAATTTAATTAATATTTTAGCTCACTATCCTAAAAAACATAGTTTTTAACTATGTTTTTTATTGGCTAACTAGGTTAACAGTAAAAATTAATGGCTTTTTTCTTGATCAGTCCTTGCTAGCTCTCGAATAATTCTAATTAGCTCGAAAGCAATAATAAATATGGCGGGAATAATAATACTCAGCCACGTACCAACTAAACTTTTAGCAAAAGTAATTAAATAACCAAGATAGGGAATAATAAAAATAACTCGACCAATAACTAAACGCGGTTTAACTAGTTCTCGATCAGCTACTTCATTAGCGTCGCCTTTAGTAGTATAGACATTACCGCCAATACCGGTAATCCGATGAGTAATAATCTCTTCTTGGCCATCAATTTGAGCGTAATAGGCGATCGCTTCCCCAATTTCATATTTTGAAAAACTTTTTACAATCGTCAGGCTACCCCGATCAATTAGAGGATTCATCGAATCTGATTTATTAGTGAAACTGTGAAAAGGGCTAAAAATGTCCACTGAAAAAATAATAATAATAAAAATAAAAACTATATAAGCCCCGACTAAAATTCGGTAAAATCGAGAATCGAGATATTTTTTTATTATATTTAACATATACTTTAACTAGACTTAATTAACTAATTACTAATTACCAATTGCCACTCGAAATAACATTACTAATTAATCGCTGAGCAAAAATCCCCCCTTGTTCGTCCGGCTGATCGCGATAAGTTTTTAAATCAAAATTAAACTCACAAATTTTATTCTGCAACGCTTGGTCTTGCCCGCTAAGACTAACAAAAAAAATAAAATCTCTGGGGTTAGAGTTAGCGGTAGAAAATGATAAATTTAATAAAGAGCCGCTAAAAATTTCCAAAAAATTACGATTAAAAACTCTAACTTGCAACTGGCTACAAAAAAAATCATCACCATTAGTTTTAACCGCCCGCAAATGATATTTAAATTTAGCGTCGGTTTCGGCTTTTACTTTAGCCGCCGCCAAATCAAAACCATTGGGCTGAATTCCTAAAGAATGGAAGAGGCTCGTAACCGGACTATTATTGAAAGAGCTCTTGGTTGAAAAATCAAGAGTCATAACAGAAAACTTATTACGACTGACTACTCTTTCGGCAAAAATATCCGCATCCGTATAACCGGTTTTAATTAAGAAAACATACAATAGTATTAAGAAAATCGCCAGCCTTTTAATCTCCGGCTTAAGCATGTTTTTTTATTTTTATTAATTCGTCCAAAATAAGGATAGCGGCCGGGATAATTAAAAGCCAAATTAAGCCCGAACGCGACTTGCTAAAAGCAACAAAATAACCGAGCTTAGGAATAACTAAAACCACTTTACCAATCACCTGTTTATTCGTAATTATATCTTCATCGCCGGAACGATTAGCATCGCCCTTGGTAGAATATCGATTTTCTTTCCCCTTTTCGACCGCCACAATACGATGAGTGACAATACGGTCAGCGTTAGTCCTAAAGGAAACTACATCATTAATAAAATAGGTTCCCCGATTCTGAATAACAATTACGTCGCCGGTCATAATCGCCGGCTCCATAGAACCCGACTGGACTAAAAATGGTTGATAACCCCCGAAAACATTAAAATTAGAGCTAAAAAGATAAAGCGCCAATAGCGTAATTCCGACCAGGATGGCCCATTTAACTAACCCCAAAATAAATCTAATAATTTTCATGCTAAACTTATTGACAAATAGGGCAACAATTTAGTCGCCCTATTCGTCTTTCTTTAATTAATCAATTTTTATTGATTACTAGGAGCCTGACCATTAATTAATTGGATCAAACGAAAATTAACATCGAACTGGGTATCATCACTCTGAATTTCATTACCATAAGAATTCTCATCAGCCGCCCAGTGAGCGGTAATAGTTCTCTCTTCATTCGCTTGTAATACAATTTCCGGTAAAGCGGCCCAATCCGTGCCGATCTTAGTTTGTTGATCGGTCGCTAGAGTCGACTGGACTTGATCGGTCCCATCTAAGGCAACCTTCAAGGTAATGTCTTGACCTAAATCGCCTTCATTGCCGACAGCATCACAGTCGGGTTCGGCGGTTTTTTCTTGATCATTACAACCATTTTCAGTATTAACAACATTCTGTAATCGGACTAATAAACGACCGGGTAGAGAGCCGGTATTTTTAATAGTCCAAGTTTTTGTCCCACTGATATTAGCGTTATCACCCATGTTTTCTATGACAAAAGGCTCAAGCTTATTGCCATTAGCCGCCACATCTAAATCTAAAGTACCGGCGGCGAAACGATTAGCACTAGTTGTTCTAGTCGCCGTGAAATAAGCATAAGTTCCTCCGGCCGCTAAAGCAGCTACTACGATAATCATGGTAATTGAATACCAAACTTTCTTGTTCATAAATTTTTTTTAAAAAGTTAATTGAAAACTTAAAAAAGGTTTTTGCTTCATTCTTTTAGCTTGATTAATTAGCTGATTGAAGTTAGCTAATTAATTAATTAATTAATTACTTTATTATATTTTACAATATTAACGTAGCGCGGTCAAATATTATAAATAAATTAGTATCAATTAACCCAGAAGATCACAACTGGTAAAAAGCGATTTGACAAATAAGCATTTATAAAATAGACTTACATTTAACTACTAATAAAAATAAACCGTTCTTTTCAACTAATAAGGAGTGCTAATGAAAAAAACAATTTTAATCGTTGACGGTAATTATATAAACCAAATTACCCACCAAAGATTTCTTTCTTCCCCGTGCCAGGAAATTATACTGGCTAATAATGGCCTCGAAGCGTTAGAAATACTTAAACTACGCAAAATTGAGCTCTTTATCATAAACGTCAGAATACCCGGAATGAGCGGTCTAGAATTAGCTCAGCGTATTCGTAATCCCAACGACCTTAACCAATTTAAGTATTGTCATAAAATGGCGCCAATAATAATTTTGAGCTCCGACCTACCTATAAACTCTCCGGATATTAATGACTGTCTAATAATACCAGTTAACAAACAACTCCTAGTTGATAAAGTCAACGAACATTTATCAACTAAAAACTCGGCAGACTAGGCCGAGTTTTTTATTTTTGCAGTCTCAAGGTCTAAAATTTTGATAGGATCATTGATTTTTTAGTTATTTAATGCCAAAATATTATTAATAGCGCTTTCGTTAAATAAATTAAAAGGTAAAATTATGAATTTATTTAAAAATTTTAATCAACCAAAACCAGCAGCCCCCTCCGAAGAATTTTTTATAAAACAAGCTGAAAACGAACTAATAATTTTAACTGAAGATTTGAAGAAAAAAAATTGGTCCGAGGTATGCGAGAGTTTACGCCATACAGAATTGAACAGCCCATCTGTCACTCAGAAAATGTCAGCTAAAGCACAAGAAAAATTTAGAAGTCTAATTGATGAAACCCAGCAAACCCTTGAATCTGAACGGGCGAGTCTTGATGAACATCTGACTAACGGCATTCAAGAAGCTCTTGATCATATTAAAGCTGGCTTCAACGAAATTTCTGAAAAACTTTAAATCAATTGTCACTGTTTAAAAAATACAAAGACACGCTTAAAGCGTGTCTTTTTGATAGTAGTCCTGCGTTCCGAAATTTGCCAAAATTTTAATGAGATTGTTGGGAAAATTGAGAAATGGGCGGAAGTTTTAAAACACCCTACTATCAGGTAACACTAAAAATTACTCTTAAATTATCAACAAATTTATGGTAAAAAAAGACGAAAAAGACTATAATTTTAATATAAGGAATATCAATAATATAAGCCACATTTAAATTTTTAAAAGTTATGCCAAAAGTAAAACATCATTTTTTCATTCCTGATTACATGAATATTTTTGACCTAGATCAAATTTATATGACTAGTTCGATGTGGCATGACACAGGCATGAAAGGCACTTGGGCCACCTTTGATCTATTGGTAAAAGATATGCCAAAAAATAGAAATTTTTTAATATTCACTGGTCTAGAAGAAATGGCGTTATTTTTACAAAATTGGAAATTTACTAATGAACAAATCAAAATTTTGAAGAATGCAAAACTAATATCTAATAATTTCGTAAAATATTTAAAAAAATTAAAATTTAGCGGACATGTTTGGGCCATGCCGGAAGGCAGTGTCTTTTTTAATAATGAACCTGTTTTAAGAATCACCGCCCCTTTAATTGAGGCTAATCTGCTAACAGCATTTTTTATAACCTCCTTGAGTTCAAATACTATTTTCTCTTCAAAATTTATCAGATCAGTGATCGCCGCTAAAAATAAAAGCGTTATTGGCCCCTCTCCAAATCGAGCTCATTCGTTTGAATCGGCTTTTAAGGCTCAAAGAAGTGCTCTTATTGTCGGCAGTAACAATATTCCTTCGCCAATCGTCAAACATCTTTTTAATGTACCCCTTGGTGATAATGCTACTATTGCTTATCATGCCTTTATCAACTCTTATGCCAGTGAGTCAAAGGCTATGGAAATAGCCAGCAAACATGCACAAGTGGATTTATCCTTGATGATTGATACTTATGATTATAAATCAGGTATTAGAAACGCTTTAATTATTGCTAAAGAGTATGCCAAGCAGGGTCGGATCATAAAATTAGTAATCGATAGTGGCGATCTTTATAAAAACGCTGTCATGCTCAAAAAAGAAATCGATAAAGCTAAACTAAAAAATGTCAGGATTACCGTAGCTAGTAATTTAGATGAATTTAAGATCAAAAGATTGATAGATCAAAAAATTCCCGCTGACACATTTATTGTTAATACTGAGGCTATGACCTCATCTGACGACCCTAAACTTGAGGCGGTCTACAAAATTTCTGAAATTATTAAACCGAGTGGTGCGGTTGTAAATAAAATGAAACTGTCCCCCGGTAAAATGAGCCTGCCAGGCCGGAAACAAATCTATCGGAAACTAGTTAACCAAAAATGGATAGAGGATATTATTGGCTTGGAAGATGAAAAAAACATTGGCAATCCTTTATTAAAACCAATTTTTAAAAGAGGAAAATTGGTTTATGTATTACCAAATTTGTTTAACATCAGGGAATATGTAAAGAAGCAACTTCGTCATCTACCAAATAAATACTTAGCGATTAACAAAATTTATAAATACCCAGTTAAGACAAGCAAGACATTAAAAAAATTAATTAATAAAACTAAAAAGGAAATAATATATTAAGTTGTTTTGTGTTCTATTTTAATGTTACGACAAATATGGCATTTTCACCAACTATTTTTGACCATTAAACCTAAAAATAGACTCAACATTTGTTGAGTCTATTTTAGTTAGTAGTCCCTAGGGGAATTATCGCGCTCACTCGCCGCCGAAAAGCGGCTCGTTCACTTGTCCAGGGTTGGCGTCCGAAGCTCCCCCGGAGCTTCGTCCGACGCTCGTCCGCTCGTTTCGGCTTCCGCCTCAACTCGCATCTCGCTTCCAACCTGTTCGATTCCCTCCACTTATAGGCATTACATAAATAAAAGAACGCACCAAGTGCGCTCTTTTATTTATGTAGTCCCTAGGGGAATCGAACCCCTGTTAACAGGATGAAAACCTGACGTCCTAACCACTAGACGAAGGGACCAGTAAAATAAATTTCCCAAAAATAAAAATCTATAAACTAGATTTAACTCCATTTTATAGATAAATCGGCTATCTGTCAACTATTTTTAAATCATGTTGTTTTTTCTATAAAATACTCTACAATACATACATATGTATATACTAGGAATAGAAACAAGTTGCGACGAAAGCGCTGCCGCAGTGATTAAATATGATAAAAAGACTGGCTATACCAAAGTATTAGCTAATATTATTTCTTCACAAATTGAAATACACAAAAAATATGGTGGCGTTATCCCGGAAGTAGCGGCGCGCGAACATGTTTTAAATATTCTACCAGTTATTAATGAAGCGCTCGAAACCGCTAAAATAAACTCTAAACAAATAAGTGCCATCGCCGTTACCAAGGGGCCAGGTCTAATAACCTCCTTAATTACTGGTATAGAAACTGTTCGAGCACTGTCTTTAGCTTGGAATAAACCAATCGTTGAGGTTAATCATATCGCCGGACATATTTATTCTAATTTTATTAACCGCCAATTACCGATTAAATTTCCAGCGCTTATTCTTACTGTTTCCGGCGGACATACTATCCTATTAACCATGTCAAAAACCGGTAAAATAAAAATAATCGGCGAAACGCGTGATGATGCTGCCGGCGAAGCTTATGACAAAGCGGCTAAGATGCTTGGTTTAAGCTATCCGGGCGGACCAATTATTTCTAATTATGCTAACGAATACATAGAACAACTAAAAATTATCGGCACAAATAATAAAAAATCGACTAAATTTCTGCCAATTAGTTTACCTCGGCCGATGCTTAATTCCCCAGACTTTGACTTTTCTTTTTCTGGTCTAAAAACAGCAATCTTATATCAGATTAAAAAAGATAAAAATTGGCAAAAAAGAATTCCCGAATATTGTTATGAAGTACAACAAGCGATTATTGAGGTTCTGATACATAAAACTATCAAGGGGGCTAAAAAGTATAAAGCTAGAACTGTTATGCTGGCTGGCGGAGTTAGTGCTAATCGAGAATTGCGCTCCCAGATGGCTATGGCGGTTAAAAATAATCTAGACAATATAGATTTTTTAGTACCAAACCATGAATATACTACTGATAATGCCGCGATGATTGCAACCGCCGCCGCTTATACCATGAAATATAATAAACTAATTACTTACAAACGTCTTCGAGTTGACGCTAGTTTACAACTCAAATAAGATAAGTTAAAATTCAAGTGCCTAAATAAGCACGAGTTCACAATGTATTCATATCATGGCTTGATGGCGAAGTGGTCTAACGCTGCAGTTTGCAAAACTGCCATTCGTGGGTTCGACTCCCACTCAAGCCTCAAAATAAAAATACTCTTATTTGAGTATTTTTATTTTTAAGCCAAATATCCACTTCCCCATACTTCCCATATTAAAAATCTGTGGATAACTTGTGTTTTTTGTGTATAAATAAAAATTTTAAGTCCATATAAGCTTAGACTTAAAAACAAAATTTTAATAATCAATAACCATATTTTTACTAATATTAAATAAATTAAAACAAAATAAACCAAATAAAACCATAACATTGACCATGATATTTAAAAGTGCTATAATACTAAGGTAAGTTCTTTAACTAGCTTTAGAATTCAATGCCAACGCTAACGTGGCAAGAATATAAAATTGAGCAGACTATAAGTGCTAATAAAAAAGATTAAATCTGATAAGAATCAAAAAGAAACTTTTACTAGATCTAATCTAAACTTAGCAAAAATAATTAAAACTAAAAATCTGCTAGGAGCTGGTAAGAATATGCTCTTTAAGTTAGCAAAAGTGCTCCAACCCTAATATTAGAGAAAATATTAAATTAGGGTCTGAGGCTCATGAACGGCCAAAAATATTTATTTTTTATACATACTATAAAAAGCGGCCCATCATGGGCCTCTTTTTATTTTAACAAATTTGGCAAATCTTATATTCTCGGCTATACTCGAACCAGAGTTTAAAAGCGTTAAATTATAAAATATGGCTTTATCAATCGGAATTGTCGGGTTACCTAATGTTGGCAAATCTACACTATTCAATATATTAACCAAAAAAGGAGTCGAGGCGGCTAATTATCCCTTCTGTACTATTGACCCAAACGTCGGAATAGTTAAAGTACCAGATTTTAGATTAGAAAAATTGGCTAATATTTCAAAACCTCTTAAAATAATCCCTACCATGATCGAATTCGTCGATATTGCTGGATTAGTAGCCGGAGCGCATAAAGGGGAGGGTTTAGGAAACAAATTTTTGGCTCATATTAGAGAATGTAACGCCATATGTGAAGTAATTAGAGATTTTAAAGATACAGACGTTATTCATGTAGAAGGACGAATCGATCCAAAAAGCGATAGAGAAACTATTAATATGGAGCTAATATTCGCCGATTTATCAACTATTGAAAAAAAATTAGACAAAGTTCGCCGCGAAGCTAAGAGCGGAGACAAAGACTCTATATTTTTTGCTCAAATATTAGAAAAAATATATCAAGCTCTTAGTATGGGGAAAGCTGTGCGGGAACTAGAATTTGAAGATAAGGAATTAGAATTTGTCAAAACGCTTAACCTTTTAACTATAAAACCAATAATTTATCTTCTCAATATCGATGATAAGCATTCAGACGACGCTTCTCTTTTTGAAGCTAAAGAGACTATTATTAAAGTCAATGTTAAATTAGAAGAAGAAATAGCTAACTTACCAGAAGAAGAACAAGCCGAATATATAAAAGAATTAGGTTTAGTACAAAGTGGTTTAGACACATTAATTAGAAGCGCCTATAAAATTTTAGGCTTAGAAACATTTTTTACGACTGGGCCAGATGAAACGAGAGCCTGGACAATTAAAAAAAATACTAAGGCTCCTCAAGCCGCTGGCGAAATCCATACCGATTTTGTCAAAGGCTTTATTCGGGCCGAAGTTATTAATTGGCAAAAATTAGTAGACTGTGGCAGCGAAACTAAGGCAAAAGAATTAGGCTTAGTCCGCACTGAAGGTAAAGATTATATATTTCAAGATGGCGATGTGGTTAATTTTTTAATCAACCGATAAAAATCGTTAAATTTTTTCTAATACTACAACCTCTCGAAAGACCCTCTGCCCCGGGCGACCATAAATAATCGTCGCTCGATTATTTTTTTTCAAAAATTTACTGTCTTTAAAATCATCAGGCAGCATATTCACTATTTTAAAACCACTATAATCAGGGGTAATTGGGCGCTGGCCATAAAATAAAGGCCAGATCATAACTATTCGTCCGCTGGACCGTAAAACTTCTTTAAACTGACTGATTGCTTGAGAATATAATTCCTCTAAATCTCTAATAACGAGAGGAATATTTTGCAAATTTCGTTGCGGCCCTAAATAAGGCTCGGTAATAATCGCTTCGACCGAGCCAGCTTTAATAAACTTCGATAATGACAAAACATTTTTAGTAAAAAGCTTTAATTTACTATCAACAATTTTATACATCTCCTTAGTCCAATTAAAATTTCGTCGAGTATCCTCGACAGCTTTTAAAGAAATATCGGCGGCAAATAAATTTTGATAGCCTAAAAGCATGGCCTCGCTTAAAATCGTTCCCGAACCACAGAACGGATCTAAAATCAAAGAGTTAGAACTGGGCACTTGAGCTAAGTTAATCATTATCTGGGCTAATTTCGGCGGGAGCATACCGGACAAATCATCGCGGGCGGGACGACCATAATCACGCAGAGATAAATCTTTAAAAGCTTGGACCGCGATAGTCTCGCCGATATAAATTTTCTGACTACTAGAAGCGAGAACTATTTCTATTCCTTTAGTTAAAAGTTTATTCTGAGCGACGATAACGCTAGACAAATTCCTTTCGCGACTAACGACAAAACGTGAACTAACCGCCGCTAAACTAAAATATTTTTTTAACTTCAAACCAAGGTCTTTTTTATTAAAAATAGGGGCGCCATAATCAGAAAAACCAAAATTGAATTTACCGGCAGCACTAGTCGACTGCTTAATCTTAGCAATTTTATTTACTTCGTCTCCGATATTGGCTATTTGAGATAAGGGTAACTCCGTAATTACTCGACCAATTTTAATAGTACCGCCTAAACGCTTAATCAGGGTTTCTAAATCTAATTCGCCAATAGTCTCACTAACTAAAAAATCAGGCGCTAATAAAAGGGGGTCTTTTAACTTTAAAACCGCGTTCAATTCCGCTAAAGATAGGGCGGAATTAGTACCTAAGACAAAAAAATATGGCATATGTCTCCATATTATACTAATCACGCGACTATTGCAATTTTAAAAACTTTATGCTAAATTAAGTCTACAAATAAATATTTACTAATATCTTTCCCACATCTTGGATTTATCCAGGATAATTCTCCTAACTATCGGGGAATTAAAGCTATTCTTTTTGACCCCGAGTCCTAAGGAAGGCTGGGGATTTTCTTTAATCAGCAGGGTATTTACTAATTGTTTAAAAAAAATTTAAATAATTTTAAAATCCTCTAAGTCATAATCATTATGTCAAAAACCAAAACAGCCGAAGCTACTCATTATGAAATTCTTTTCATAATCCCAAATAAATTTACCGACGACGAAGCAAAAACTGTCGTCAGCCAGGTAGAAAAAACCCTAACTGATAATGGCAGTAAAATCACTTTAAGAGAATACTGGGGTAAGAAACGTCTAGCTTATGAAATAAAACATAATGCTTTTGGGTACTACGGCTTATTCGAATTTGATCTAGAAGGAGCTAATTTAGCTAAAATCGATCAAAACTTACGACTTTCGACCGATGTTCTACGTCATCAAATAGTCGTTAAAAAAGCTAAAACCGCGGCCGAGATTGCTAAAGAAACAAAGATCCGCGCCAAGATTGATTCTAAAAAAGCTGAAGAAGAGAAAAAAGAAGAAAAAGCTAAATCTAAACCGCCAGTCACGGCAACGATAAAATCGAGCGAACATAAAGTCGACTTGAAAAATTTGGATGAAAAATTAGAAGGTATTTTAAATGCTAAAGATTTAATTTAATATCTCCGCCAGCGCCTTACCCAGCGCGGGCTAAAATCTAAATATATGAACTTAAACAAAGCCATGTTAATTGGCAATTTAACCCGAGATCCGGAACTACGCAATACGCCGTCCGGCCAAAGCGTTGCCTCTTTCTCAATCGCGACTAATTTGGTCTGGACTGATCAAAGCGGCCAACAACAGAAAAAAACCGAATTTCATAATATAATCGCTTGGCGAAAACTCGGAGAAATCTGCGCTAAATACTTGCATAAAGGATCTAAAGTCTATCTCGAAGGTCGTTTGCAAACAACCGACTGGACCGGACAAGACGGCGTTAAACGCTACCGGACAGAAATTGTGGCTGATAATATGATTATGCTAGATAATAAGAGCGGCACAACTTTCAGTCCTAACTCTAGCTCTAACGCGAGCAACGGCGAGCCAACCATCGAAATACCGGAAGAGACTATCGATGAAGAAGAAATTCGAGTTGAAAACATTCCTTTCTAAATATATAAATAAAACTATGACCAACAAAAAAACAAAAGAATGCTATTTTTGCGTTAATAACTTAGACGTCGATTATAAAGACACGAGAACTTTACGCCGCTTTCTAAATTTCTATATGAAAATATTACCGAGCGCTCGCACTGGCGTCTGTTCTTGGCACCAAAGAAAATTAGCCAATGCTATTAAACGCTCCCGCGTTATGGCCTTATTATCGGCCACCCATAAATAATTTAAACTGCGGAAACTCTATGTTAAATTTTAATGAAATAAAAACCGGTCGAGTTATTAAAGCTAATAACGAGCCCTTCATTATTATTAAAACCGATCATCATAAGATGGGCCGAGGCGGCGCGGTACTAAAAATAAAATGCCGTAATTTAATAAACGGCAATATTTTAGAAAAAACTTACCAAGGAGCAGAAAAAGCTGAAGAAGCAGAAACGGAGACCAAAAAGGCTAACTTTATGTATAAAGACAAGGACGAAGCCTACTTCATGGATAACACTAACTACGAACAATTCAACTTGCCGCTCGAAGATATCGGCGAATCGGCTAAGTTCTTGAAAGAAGGAGTTGATGTTGATGTTTTATATTTCGAAAATAAACCAGTATCAATTAGCTTGCCGATTAAAATGGAATTTAAAGTTATTAGCGCTCCACCGGGCGTCAAAGGTAACTCCGCCGGCAACGTTAATAAACAAGTCGAAATTGAAACTGGCGCCCTTATCAACGTTCCCATGTTTATCAATGAGGGCGATATGATCAAAATTAACACCGATACTGGAGAATATGTCGAAAGAGCTTAATCCTCACCGCCCCCTTCGGGGCGGTTTTTTGATTATTTAACCTTTTGTCTGTTTAGAAGACGGGTGATATAATAAAAGCGACCTTAAAACAAGCGTATGCCTATTGAAATAATCTTTTTTATAATATTCTTCGGATTGCTCGCTATAACGAGACTAAATTTAGCCGTTCTCGTTTTAATCGCCCTCCTACCCGCCTATTTAATCCGTTTTAAAATCGTCGGATTGCCTTCAACTTTATTAGAAATAATGATACTTATCAGTTTCGCGACGTGGTTTTTTAAATACTATCTACCTAATCTTAAACCAATCTGGCATAACCGAGAAAAACGATTGAATTATCCAATGGCGCTAGAAATTATTCTCTGTTTAATTATTTCTTTTATTGCCGCCGGCCTTGCCGGCTTTAGCTCTAGCGCTTTAGGTATTTGGAAAGCTTATTTCTTCGAACCATTACTCTTATATATCTTAATCCTTAATATTTTTAGAACTAAAAAAGATTTATTAAAAATATTCGGCGCTTTGGCCGTATCGGCTACTGCTGTCGCCTTATTCGCTATTTTTCAAAAAATTACTGGGCTATATATTGATAATCCCTTTTGGGCGGAAGCAGCGGGCCGGCGAGTAGTTTCTTTCTTCGGCTATCCTAACGCTATCGGGCTTTATTTAGCACCCTTAATTATGCTCCTAACCGGTGGCCTATTTTATTTATTTGGAAAAAACGTAATTAAAACAACCGGCCAAAAAATATTACTTAGCGTAATAATTATTATTTCCTTATTAGCCGTCTACTTCGCGCGCTCCGAAGGCGCTTTAGCCGCTATTGTCGCCTCTCTAGTTATCTTTAGTTTCTTTAGTGGCTCCCGCGAACGTTTAATAGCCATTATAATTTCAGTAATCACAATTCTAGGAATTTTTTGGTTCGCCCCCAATAATAATCTAATTATAAAAAAACTGACTCTCAAAGATTTATCCGGACAAATTAGACAGCAACAATGGAAAGAAACTATTAAAATGCTCGGCCAAGGCAATTATATAAGCGGTACGGGATTAAATCAGTATCCGAACGCTATTAAGCCATATCACCAGGCCGGAATTTTTTTTAACCGCGATAATCTATTAAATTTTGGCGCTCAAACTTACGCTAGTTCGACTCTCCGAGCTAAATATTGGCAACCGGTAGAAATATATCAATATCCTCATAATATTTTTCTAAATTTTTGGACCGAACTCGGCTTTTTTGGCTTACTCTTATTTATTTGGCTCATCATTAAATATTTTATCATGAACTTCCGGCTATATTTAAAATTAAAAGAGAGCCCCGATCGTTATTTAGTTATTGGACTAATCAGCGCCATGGCCGCGATGGTTATCCATGGCTTAGTCGACGTTCCTTACTTTAAAAATGATCTCGCCGCTCTGTTCTGGATTTTATTCGCTCTAGCCGGCGCCCTAAATATTTACTATCAAACTAAGTCTTCTGTATGAAAATAATTCTGCAAAAAATAATCGCTGCCAGTGGCTATACGTCCCGCCGCAAGGCGGAACAACTTATTCGTAATGGCTCAGTAAAAATAAACGGTCGCTTAGCCCTAGTCGGCGATGAGGCCGATCCGGCCTTAGATGATATCACCGTTCAGGGACATCCCTTAGGCGCCCCCGCTAAAAAAATCTATATAAAATTAAATAAACCGGCCGGCTATACTTGTACTAATCGACAATTTAAAAATGAAAGAAATATTTTTGAACTTATCAAAATCCCTGAACGATTATTCGTGGTCGGACGCTTAGATAAAGATAGCCGTGGGCTAGTCTTAGTAACTAACGACGGCGACCTCGACCAATATTTGAGCCATCCTAAATTTGAAAACAACAAAATATACGAAGCGCAAATTAATGGCGAGGTTAAAAATATTTCAAGCCTTAGGAATAAATTTCTGAGTGGTATAGATATCCAGGAGGGCGACGGTCTAGCGAGAGCAAAAAATCTTGAATATTTACAAAACAATCTTTTTATAATAACCTTAACTGAGGGTAAAAAACGACAAATCAGACGGATGTTCCAAGCCCTTAATTTAGAAGTCAGTGATTTGAAACGTGTGGCTATAGCCGAATTAACCTTAGGAAATTTACCAGAAGGACAATGGGCATATTTAAGCCAAGCGGAGATTAACAAACTAATTCGCCAAACCGCGAAATAAATAATATGAAAAATCTAAATTTAATTGGTCGAGCAGTTCTCAACTCACTCGGCGTCCTAATTTATATCTCTCTAGTTTCCTTAATCTTAAACAATGCGGCTAATATTTTCGGCCCGATGAACAACAAAGTTCTGGGCCCCATTATTTTTCTAATGCTCTTTGTTTTTTCCGCCCTAGTAACCAGCGGACTAGTTTTAGGGAAACCTCTTCTTTTATATATTGAGGGGCTCAAAAAAGAGGGTCTTAAATTATTTTTTTATACCGGAATAAGTCTATTTATTTTACTACTATTATCGTTTGCTATTCTTTTTTTAATAAAATAAATTAAACACAAAATGGAGAGGTGACTGAGTGGTTGAAAGTACCGCTCTCGAAAAGCGGCAAGGGCGAAAGTCCTTCGAGGGTTCGAATCCCTCTCTCTCCGCAGATTGTCAATATCGTGTGTATACTTTAATTATATGAACGAAAATAAACTATTCAAATTTGAGGATCCGTCTGAAACAGAGATGTATAAGCTTGCAGTAGGCGCGACTGAAGCAAAACGTGCTGGTGATAATAAACTTGAGAAGGGTTTTTGGATCGAAGCATCAAAATTGCAACTTAAGGATGAATTTGGAGTAGAGAATTTAACCACAATTGAAGGCGTACACCTGCGTCGTATTACCGAAAAAGTTATGGATGAACAACAATTACAGGAAACTAAAAGAGATAGGCTATCTAAGGAGGGTGATAGTCATGGGGCGTGGTTGGCGGACTTTGCAGCGTATGAAGATTTGAATGAAGAAATTGTGACACGTTGGCTCCTAGAATTATACGGTGTAACTCGTAAAGAAATTCCTGGAAAAATAAACGATGATAAGTTTAAAGAATATTTAAGACGTCTCCGAGAAAACGCCCACAAGATTTAACATCGTTCCAAGTGCATCCCGCCCTCTCCGCAGATTGTAAATAGCCCTAAACACGGGCTATTTTTAATAGGGAGTTTATCGCTTTGGAACGCTATGTTATAATATTAGTATAAAATTATACCATATGAGTAATATTTTTATTTTCCACGGAACAGAGGGCTACCCCGAAGAAAATTGGTTCCCGTGGCTCAGGGAGAAGTTGGAAGCAATGGGGCATAAAGTTGTTGTGCCTCAATTCCCATCTCCACCCGTTGTGCCGGCAAAAATTAGCGAGTGGTTTGACGTACTTAAAAATTATGATCCGTACATTAATGAAGACACAATTTTTATCGGCCACAGTCTAGGTGGGGTTTTTACTCTTAAGATATTAGAAAAATTGAAGCATTCCGTAAAAGCTGTTTTCCTTATCGGCACGCCCATAGGAGTAAGACCAATTTTAAACTATGATCGAGATAGTAGTTTCGGCGGATTTAACTTTGACTGGCCAGTTATTAAATCTAAATCTAAAAATTTTGTTGTATTTCAGTCAGATGATGACCCCTGTGTGTCGATTGGTAATGGTAAAGAGCTAGCCAGGGAATTAGGGATTGAACTTTCTTTCATCCCTAATGCCGGTCATTTTAATAAAAAAGCTGGCTATACAAAATTTGGCGAGTTGTTAATAAGAATAGAATCAATATTGAATTAAATTGGGGTTTAATATTATTACCGTTCCAAGTGCGTCCCACCCTCTCCGCAGTTTATAAATAGCCCTAAATACGGGCTATTTTGATAGGGAGTATATCACTTCGGAACGTCATGCTATAATATTAGCGTAAATAATGACAAAATAAAAACATGCCAAAGAAAAATAAAAAAATAGAATGGACTCTGTATTTTAGACGACCGACTATGAGCATACTTTTTTATTCTTCGTTAGCTTCGCATTATTCAGAAAATTTTTTTAATAAGAGGGGAATAAAGGGTATTGGTTTGAATAGAACAAAGTTTTATAGTAACGGAGAGGTGTATTTTAATGAGCATGAGTGGAATGGTTGCGGAGAATTTTTTTATAAACTTATTTTAAACAAGCCAAAATTATTTAAAAAGACTTTTTGTAAATATACCTCCGAAGGTAATAAATTTATAAAATTTGCTAAAAAGGCTAATAAAGATAATAATTTACTTTTCGTTTGGAACGAATTTGAAAAAATGTCATCTGTTTGGGCTTTTTGGATAGTTTTAGCTCAAACGGCGGATTCATTTTTAGAAAATCATATTAGAGAAATTATTAGAAAGAATAGTTTCGCTAGAAAAAATGAAAATAAGATTCTTAGTATTTTAACAAAGCCGAATAAGAAAACTCTCTCCGAACAGGAGATAATAAATCTCTATAAAATTGTTGAAAAAAAAGAAACAATTCAGAAACACCTTAAAAAATATGGGTGGCTAGGTGCAAGGGATTGGATAGGCAATCCGCCAGATAAAAAGGAGTTAGAAACTAGGATTAAAATCATTCTTCCAAATATTAAAAAATTAAATAAAGCTCAGATAGAAAATAGCCTAATATCAAAAAAGGAATTTGATTTTTATATAAACAAATTAAATATATCTAAAAAGGATAAAGACATAATAAATTTTACTAAGGAAATTGTTTATCTGAGAACTTACAGAACAGATATTTTTCATCGAGTAGGCTTTATAATGAGAGATATATTTTTAAAAACTGCAAAAAAATTTGATCTAACCTATGAGGATTTTTTGAAACTAACATTAAACGAAATTCTATATTATTTAAAGTCGAACGATTTATCAAAACTTAAAAAAGAGATTAAAAATAGAAAAAATAAAAATTGGATTTATACTTCCGTTAACGGCCGAGATAAAGTGGTTTATCAAGAAAAAAAAGATTTAGAAGAATTAAATTTAAATGAATTTAAGGGGTCTGTGGCTTATAATGGAAATTGCTATGGTTTAGTAAAAGTCATTTTAGATAAAAGCCAATTCTATAAGATAAACAAAGGCGATATAATTGTAACGGCAATGACCAGTCCTAATTTTTTACCAGTGTTGAAATTTGTTAAGGGAATAATTACTGACGAGGGAGGTATAACCTGCCATGCGGCAATAATTGCTCGTGAATTACGAATACCATGTATAATTGGTACTAAGATTGCTACAAAAATTTTAAAAGACGGTGATAGAGTAGAAATGGACGCTAATAATGGCATAATTAAAATAATAAAATAGTTTATTATTGTGTTATTTTACTTATAACCATTCCGAGTGCGCTCCACCCTCTCCACAGATTTAAATAGCCCTGAATATGGGCTATTTTTGATAGGGAGTTTATCACTTTGGAACGACATGATATAATATTAGCGTAAATAATTATAAATTTATGATGAATCAAAACCCGGGAAAAGTAACGAATAATTTAGTGATAGAATTACATATTCCCAATTTTCAATTAGCCAGAGATTTTTATGGCATGTTCGGTTTTACTGAATTTAGATATGATCCAGAATCTGGCGGTAATAGTGATTTAGGATATTTAGTTTTAGTCAGAAATGATGAAATAGGAGGAACTCACTTAAATTTTTATGGAGACAAAGATAAGGTTTCTCAGCACTCGCATTTTAAAGATTTTTCATCGGATACGCCAAGGGGTTATGGAGTAGAAATTACTGTCCCGGTATCTGATGTTAAGGGTTTATGGGACAAAATAAAAGATAAACTTACTGCCAAACAAATCGCCCAACCTTTAACCTTGAAAAGATGGAATAAATGGGATTTTAGAGTAATTGACCCCTTTGGTTTTTATATCCGCTTTACGGAATTAGTCGATTGGGGGCAATAATTAAAATTTTGTATTAAAACCATCCCTAATGCGCCCCACCCTCTCCGCTAATGAAAAAATTTTAAAATTATTACAAAATATGTTGCGAACTATTGTTAGAATATTAAGCCTAACTATAATTATTATAGTTTTATTTATCGGCATATTTATTAGTGTCTCTTCTATTAATAAGAATATAAAAGATCAATCAATTATAAAATCAATTAACCAAAAAGTAGCCTGGATAGAAAATTTTTATACAATAAACTCTCGATATCCTAATCAAGAAGAATTTTATAAAAAATTTCCTAATTTCCCCACAGAAACATCTTATGGGAAATCTGGCTCTAATTCTAATTATTATTCAGCAGCCGGATTTAATAACAAGCAGGAGAATCCAGCGCAAGACTTTGACTTACATTACAATTTATCAAAAGAAAGACTTGATGCGCCAGGAAACAGTTATCAAGATTTTTTTGGATACCCAGTTCATTATGATGTAAGAGGATGTCCTCGATGGATTGAATTAGGCCTTAAAAATCCTCAAGTCCTCATTTCTATTTATCCACCCAATGGATTAATTTTAAGTGATTTATACGCAGGTGAAGTTTATTTTATAGCCGAGGAACAAAATAATACAAAAATAACATTACTAAACAATCTAGATAAGCCTCGTATTTTTTCAGAATACAAATCAGATGGTAGCACAAAAATTATTATCACGAGCGGTAGCGATGTATTTTCTTATGATTGGGCGGGTCCGGAACTGAAACTAAAAAATCCTCAAAAAATAGGACAAGTCCCTGATAAATGTTCTCCTTCAAATTAAATTTAGTCTAACTACGTCCCCCTCTCCGCAATTTGTAAATAGTTCTAAACGTGGACTATTTTTTATAAAGAGTTTGTCGCTTTGAAGCGGCGTGATATAATATAATCAATAATAATTTAACTAATTTTATGAAATTACTCCTAACTTCTAATGGTCTTTCTAATCAATCAATTGCTAATGCCTTATTTGAATTGACGGGAAAGCCGGCGTCAGAAACCACAATTGTTTTTATACCGACAGCCATGAATGCTGCCCGGGGAAGCAAGGACTGGTTTATAAATGATCTTTATAATATTAAAAAACAAGGGTTTAAATTCATTGACATTGTCGATATTTCAGCGCTTCCGAAAGAAGTCTGGTTGCCAAAAATAGAAAGCGGGGACGTTTTATTCTTCTCGGGAGGGAATACTTATCATTTAATGTATTGGCTAAAAGAATCCGGTTTATCTGAACTATTGCCTGAATTATTAAAAACTAGAGTTTATGCTGGAATCAGCGCCGGGAGTATAATAACAAATCCCAGCATAGCTTATAGTAGCAGTGATAAAATAAAATATTACGAAGAAAAGTTCGGTTATAAAAGCGAAACGGCTTTAAATTTAGTAGATTTTTATATTTATCCTCATTTTAACTCACAAAAACATATATTTTCTAGAAAAGAATATCTAGAAAAAACGGCCAAAGAAACCAAAAAATCCGTTTATGGCCTTGATGATGAGTCAGCCCTCAAAGTCGCTGATGGTATAGTGACGATGGTTACCGAAGGCGATTGTGTAAAATTATAGATGATATAACTATCCCAACCATGCCCCACCCTCTCCTCCGCTAATATTTAAATCGTCAGTATAATGATGGCAAAAAATAAATATGACAATTCGGCTTAAAAAACACGATTATATAAGCCCAACCGCTATTTCAGTGGCCTATCTTAGAACTTTTACTAATATTCCATTTTCTCGAGAAATATATCAAGCCATGAAGCAGAATCTATCTAAAATTTCTCTTAACGCTCTTGAACTTCATTACGAGTCAAGACCTATCCCTTTCTTTGAGGCTCGATATAAACTAATTAATTATCTTGTTAAACAATCAAGACTGAAAAATATTCTTGATGTAGCCGCTGGCTATATACCCCGCGGCTTAGTACTAACGAAAGATCCTGCCGTTTCTTGTGTTGAGTTTGATTTACCAACAGTAACGCGTGAAAAAAGAAAAATAGTCAACACTATTCTTAAAACTAGAAAAGAACGCCGACCGAATTTACATCTAATATCCGGAAATGCGCTTGATTTTAAAGCTCTTAATACCGCCTGCGCTCGGTTACAGCCTGGACCGATTGCCATTGTAAACGAGGGACTACTTCGTTACCTTACGCGCTCCGAACAAAAAAAGCTCGCTTCAAATATTCATGCTATTCTGGTTTCACGTGGTGGAATCTGGATTACCACTGATATTCATTTAAGAGATAGGCTGCTTGGAGACAAAGCCGGTTTGCGCCGGACCAGATACTTTGCCAGGTTAACCAAGACGACTATTGAAAAAAATCTTTTTGCCGATAAGACCGAGGCGAAACAGTTTTTTACAGATGCTGGATTTTCCATCCGTCAATATAGGGTAACTACAATAATACCTAAGCTTTCTTGCCCCAAACGCCTTGGACTTACCAAGGCAACGGTTCGCGCCTCTCTTAAAAACCGACTAGCTTTTGTACTAACAGCGAAGTAAATTATTACTTGAAGAAGGTGATTTTATTATTATTGAAAAATAGTATATTATAGAACAATTAAGTCTCCATAGTTCAATGGATAGAACATGAGTTTCCGGAACTCAAAATGAGGGTTCGATTCCCCCTGGGGGCACAAATTAAAACAATCTGCCACAAGGCAGATTGTTTTAACTAGCGGAATGGACGGGGGTCGAACCCGCGACCTCCTGCGTGACAGGCAGGCGCTCTAACCAACTGAGCTACCACTCCTCAATTAATAATTGACACTTTTTTCAGTAATTTAATCGATATTCCCTTACTCGTAAAAATGGCCAATCAAATTAGCCACAAAAAGATAGTAGCAAAAATAATCCGGCTTGTCAAAATATTCAATAACCTTGCAAAAAATAAACAAATCAGCTATAATTTTCAAATAAAAGCCTAATATAAACAAGGATTTAAGCCTAATAATATGAATCAGGAATTAGACCAGATGACAATTAAAGAAATTGAAAAAGATCTTCTAAAGCAAAAGAAACAGATTTTGATAGATTTGAAGGACTCATCGCGTTCTGACGATCATGAAGCCGATGACCGGACTGCTAAATTTCCAGAATATGGCGATAAACCAGACGAGAACGCCCAAGAAATAAGTGATTACTCCACTAATCTGGCAACTGAAAAAGTCTTGGAAAAAAGTCTTGCTGATATTGAAAAGTCTTTAACCCGAATAAAAAATGGTGAATATGGGCTTTGCAAATACTGCGGTAATCCAATCGCTAAAAAACGCCTCCTCGCCAGACCAACCGCCAACTCCTGCATTAATTGCAAAACTGAGCTACAAGAAAATGAATAAAAAATTTCTAACAACTCCTTTTAAAAATATAGCTATTGCCTCAGTAATAGCTATATTTTTTATAGCCGATCGCTTACTCAAAATGATAGGGCTACAAATAGTCGGGCTAGAACCTCTCACCTTAATTCGAGAAGTGCTATATTTTAATCTAACTAAGAACTACTACATAGCCTTTTCTCTCCCCCTATCCGGCGCCTGGCTTGAGCTCGTGATAACGCTAGTTATAATCATAATAATCTTCTATTTAAGTTATCTCCTGCTCTACAAAAAGAACAAAAAAATAGAGATAATTTCTCTAAGTTTAATATTCCTAGGGGCGGCTAGTAATCTTTTCGACCGCCTTCACTACGGTTATGTTATTGATTACTTAGAATTAAAATATTTTACTGTTTTTAATTTAGCCGATTGTCTAATTAGTATTGGCGCTCTTATTTTAATTATTAAAAATTTAAAAACTAGTAAGTAATCAGCCTCCCCGTCTCTGACTGCACGGTAATCTTAATAACTTTAGCTTGAGGCGGCCATAAATCTTTAACCCGTTCCGCCCATTCTATGGCGGTAATATTAGAGCTAGAACTAAAAAATTCCTCTACTCCTAAATTTAATAAATCAGCGGCCGATCTTAAACGGTAAGCATCGATATGACAAAAGGTCTTCAGCGGCTTTTTCGCTCGATAAATTTTTAAAATATTGAAAGTCGGGCTATTAACTTTATCTTTAACGCCTAAACCAGCCGCTAAACCTTGCAGGAGTTTAGTTTTACCGGCTCCTAAGTCGCCACAAAGTAAAAAGACTTCTCCGCCCCGACATTGTCGACCCAAAATAACACCAAAGTTATATGTCTCTTGCTCACTACGAGTGCTTATTTTCTTCATATAATTAGTCTAACCGGTTTCGAAAAGAAAATAAAGACTTTTACCTAAAAACAACCCGATAAATCGGATTGTTTTTTAAGTGGGCGCACAAGGATTCGAACCCTGGACCCCTTCGGTGTAAACGAAGTGCTCTAACCAGCTGAGCTATGCGCCCTAAAATTGTTACCCGAATAAGGCCTGGTGGGCGAAAGAGGACTCGAACCTCCACAGCCTTGCGGCCACAAGCCCCTCAAGCTTGCGTGTCTACCAGTTTCACCATTCGCCCTCGGCTAACAAAAATTATTTCACAACCTTTTCTTTTAATTTCTTTTTATATCCATCACGCAAATAATAAAGCTTAGCCCGTCTAACCTCAGCTTGTTTCTTAATTTCAATTTTGGTGATAGTCGGTAAGTTTAAAGGAAAAATTTTCTCTACGCCAATGCCATCAGAGACCTTACGCACAGTGATAGTCGCTCCTACTTCTTTATTATGCTTACGCGCGATAATTAAACCTTCAAAATACTGAACTCTTTCTTTTTCTTCGCCTTTAGAGTTTAACTCTTTAATCTTCTGATAAACCCTAACGGTCATTCCGGGTTTTAAATCTAATTTGGTTTCAACCATATGTTTGAATATTATAAACGAGATCTTTAATCTCGTTTTTAAAAAATGCTTATTAATAAGGCAAATCTTGTCTAATATTATAATTAATTTTTCTTATTGTCAAGATATTTTATAACATAGTCAAAAACCTTTTGAAAAACCTGTTCTCGGCTTAAATCACTAGTGTCAAGATATAAATCATAATTCTTAGGGTTACGATAGTCGATCTGATAATATGTCCTGTACCTCAAATCCTCACTAGCGATTCTATCTTTAATACTAGCCAAAACTTCTTCAATTGACACCGGTTTTCCCCCTTCATTACGTTGATTATCGCTCTGACGTTCCTTAAAAATACGTTCGGCGGCAACCTGGATACTAACATTAATATAGATTTTCAACGATTGTGGAATAAAATGCCAAGCGGTTCGACTTTCTATTATACAATTTTCATTTTTCTGACCAAGTTCCTTTAAATAATTATCAACCTCTAAATCAGTCTCGGGATTATGCTCACACAATTTATTATACTCTACTATCGTTAACCCCCTTTTAGCGGCCATTTGTCTCATAATCCCCCCCATATAATACCGCGGCCAAACAAGCTTTTCCGCTAACCGTTCGGCTACTGTACTCTTGCCGGAACCAGGGGCACCACTTAAAGTAATAATCATAAATTTATGAATAAGCGATCTGGTTAGTCTATTTTCTTTTTAAAAAATAGTTTATTATAGTAGTATATAAAAAAATTAAAGAAAAATCTATTAAGCACCGACATCGTCTTAAACATGTCGCCTATTACCTGATTTATGTATTTAGAAAAACTAGAAATTCAAGGTTTTAAATCTTTTGCGAATAAAAATAAACTAATTTTCTCGGGTTTAATCGGCGAAGAAAAACGCGGTTTAACGGCTATCGTCGGCCCAAACGGCTCGGGAAAATCAAATGTGGCTGATGCTATTCGCTGGGCGCTCGGCGAGCAAAGTCTTAAAACTCTGCGGGGCAAAAAAAGCGAAGACGTTATTTTTTCTGGTTCGGACCAAAAGAATCAGCTTAGTTTGGCCGAGGTTTCTCTTTATTTAAACAATTCTAAAGCTCAAAAAATTAAGGGTCCGGAACCGGAAATTATTGATGATGATAGCGATCTCGATCAGCTTATTGCGAGCTGTCCAGAAATAATTATTACTAGAAAATTATACCGCAGCGGTGAAAGCGAATATTTAATCAACAATAACCGAGCGAGATTAAATGATATTCAGATGCTTTTAGCTAAAGCTAATTTCGGACAAAAAACTTACAGCGTTATCGGCCAAGGCATGGTGGAAAATTTTTTAAGCTCATCGGCCGCTGAACGCAAAGATTTTTTTGACGAAGCGACCGGCGTTAAACAATTCCAAATAAAACGTGATGCCGCTCTCAATAAACTAGAGGGAAGCTACGAAAACTTACAACAAGTCGATTTGCTGTTAGCGGAAATTAAACCGCGACTCAAAAGCCTAACTCGACAAGTAGAAAAACTAAAACATCGGGGAGAAATAGAGTTAGAACTCAAGAGCGATCAACTAAATTATTACGGTTTTCTTTGGCAAGATATTAGTAAAAAATTAGAATCTTTTAATACCCGACTGCTAAAAAATGAAAAACTTAAAATCGAGCAAGAAAAAAAACTTAATAAATTAAACGAAGAATTAAACCGAATAAGGGCGACGGACAATTTTCAAGAAATTAATGAGCTCCAACCCCGACTAAAACAATTAGAGAATGAAAGAAACCAACTAACCAAACAACTAAATAAGTTACAAGCCGAACTAGAAATCCAATTAGAAACTCAGGGTAAATTTGATATTTCCTGGTTAAGCAATAAACAAGGGGAATTGAATTTGGAACTTAAAAATCTTAATGTTGAGCTTAGCTCCTTGGCTAAGAATCAAAAAAGTTCCGAATTACGCTCTCAAGAAAACGAACTACAATTAATCAATCAAAAGTTGCAACAAGCCCAACAAAAAACACAAGAAATCGATAATCTTGAAGAAGAGCAGGAAAAATATGTTAAACAGCTATCGCGCCTGGAGGCGATTTTAGAAGCTAATTTAGAAATCCAAGGACAATTTGATGTTTCTTGGCTCAATAATAAAAATGAAGAATTACAAGTTGAGTTAGAAAAGACCGCTCAAGAAATAGAAAATTTACACCGCGCGGCCAGCCAACAAGAAAAAAATAATTTAGAAAATAGTTTACAGTCAATTCAAAGCCGACTTAACTCACTAAATCAAGAAATTGAAAAAATCAACCGAGAATTAAGATCGGCCAATTCAACCACTAATAAAAGCCAGGAAATTAGCCAAATAATTGATAAATTTCTCAAAAAATTAGAAAATATCAGCCAGGAAAGTGACCTAAAAAGGATAAAATCCTTAATCATTGAGGCGAAGGATGAATTCCAAGCGCAAATTGAAAAAATTATTAATTCTGATAATCGCGATAAACTAGAAAATATTAAAGTCATCCAAGAGGAAATAATCTCTCTCACCGAAGAAAAACAAAAGAATAGCGACCAACTGAATTTAGAAAATTTACGCCTGAATACGACTAACGAGCGCTTACGACTCCTCGGCGAAAAACAACAACAAACGACTAGAGAGCTGACCGAAATACGCGCTAAGCTAGCCAAAGCGCAAATTAAATTTGAGTCAGGAAAAATTAAACAAGAAAAAATGGAAATCGGCGAAAAAATAAGCGCCTTAGAAATTAAAATAAAAAAATTAGCCGATGCCCTTGATTTAGAGGAGTTACAAAAAGATAAACAAAGTATTCTAGAAAAAATTCAAAATTGCCGCTTACAAATTTCCGCTCACCAAGAGCGAGAACGTCTCTTAGAAATTCAAAAAATACAAACTATTAAAGAAATATCCGATATTGATAATAAACTAGCGAAGAGCCAAACAAAATTTGACGACGAGAAAGTAGAAGAGGAAAAGCAAGAAATCAACCAGAAATTATCCTTAATCGAGAAAGATATAAAAATTTTAGAAAATAAATTAGAAGAATTAAATCAATTAAAGGAGAAAGAAAAAGCCCAGATGTTTGATTGTCAAAAAAATATTCAAACTATTCAGCAAGAGCTTAATATAATTTCCAGCGAATTAAGCAGCCAACAAGTGGAAATTGCGAGACAAGAAACTAAATTAGAAGATTTGGAAGCCAACATTAAAAACGATGAACTTAATACTATAGATATTAGAAACTACGAAATCAAGGAATTGACCATTGACCTAGAAAAACTACAAAAACGTTTGCAAATAAATAAAAGCCAACTAGAACAAATTGGCGGCATTGACCCGGAAGCCGAAAAAGAATATCAAGAAACTAAAGAGCGATATGATTTTCTAAGCAACCAGACCAGCGATCTTAATCGGGCGATAAAATCTTTAGAAGAAATAATTTATGAATTAGATCTAAATATTAAAAATCGCTTCGATGGAGAATTCCGTCTCATCTCAGAAAAATTTAATGATTATTTCAAAATATTATTTAGCGGCGGCAGCGCCAAAATATTTAAAATACTGACGGAAGACTTAAATAAAGAGGAAACTCAAAATAAACCAGGCTCGAACTCTGAACTAGCCGCCATTAATACTAATAACGGGTTCAACTCGGCCGAAATAGAAATAAAAAATGAAATTGACGAAAAACTAAAGAGGATAAAGTTTCTTAAAAAACACAACGCCGTCGACTTGGCGGGTATCGATATTCAAGCAACTCCTCCCGGAAAGAGAATTCAAACCGTTACTATGTTATCAGGAGGAGAACGAGCACTCACGGCGATTGCCCTTATCTGTGCCATTATCAGCGCTAATCCTTCTCCCTTCGTAGTTTTAGACGAAGTAGACGCGGCCTTAGATGAAGCGAATTCCGAACGATTAGCTAAGATTCTTGATGATTTATCTAATAAAACTCAGTTTATTGTAATTACTCATAACCGCGCTTGTATGAGAAAGGCTAGTATATTATACGGCGTAACGATGGAATCAGACGGCGTTAGTAAACTACTTAGCGTTAAACTTGATGAAATAAAAAAACAATAAATTTTAAAAAAAATTTAATTATTCTTAAAAGGCCGCCGCCTAGAATAAGAATCACCGATTAAGGTGATTTTTATTTTTTATATGCCTACTAAAGTATGGTCCGCAACTTTGAAAGGAATAGAAGCAACTATCGTTTCGGTCGAAGCCGATTCTGGTGGTGGCGACTTCGGACAAATTACGATTGTTGGTTTACCAGATACGGCTATTTCTGAATCAAAAGAACGCGTTAAAAGTAATTTACGCAGCTGCGGTTTAGACTTTCCTAGGCGCAAGATTACCGTCAACTTAGCGCCGGCTAATTTAAGAAAACATGGGGCCATATATGATTTGCCAATTACAATCAGTATTTTGGCCTTAAAAAATAAATTTACACCCAATCTTAAAAACTGTTTAATCGTCGGGGAGCTATCCCTTAGTGGAGAAATACGGCCAATTGATGGAATTCTCTCTATGGCTATAGCCGCTAAAGAATTCGGCCTAACTACCTTAATAATTCCCCAGGACAATATTCCAGAGGCTAGTCTAATTAATGGACTAAATATAATACCAGTCGTTAATCTCCGACAACTAATTCAATATTTACAAAATAAGATTTCCATCTCTTTCTGGAAAAACGACCATCAACCAGCCCCACTACTACTCAATAATTTAGATATCGCCCAAGTAAACGGCCAAGAAAAAGCGAAGCGAGCGTTAGAAATAGCTGCCGCCGGCCGACACAACCTCTTATTATTTGGCCCGCCTGGATCGGGCAAAACTTTATTAGCTAAAACATTCCCCGGCATTCTTTCTCCGCCTAACCAAAACGAAAAATTAGAAATAACTAAAATATACAGTGCCGCTGGCGCCTTAACCGACAGGAATCATCTAATTAGCAACCGCCCATTTCGCGCTCCTCACCATAGTGCTTCCAGTATATCCGTGATCGGCGGCGGCACTTATCCCCGGCCAGGAGAAATATCTTTAGCGCACCGCGGTGTCTTATTTCTCGATGAGTTCCCTGAATTCTCTCGGCCAGTCTTAGAAAGCCTAAGGCAACCGCTAGAAGAGGGGGAAATTAATATTACTCGTGCTCGAGAATCTATAAAATTTCCAGCTAAATTCATCTTACTAGCGGCGATGAATCCCTGTCCCTGCGGTTATTTGGGTGATAGGAATCAAACTTGCCGCTGCGGGCCACAACAAATTAATAAATATCGGCGACGACTTTCCGGTCCAATTATGGATCGTTTAGATCTCCACGTGGCCATGCCTCGTCTTAGTCTAGACGAACTAACCGTCAAAGCTAGCCAAGAAACATCCGTTATAATCCAAAAGAGAGTAGAGAGAGCTACTTTAAGACAGACCGAACGTTTTAAAAATCTACCATTTCTTAGTAATTCCGAACTACCTAGCTCGCTCATCAAAGATTTCTGTCCCTTAGACGGTGCCGGCCGGCGCTTGCTCGCTCAAGCCGCCGCGCCACTAAATTTATCCGCCCGGGCTTACTTTAAAATAATTAAACTAGCTCTAACGATCGCTGACCTTGAAATCGAAAAAAGAATTCTGACTAGACATTTAGCCGAGGCCCTACAATACCGGATTAAATTGGAATAATGCTTATTTTTTGTTATAATGAAAACATTGATAGTAAAAAATAATATGTATAAAAAAATAAGTATTTTATTACTGCTAGTCGTTTTTTTGCTAAATGCTGGTTTAGGCTGTAAGTCAGTCGATCAAAAAACTCAGGATGCTATGAAACCGATTACCCTGACTTATTGGCGAGTGTTTGATGACGAAGACGCCTTTCAAGAAATTATTAAAAGATATAAAGTTTTACATCCCTATATTACTATCGAATACCATAAACTACGCTACGAAGAATATGAAACAGCTCTCCTGAATGCTCTAGCCGAAGACCGGGGACCTGATATATTCTCTATTAATAATACTTGGATAAAAAAGTACCAAAATAAATTAGCGCCACTACCCGAAAGTACTACTCTGGTCTATCCGGTCATGACCGGCACTATTAAAAAAGAAGTCAGCTCTGAGTTAAGAACTAATCGCAGCTTATCCTTGAAAGAATTAAAAGACAATTTTGTCGACGTAGTCGGACATGATGTAGTTCTCGATGATGATAAAATTTACGGCCTTCCCTTATCAGTCGATACTCTAGCCATGTTCTATAATAAAGATTTACTCAACGACGCCGGTATTAGCCAAATACCACAATATTGGAATAATGAATTTCTACAAGATGTTAAAAAATTAACTAGACAAGATCCTAAAAAAGGCTTAATTCAGGCGGGAGTCGCTTTAGGCGGCAGTACGAATATCCAGCGTTTCAGCGATATTATCTCAGTTTTAATGGTACAAAATGGGGCTGACATGATGATTGACAATCAAGTTACTTTTAACCAAATTCCGGCCGACAGCAAAGATCTGAGCTATAACCCGGGTTTAGAGGCGGTTCGTTTCTATACCGACTTTACTAATCCACTCAAAGAATCTTATTCTTGGAATAGTGAGTTACCGAACTCTTTAGATATGTTTATTAATGGCAACCTCGCTATTATGTTCGGCTACTCATACAATTTACCGACCATTAAAGCGCGCGCGCCTAAATTAAATTTTTCAATAGCAAAGTTACCGCAAATTGAAGGCAATCCTCCAACTAATATTAATTTCGCCAATTATTGGGTAGAAACCGTGGCTAAAAAAAGCCCTCATCAAAACGAGGCCTGGGATTTTATCCAATTTATGACTAAACAAGAACAAGCTAAAAGCTACCTCCAGGTAACCAATTACCCTACGGCTTTAAGAGCGCTTATTACTTCAAATAGTAATGACGAAACTAAAGTATTTACTGAGCAGGTTCTCACCGCTAAAAGTTGGTACCGAGGACGTAATGCTCAAGCGGCCGAAGAGGCTCTAAAAGAAATGATCGACACTATCGCTAAGAGTACGGCTGATCAAATTCAAAATATTATTAACATGACTGCAGCTAAAATTCAACAGACTATCGATTAATCTCTTTAATATTTATGAACAAAAACTTACTAAAAATTACCAGCCGGCTACTAGGCCTAATATTCATTTTTAATATCTGCTTGATCTGGCCGGCCCAAGCGGCGACCGGAACCCCTGCTTCTATAATAGACCCCACGGCTTCGGCTTACCAATCAGGCAATTATCAACTTAATGATTTTACTCTTTTAGCGATCAGAATATCCCAAATGATTTTAGGCATAGTTGGTTCTTTGGCTCTAGTGATGTTTGTTTACGGCGGTTTTATGTTTCTCATTTCTTCTGGCTCGTCAGAAAAAATAAAAACCGCTCAAAATATCCTAGTCGCAGCCGTCATCGGATTAATAATTGTTTTTGCTAGTTATTTAATTATCCAAACTGCCCTTAAGGCGATCGGGCTTTCCTGGGATGGTGGTTTACTGAAAATTAAGTAATCCCGAAATTATTCAACAAATAGTTAAATCCATAAAAAATGCCAATTTTTATTCCTAAAAAACTGCCGCTCGAAGAGACTATCGGCGAACAACTGAGGAGAGCCAGACAATATAAAAATTTAGGACTAGAAGAAATAGCCCAAAAACTAAATATCAGAAAAGAATATTTATCCGCCATGGAAGAAGAAAATTTTGATAAATTACCAAGCGGTTTATACGGACGAAAATTTTTAAAAAAATATATCAATTTTTTAAAAGTAGAGACGAAAGGAATAAATGATCAACAAAAAACTGGTCACGCCCCCGCCAGCAACGACAATCCTTTTTCTCAAAAAATAGTCAAAAAAAATAGTTTTATAATATTTCCCCAAATAATTAAAAATATCCTGATCGTCGGCGGCATCCTAATTTGTTTTTTATATCTCATATTTTATTTCCAAAAAATAGTCACGCCGCCAAAATTAATAATTTATCAACCGGAAAAAAATACTCTCACTAAAAATAAATCTATTTTAGTTAGCGGGCAAACCGAAGCGGAATCAGAAATAAAGATTAATAACCAAATTGTTTTAAGCGACCAAAATGGCTCTTTTTCTCAGACGGTTAATCTTAAAAAGGGGCTCAACACTATAATAATCAGCGCCCAAAAAAAATATAGCCAAGCCCAAATAATTACTAGAGAAATATTAGCTGAATAAATATGAATCGCATTAAAAGAACCGCCCTATTTGACATTGAAGCTATTTTGAGTAAAATAGGCGTAGAGGAGGGTCAAAAAGTTGCTGAGTTAGGCTGTGGAAATTTCGGCTTTTTCGTCTTTCCCTTAGCCCACCTAACCGGCCGCTACGGCAAGGTTTACGCTGTTGATATCTTAAAATCTACGCTAGAAGAAATCGGCCGAGAGGCAAAAAAAGAGAACCTACCACAAATTACTCCGATTTGGAGCAATTTAGAAATATTTAAAGCCACTAAAATAGAAACGAGTAGTTTAGATAGCGCTTTATTAGTCAATATTCTTCACCAATCAGACAAAAAAATAGAAATTCTTCGGGAAGCTATCCGCCTCTTAAAAAGAGGAGGGAAATTACTAATTATGGAATGGAAAAACAGTGACTTGCCTTTCGGCCCCAGTAAAGATAGACGCGTCAAACTTGAAGCACTAAAAACAGCCATTCCTAAAATCGGCCTTAGCGTGCTAGAAGAATTCGAAGCCGGACCATACCATTACGGCTTAATCCTGATTAAGTTATAATAAATAAATATTCAAAAGACACTATATGAAAATTTTTCTAACCTTAAACTATTGGTTTAATCTTCGTCCGGAACCGTTAACCCCTTTGGCCGAAAAAATCTTTGATTCCTCAATTATCGCTTTACTTCTAATAACCATAATTTTAGCCTTTACTAAACGACGCGGCGGATTATACCGGGGGACTTTAAATAGCTTTTATAATTTTAGCCTCACTAATACTCTTATCGGCTTATTCATCTTTTTTTCCAATTATGAGCTAATCCCCTTCTTCGCGGCTCGCTTCTGGTTCGCTATTTGGGCTCTTCTTATGTTAATTTGGTTAATCTTCATCTTTAAAAAATTAAAAACCATCCCCCGAGCTAAACAACAAATAGAAAAAGAAAAAGAATTAAAAAAATACTTGCCTTAAAAAAATTCTAGTCTAAAATTACTCTTAACCAAACAAAGCCTCGTCCGGGGCTTTTTTGTCTTTATGAATAACAAAAAACAAATTGGTCAACAAGGAGAATTACTAGCAGAAAAATATTTAAAACAACAAGGATACGAAATTATTGCTAAAAATTATCGTCTCGGTCGTTTAGAATTAGATATCATCAGTAAATATAAAAATAACTTGATATTCGTAGAAGTCAAAACTCGACAAAAAACCAGCGCCAGCCGGTTTGATAATAATCTCGGTCATCAACAAATAAATAATCTAAAACGAGCTTTAACAACTTTTTGTTTGACGAAACACTATAACTTAGAAACCGCTCGGCTAGATCTTATTGTAATTATGATTGATCAGCCGACCGGAGTTTACACGCTTAAGCATTATCCCGACATTTTCTAATTTTTTTAAGCCGCCGCCTAAAAGATAAGAGATTCTTTAAAAAAATTAGACTATCCCGAAACAATTTTACTTTACTCTGGCGGCGACCAAATCTATTTTCTTGCCAATTAACCGGGACTTCTTTAACCCGATAACCTAAAAATTGCGATAACACTACCAACTCGGTGTCAAAAAACCAATAATTATCTCGCAAAAACGGCCGAATCTTCAAAAAAGTCTCCCGACGAATAGCTTTAAAACCGCATTGTAAATCAGTAATATCCTGATTAAGTATTATTCGCGATAAGAAGCTATAAGCCCGAGAAATTACTTCTCGGCCTAAAGATCTTTTAGTTTCTGCGCCTGACACAAAACGCGAACCGACTGCTAAATCTTGTTTATTCTTAATTAAAGGATCAACCAGACCAAAAATATTATCTAACGATACGGCTAAATCAGCGTCCATATAAACTAAAAGATCCGCCGGACTAGTCGACCAATATTGTTTTAACGCTCCCCCACGCCCCGGTTCTTTTATCTCCATAAAATCTAGCTCTTGTGGAAAACGTAACTTAAAATCGGTCAAAATTAATCGCGACGAATCCGTCGAGCCGTTAAGGACGCCAATTATTCGCCAAATAAAGGGAAAATTAGACTGGCGGCAATAAATCAATAATTTATCCAAACTATTTTTTAGAATAAGCTCCTCATTTTTTATCGGCAAACAAAAATCAACTAACATATAACTCAAGCTAATCTCTTATTTCTTAAATAAAACAACGGCGCCATAAAAACTGGCCACTGGCTGATAATTTTGTTTAATATAATTATCAACCACATTATCCTGATTATAATGATACTTCTCTACCCCCCGATAATACAAGACCGCACAGTCGGGGTCATTCTTTCTAATTTCTTGGCTCGTTTGCAAAAATTGTTCAGCGGTATGGTGGTTCGTAATCAGCCAATGGAAAGACGAAGCCGATAACTTTCTGGTCTCTAAATAAATAAAGGGCAAAAACGGGCCAGCATAAATAAAACGACTATGACAATTACTTTTAAGAAAAGTAATAAAATCATCGGGTTGCTGTTCGCGCGAATAAACTAATGGGGCAATAATATTATAAAAGTTTATTAGTAAAACAAAAGCTACCATAGTCGTCGTGAAACTAACCAGTAAACCGAGTCGATTAAGCGGCCACCAACTCGCTTTTTGCCAGCCTTCTAAAAATAAAAAAGAGAAGATTATCAAAAAGGGAGCGATAATAAAAGATATATGGTAATAGTCCGGCAGAGAATAAGTAGTTAATAGAAGGCCAGCTTGAATATAAAATAAAAAATTTAACACTAAAATATTCCGGCGGCTAGTCCTCAGCCAGCTAAATATTAATATGCCAAGAAGCGTCAACCAAATTAAATAATTATTGTCTAAAGTTTTAGTATATTGAAAAAAGGGAAATTCAATAAGATATTTAAACAATAAAACAGGTGACCATTTAAAGAATAAAAGACTGACCGGCCCTGCCGCTAGAGGTAAAAACCAAATTAATACCGTTTTTAGCGTTCGGTCCTTAAAATAAAAAAATAAAAGCCAAAAAAATAAAAAGAAAGTTAGTGCCAAGCCAATCGTTTGCAGAAAAATAATGGCTATTCCCGACAAAAGAGCACTTAACAATATCCGCCACCGACTAGCCACTAAAAACCCCTTAATAAATAAATAAATGGCGCCGAAAACAAAAAGTAAAACATAATTATGAGAGGTCATTATCGGCCAATAAATAGTCGAACAAACAAATAGACCGGCCGCCAAATAAGCGGCTCGGTTACTAAGCATTTGCGCTAACTTAAAAACTAAAATAGTCGATAAAAATAAAGACAAGATAGAAATTATCAAAACCGTTATATAACTAACCCCCCATAATTGCCAAATTATCCAAATCATATAAAAAGTTCCGGGAGCCGTGAAAGCAAAAAAATCTTGATAAATCTCTTGACCGTTGAATAAGCCCCAAGCGCCGCTCAAAAATAATCCATTATCAGAATCGAAACGATTAGAAAAAAAATGCAAAATAACTAATAATAACAAAATCAATGACCAAAAAATTAAAAAAAATACGCGTTTATTTTTTAACATAAATAGTACTAACGTCATCTTTAAATAGGGTTGACCAATCAGGGGACGACTCTAAATATTCCCTTAAATAATTACGGCTACGCAAGTCTTCTTCTTTAATCCCAAAAATTATTTTTTCCCAATTCTCGGCCTTGATCTCCTTATCTTTAGTGGGGATTAAAACTAAAGCGATCTGATAATTTTTTAGCTTAGCTCTGATATCAATCTCTTGCCTAAAAAAATCTAAATACTCTTCTAAATAGGTCTGCCCTGCTAACTCTACTTGGGGTAAACGGCCGTCAATAAATAATGAGCGGCGGGAGTCAACCCAAATAAAATAGCCCCCCCAAGCATAACTATTAAATAGCCGCTGCGAATAATAATCAGGCCGCGCCTGTAAAAACTTAACGGCCGAACAAGGATAATCGTTACAAAAAGATAAAAAAGGATCATTAGTAATTTTTGTTTGGAGCAACTGAGTCGTGGCCGCTAACAATAAGCAAGCGAACAGAAATAATTTTAACCAATAATTTAAGCGGGTTCTGACAAACGAACCCAATAAAACCCCATATACCTCCACCACGAAAGGAAAACTAGCGATAAACATTAAGGGAAAATGACGACGAGATTTAAAGCTTAAGACAATAAACAAAATAACTACAAATAAATTCCATAAATTAATTTTAAAATATTTCCGGCGCGCTAAGGCATAATATAAATATAACAACAAGGCTAAGGCGACTAAAGCTAAATAAAAGAGCTGACCGTAATAAAAAGGGAAGAAAAATTGAGAAAGCCATTCTTGAATATAGGACTGATAAGCGGTATTCCCATAACCCTTTAAAAAAGAATAAAGACCTAATTTATACGGAGTAAACCAAGTAACGACAAACGATAAAAAAAATATTCCTGTCGCGCTTAATAATTCTTTAGCTGATAAAACGCCGGCGGAATCCAGCCAGACTTTCGGCCAATATCGCCAAATTAGCGCCTCGATATTCTTAATGAATAACCAAGCACCTAATAAAAATAACGCAATTAAAAAACTAGCATGTAAGCAAGCCCAAAGATAAATAAACCAGGGTAAAAATAATAAGATATATAAACGCCTCTTTTGAGTATAACTCTGCAAAATAATAAGCAATAATAATAAAAATAACAAAGCTATTTCTTGTATCCTAACGCCTAAATGCGGTAAAGAAGCAACGATGCCAAAAGTTTGAAAAACACTAATTAAAAAAAAGGTATTAGGAGCCCGTAACGAACCTACGAAAAAATTTAATATTATTAAAGTAAAAATTACTAATAAGGCGAAAGCTATTGATAAAACAATATATCCGCTTTTTTCGTAAACTAAAAAAGTTAGAAAATTACTTAGCCATTCATGGTCGACCCAATCCCCAGTAAAACTATAATTAAAATTATTGTTCTGAGGTACGAGAGCGGTGCGAGCAATATCTTGACCGACTTTTAAGTGCCAGCCAAAATCTGGGTCTAAATAACCAAAAGAATTTCTTAGTAAAAGACAAAAAATAAAAAAATACAAGAAAAACCAAAAAATATAACGAAAATTGACAATCTTTAAAAATTTACCCATAAAAATTAGCTAATAACAGCCAGATATAGATATTTTAGCATAGCTAAATATATTTGTCTTGTTTAAATTAATATGCTAAAATTAAACTATAAAATTTTTTAAAACTAGAAAGGTGGTGAAATATGAAAAAAATCTCTAAGCATCTTATATCTTTAGCAATTATTTCTTTGCTCGCTCTTCCTTTATTAGTAGTGCCGGCTCACGCTGTAGAATTTGACCCAGGTTTAAACCAGGTCAGTAACGGCCTAGGCGGCTCTTTAACTAATAGTGATCCTCGAACAATTATCGGTAGAGTGATTAATGTCGCTCTTGGATTCTTGGGCGTGATTGCTGTTTGCATCATCTTATTAGGCGGTTTCAAATGGATGACAGCCGGAGGCAATGAAGAAAAGACTGGTGAAGCTAGACAACTTTTAGGCGCTGGCGTTATCGGATTAGTTATTATAATGGCTTCTTGGGGCATCGCCAATTTTGTTATCAACTCTCTTAATTCAGCCGTAGCTAATTAAGAATATAAAAAGTGATTCTCATTAAACAATGGGGATCACTGTCCTGAATGCAAATTATTGTTTCCAGGACAGTGAATAACACTATGAAAAAACCAATTTTTTTGCTATTGCTATTTATTTGGAGCGCGTTAATTTTTGGGACAATAACAGTGAGCGCCCAAACCGATCCTAGTTACGGTCTTAATGACACGGCCGGCAAAGTCGGCGCCTTTCAGGGTAGTTTAGGAAAAGACTATACTAATTTTTTAAGTACAAAAACCGGACAAATTATCGGAGTTATCTTATCTTTCGTCGGTGTCTTATTTTTAGGGTTAATGATTTATGCCGGTCTAATGTGGATGACTTCTAACGGCAATGAACAACTGGTTACTAAAGCGAAGGATCTCATAATTAACTCTGTTATCGGCATTATTATAGTCTTTGCGGCTTATGCCCTCACTTCATTCTTAGGACAAGAAGTTATTAAATAACCGATGTTCAAACTAAAAAATAAAAATTATATTATAGTTGGCGCGCTGCTTTTTATCTTAAGTAGTGCTAGCGTCTATGCGGCCGGATCTTATGATTTTATAGAAAAAAGCGGCTTAAAAAATACGGCCGATAACGCCGGATATGAAACCGCCGCCGCCACCACCATAAACGGAATAATGAGCCAGGTAATTTATGTTTTTTTAGGTTTAATAGCAATCGCCTTCTTCGGCCTACTCCTCTATGGCGGCTTGATGTGGATGACGGCTCGTGATAACGCAGAAAAGGTAAAAAAGGCTAATGGTATTATTATGAATGCCTTAATCGGATTTATTGTTACTCTATCAGCTTATGTAATCAGCTACTTTATTATTAAATATTTTAATTAAAAATAGGATCTTTTATCGCCAGTGGCCTAATATTTAAACCAACTACCCATTAATATCGCTATGAAAAAGACACTGCTCTCACTAATTATAATAACGTTCATATTTATATTATATCCCGCCTATTCTAGTAGAGCTAACCTAATTACTCCTGACAAAAAACAAGATTTTACTAGCAATATCACTAATGCGGCTACCTCAAGTTATGATACTAACCGCGACTTAAACTCTACTTTAGCTAAAGTAATCCAATTAGTCCTGTCTGTTTTAGGCATGATATTCCTAGTTTTAATGTTCTTAGCCGGTAATGATTGGATGCAAGCGGCCGGCAATGAAGAAAAGGTAAAAAAATCTCAAGAAGTAATTCGTAATCTGCTAATCGGCCTAGTCATAGTCCTTGTGGCTTACGCTATGAGTTCCGGATTTAGCACAGTATTAAAAACTTTGGTAAAATAGACTATTTATGAGAAAAAAAATCTTATCTCTATCATCTATCGCCGTCACTATAGGAAGCTTCTTGTTAACTTGGTCGGCTAAAGCAGCTGATCCAAAATCCGATACTCTTTTAAACAGGCTTACTAACGTCGCTGGCCAGGGCGGTTACGAAACTAACCCCGCTATAGCTTCGACGCCAATAATCATTGGGACAGTAGTAGGCGCTTTTATAAACTTTTTAGGTATAACTTTTATTATCTTAATAATTATCGCCGGCTACCACTGGATGACAGCTAACGGCAGCGAAGAAAAAGTCGAAAAAGCTAAAGAGACTATTAAACAAGCCCTAATCGGCTTAGCCGTAGCCATTGCCGCCTGGGCGATGTGGCGGTTTATATTCGAAGCCTTAATTTTGAAAAAATAATACATATGAAAAAGATAATCACAACTTGTTTATTCCTCTTTCTCTTCTTTTTCTCTGTTAATTTAGTCGAGGCCCAAACCAGCGGCGGAATATTAAATAATACTGCCCTTCTCGGCGGTCTAACCACCCAAACCGCTCATAGCGCCAATTTTGGTGATATGTCTTTAGGCGATGTACTCGCTCTAATAATTCAAATCGTTTTAGGATTTTTAGGGACTGTCTTCATTATTTTAATGATTATCAGCGGTTTTCGTTTAATGACTGCTGGCGGTAACGAAGAACAAGTACAAAAAGCTACCGAAACTATTAGAACAGCAATCATCGGACTAATCATTGTAATATCAGCTTATGCTATTACCTATTTCGTCATCTATTACCTACCATTTAGCAGTACCGGGGCGGAAAACATGGGGACTCTAGCCCCCGGTTAAAAAACGACTTATTATATTCTAAATAATAAAAAGGCTGTCGGATTAATGACAGCCTTTTTTAAAAGAACGAAATTTTTAGAGAGCCATTTTTAAGGGCGCAAAGTCGCCTTAAGGGCATACTTTTTCCCTCCGTCATAATAATTGACTCCTGGCGCCACCTTCATAGACAGCGATCTAGACTGCCCCTCATAGCGCCCCTGAGTTCGACAGGTAATCGTATACCAACCAGGCGTTGGTAAAACAAATTCCGGACTCTTACGATTATCCTTATTATCAAGGATAAAATAAACATGAAACCCGAATGAGTTACTTACCTCAACCGACAAAGTCTCAACATTAGGATTAGCATTTTCGATAATCCCAATTAAAGAATCTTGGCGATTCCCCTGGCTTAAATATTTAATGTTCATGTACGCTCCAGCAATTTCGCTAGGATTATCCCCTGTTAGGCGTACATAATCATCCTCCATCGTAGATTGAGTTAGTAGAGAGTTGATTTTCTCCGTTAGCTCTCCTACTTTTGTCTGATAGAAACGAACTAGCGAATCATTTTCGCTAATTATAATCCCAGCCCGATTTACCAATACTTTATTACCGAGAACTGAGTCTCTATCAGCCAGCTCTTGCAACTCTCCCTCCTCTACACGCAATTTTTTGATTTTTGACTCGTAATTATTAATCTCTTGAGTCAAAATATCGATTGTCTTTTGAATATCCCCCGAACTTTTTTGACCGAAACCCATATAAGATAGCGGGGTAGAGGAACAACCGATGGAAAAAAATGCTAACAAGGCAACAAACACGGACAATAAACTGAACTTTTTCATTTTAGATCTCCTAAAGATTAATTGATATTTATTATTATTAAAAAACTAATTATATTATCTATAATTCATTTTGATTCGATGATTTATACTAACATGATTAATAAATACTGTCAATAATCTTATCCCCAAACAATCCCCAGCTACTATTGACTAATAACAAAGGAAGTGCTAAACTGATTAGTCAAGAAAATCCCTGCTTTAATATCATGTATTTTCATTATGATAGAGTAGGGGTTTTTTAATTTAGCTAATACGTAATATATGAAGATTCTTAAAATAATACAGGAGGAAATAGTGCCTCTCAGTAGTAGGCAGAATATCATTTTATTAGTAATAATTGCCTGTCTCTTTCAATTTGTCCTCTTTTATACCCCAGTTTTAGCCGCTACAGCGGTCGCGACGGCTAATGCCGATAATTCTGAACTGATTATCACTGACCAACTAACAAAGTCGCTTCTACCAGCCGAAGGGCTAACTAACGCAGTCCCGAACAAAGCTGAAGACAATATTATTAAAGACACTCCTAGCGACATAGTCGATATAAAAAACGACGCCACGCCCAAAACGGCGCCTGAACCAAAAATAATTAGGGTCAGCACTCATGTAATAACGGCTTATAACTCGGAAGTAGCCCAAACCGATAGCGACCCTTGTACAACTGCTAACGGATTTAATCTTTGTAAAAATAATCAAGAAGACACGGTCGCCGCTAACTTCTTGAAATTCGGTACTAAAATAAAAATACCAGAGTTATTTGGCGATAAAGTTTTTGTGGTCCGCGACAGAATGAACAAAAGACATAGTAATCGTTTAGACGTTTGGATGAAAAATCACCAAGATGCAATTAATTTCGGCGTTAAAACGGCGCAAATACAGGTTCTAGAATAAATTAATAATTTTTAAATCACAAAATACCCTCGGCCTAAAAACCGAGGGTATTTTGATTAAGTAAACGTTCGCTTGCTAATAACCTAAAAAAATAAATTAAGAATTCCCCGGCTTCGCCTCAATTCTTTTTCTTTCTTAACAATTGCTAAAGTAGTAGCAATAACCGTATCCGGATTTAAGGACAGACTATCAATTCCCTCGGCCACTAAAAATTCAGCGAAGTCGGGAAAATCGCTCGGGCCCTGGCCACAAATTCCTACTTTACGACGATATTTTTTAGCCGTTTTAATTAATTGGTGAATTAATTCCTTAACCGCTTCATTTTTCTCATTAGCGACGCCGGCCACACCTAGTAGACCACCTGAATCACGATCTATTCCTAAAGTTAACTGCGTCAAATCGTTAGAGCCAATAGAAAAACCATCAAAAATCTGACAAAATTTCTCCGCCAAGATAATATTAGAAGGAATTTCCGCCATGACATAAATCTCTAAACCATTATGGCCGCGTCGTAAACCATTTTGCGCCATTATTTCCTGAACTTTTTTGCCCTCTTCAATGGTTCGACAAAAAGGTACCATAATCTTCAAATTTTTAAGACCCATATCCTCTCGCACCTTTTTAATAGCTCGGCATTCTAACTCAAAGGCCGGTAAAAACTGGGGAGAATAATACCGACTAGCGCCGCGCCAACCAATCATCGGGTTTGATTCTAGCGGCTCATAAGCTTTTCCGCCAATCAAATTAGCATATTCGTTCGTCTTGAAATCACTTAAACGCAAAATAACATCTTTCGGATAATAAGCGGCGGCAATAGTCGCCACGCCCTGTACTAAACGATCAACAAAATATTGAGACTTATCTTGATAACCAACCGTTAAATTAGCAATTTCTTTTTTTACTTTCTGATCAGTTAAACGCTGATAATTAATCAGGGCTAAGGGATGAATTTTAATATAACTATTAATAATAAACTCTAAACGAGCTAAACCGACGCCATCATTAGGGATAAAAGAATTAGTGAAAGCTAAATCGGGCTCAGCAATATTCATCATTATTTTGGTTTTAGGTTTTTTAAAACCTTTAATATCGGTTTTTTTAATTTGAAAAGGCAGCTTACCCTCATAAACTATAGCCTCCTCACCGCCGGAGCAATCTACTGTGACTAATTGTCCACTTTTTATTTTTAATGAAGCTCTCCCCGTCCCCACTACACAGGGAATACCTAATTCTCTAGAAATAATAGCCGCATGACAAGTCCGGCCGCCTTTATCCGTTACGATAGCCGAAGCAATTTTCATAATCGGCTCCCAGTCTGGATCAGTCATATCCGTTACTAAAATTTGGCCCGCTTTAAATTTACTAATATCCTTAACACTTATTAAACGATTAGCTGCCCCCGAAGCTATTTTACTGCCAACGCTTTGGCCGGTGATAATTACCTTTCCTTTCTTCTCTAAGTGATAACTTTCAATAAATTGATAATTTCTCTGGCTCTGAACAGTTTCTGGACGAGCCTGAATAATATAGATATCTTGGGTCTGCCCATCAACCGCAAATTCAATATCCATCGGCCGCTTGTAATGTTCCTCAATCAACATTCCCCACTGAGCGAGCCGAACAACCTGCTTATCGCTTAAAGAGGGCTTTAATTGTTCACTAGGAGTAACCGGCACATTTTTAACAGGCGTCTTTCCTTTTAAGTTATAAACCATTTTAATATTTTTCCGGCTTAAACTCCGAGAAATAATAGCCTTAGTTGGCTTAAAAAAATAAAATTCATCAGGCGTAACGTGCCCCTGGACAATATTCTCCCCTAAACCAAAAATGGAGTTGATTAAAACAACGTTTTTGAAGCCAGATTCTGTATCAATAGTAAACATGACGCCAGATGAACCTAAATCTGAGCGCACCATTTTTTGAACACCCACTGATAAAGCAATAGAGAAATGATTAAATTTTTTATCAACTCGGTAGGAAATCGCCCGATCGGTGAATAAAGAAGCCACGCATTTTCTCACCGCTAATAATAAATCTCGCTCGCCGCTTACATTTAAAAAAGTTTCCTGTTGTCCGGCGAAAGAGGCATCTGGCAAATCTTCAGCCGTCGCACTGGAGCGAACAGCGACCGCTAAATTTTTAGTTTTATATTCACGAGAGAGCTTTTGATAAGCTTGAGCGACTGCCTGTTGTAAATTAAGTGGCAATTCGGTAGAAATAATTAATTTTCTGATCGCCGCTCCCCGCTTAGCCAAATCCTTAACATCCCTTTTATCCAAACCAGACAGAATCTTCCTTATTTTTTGTTTAAGACCAGTCGATTCTAAAAAGTATCGATAAGCGGCGGCACTGGTTGCAAAACCATTCGGGACTTTAATCCCCTGCTTACTTAAATGACTATACATTTCACCGAGCGAAGCATTTTTCCCGCCAACAACCGGGACGTCTTTAAGTGATAATTCCTTAAAAAAATAAAGCAACTTTTGATTAAACATAAAAATTATTTTAATTTAATTTCCTAAGTGAATTATAACACAAACTTTACTTTATAAAAATAATTGTTTAAGATAGAATAGATTGATAGGGTAAAAATAAATAAGAAAAATTGCGGACGTGGCGAAACTGGTAGACGCACTTGGCTTAGGACCAAGCGGGGCAACTCTTGAGAGTTCGAGTCTCTCCGTCCGCACTAAAAAATAGAGGCAACTGGCCTCTATTTTGTTTGCTAGCCCCAGGGCTAATCTGCTAAAATTAAAATATGTTTAACTTACTACATAATTTTCATCCCCAAGCCTTAATTTTCTCTAGTGGCTTTCTTAGAATCCATTGGTATGGTCTATTTATGGTGTTAGGAATCCTAGCGGCCTTGGCTCTAATTTTTTATCTTAATAAATATTACCAACTCAACAAAGACAAACTCTTTGATCTCGGATTCTGGCTAATAATTTGGGGGTTAGTAGGAGCCAGGCTATATGATATCGGCTTGCAGCTGCCTTATTATCTCAACCATCCCGCCCAGATGGTTAAAGTTTGGGAAGGGGGGCTAGCCATCCACGGCGCTATCATTGCCGGAACGATCGTCACCCTAATTTTTGCCTATCGTCAAAAAATTAATTTTTGGAAATTAAGTTCCTTGTTAGTCCCTGGCTTAGCCCTCGCCCAAGCTTTCGGTCGTTGGGGAAACTATTTTAATCAGGAAATATTCGGCCAACCAACCAGTCTCCCTTGGGGAATCCCTATTGATTTAGTGAACCGCCCTCTAGACTACTTAAACTATAATTACTTTCACCCGACTTTTCTCTACGAAAGTTTAGGTTGTCTCATTATCAGTATAATCCTCATCTATTCAAACCTAAAAATGATAAAAAAGCACCGCTTGAATAAACTTTTTTTTGTTTGGTCAACTGCTTTATATATGATATTATATTCTATATTGAGGTTTACTCTCGAATTTATCCGTTTAGACGAAACCCCTCTCATTCTCGGGATACGTTGGCCCCAAATAATCAGCTTAATCTTAATTTTACTATCTATCTTTTTATTATTATATTTCAAAAACCATGCTAAAACAAAAGAAAACTGTTAAAAAAAATAAAAAACAGTTAAGCACTCTATACTTTTTGGGTCTATTGCTGGCGATTTCGAGCGCCTTACCCGCCTATATTCAATCAAATTTCCTAGGGGAATTTGTCAGCGTCTCCGTCGCTAGTTTATTTTTTGTTCTCGCTAATGGGCTCAGTGTTCTCGCTATTCTCTTTTTCCCTAAATTAATCGAAAAACTCAGTAATTATTTTCTCACTCAAGTAATTCTCATTCTCCACACTACCGCTCTTCTCGGCTTAAGCATCGCCGATAACTCCATCTTTGCTTTAATTTCCATCGTTCTTTTTTCGGTTAGTTCGAATCTTATTTGGATAAACATGGATATCTTAGTAGAAAGTTTCTCCGCCAATAACTCGACCGGTCGAACAAGGACTATTTATTTTACCTTCATCAACGCGGGTTGGATTTTATCTCCCGCTCTAACGACTTATCTCATCGGCAAAGGTAATTATTCTCTTTCTTTTTTAATTGCCGCCGCTCTCAGCCTTCCCTTCTTTTTTATTCTTCTGCGCCAAGGCCGCCAGCTTAAAGATAAAATTAAATATAAAAAAGAAAATTTGATGATCACTTTCAAAAAAATGTGGGGTAATAAAAATTTACGGGGCATTTTTTTTATTTCTATTTTAATCCAATTATTTTACAGTTCGGCCGTTCTATACGTTCCCCTCTATTTAATACAAAACATGGGAATGAGCTGGACAGTTTTAGGGCCAATATTTTCCGTAATGCTCATCCCCTTTCTCGTCTTAGAAATACCGGCTGGCATACTGGCTGATAAATATATCGGGGAAAAGGAAATATTATTTGGGGGATTCCTAATTTTAATAATTTCTCTATTTTTATTTTATTATATTAAAACGGCGGACATTTGGCTCTGGACAATCGTATTATTTGCCAGTCGCGTCGGCGCGGCTTTAGTAGAAGCGATGAAAGAAACCTACTTTTTCAAAATAGTAGACGCCGAAAATGTTGCTTGTATTAATATTTTCCGCACCGCCACCCCTTTAGCTTATGTCCTGGGCTCTTGCTTAGCGATAATTACCCTGATGTTCTTCCCTCTTAACTACTTGTTTCTACTACTATCCATCATTATGTTACTTGGATTTGGCTTTGTCGCCGCGATTAAAGATACCAAATAATAATTGACTTACCGGATATTTTTTTATATTATAATCAAGCATCTGGTTAAAGAGACTGATCGAGATTAATTAATTAGGCGGGTATCGTATAGTGGTTATTATGTCAGCCTTCCAAGCTGAAGATGGCGGTTCGATTCCGCTTGCCCGCTCCACTGACCTCAAACAAAAATAGGCTTAAAAGCCTATTTTTGCTATAACGAATAACTATCATCTTTAATATTTACCAAAATCATACTTAACAATTTTCTTCTTAATCTTAATATTAAATAAAGTAAAAATACCCATACTGAACCATTTAAAACATAACTTAAGCTCTCCCTCTTTCTCTAGCCGTCGCGCTGAAAACAGAATACGGCTAGAGCTAATCATTCGAAATTTTCCTTGAGTCGCTAGACGATTACAATAATCAAAATCTTCCGCTACATAAATTCCGACATCAAACCCCTTAATCGCTTCATGCCCGGATTTTTTTGCTAATATAGCGGCGCCGGCTCCTACCGGAGAAAAATATTGTCGCGCCCTGGAAAAAATATTAAAAAGAGTAGAATAAATATAGTAATGGGTTTTACTAGGATTAAAACGAATATAAAAAGCGGCGCCTATTAAATCTAAAGCAATAAATTCTTTTAAAGATTTAGCTAAAAAATTTTCTGGCAAAACGGAATCGGCATCCAAAAATAATAAAATATCTCCCTGAGCCACCGCCGCGCCATTATTCCTTTGCCAAGCGGGATGATGATGTTCGGTGTCCGTTATAAATAAACAATTATTATCCAAAGCAATCTGTTTAGTTTTGTCTAAAGATCCTCCGTCAGAAACAATAATTTCGTAGTCTAAAAAATTTTGGGCTCGAATAGAGGCGAGTAATCGAGGCAAATATTTTTCTTCATTTAAAGTAGGGATAATGATTGATAACATAAAAATTACTTAAAAATTCCCCTCGCTAACTCCCAATAACTTTTATCACCATTTTTATATTGATAATACCACCATTCTACGCCCCATAAATAAGTTTTCTGAAAATTAATATTAATGGCGTACTGCAAGTTAGCTTTAAATTGTGACAAACTAAATGATTTTTTAATTTCTGCCGGCGACAAATAAATAATATTCCCGTTAGGTACCCAAGGCTCAGCTTGTAGCTCAATAACGAGACGTTTATCCGGCTTAATTCCCGCCAAATAAGCTTTAAATTGATAAAACCAGGCCGGGATTGGATAACGCAGATAACCTAATTTAGAACTCCAAACAACGCGATAGACTGTACTACCGAATATATCCGCATATTTAGCTTCTTGGCGCCAATAACTTAATTCCCCCGTAGCGGAAACTATAATTGGCCGGCTATCTAATTGTTTAACTAAATCAAATTCCCGCTTAAAAAAATCTTCATCACCGGCCGGACAAACGCCAAAGGCATCAAAAAACGGTTCATTTTCCAACTGCCAAGAAATAATTGCCGCTTCATTTTTATAATGACTCACAACCTGTCCCAACATACTTAGCGCCCTGGCTTGAGTAGCCGCCAAACTTTTTTTCTGAGCCCATTGAGGAGCATGACATTCTGGCCAGCGCGGTAGACGCCAACCAATATTTACAATAAAACGGACATTACGCTTAGCGCCCTCCCTAATAATATAATCATACTGTGAAAAATCATAATTATCCCTTACCTTTTCAATTTCATCCCAATAAATCGGCAACCTAATTTCTTTCACCTGCAGATCGTCTAAAATAGCCGAATATACTTCTTTCCAGTCTAGGCCTATTTCCGAACAAAACTTAGTAGAAAAAGTTACCCCAAAAAAATCTGAGCGATGCTTTAAATCCTGCGCCAGTGGATAGTTACTGGCTAGTTTAAAAAAATAAATCAACAAAATAAAAAAAATAAACCCCGTTATTGGCCAAAATTTAAAAAAATTTTTTATTCTCTGAATATTTTTTAACTGAATATCTTTTAACATATTAATTAATTATACAATACAGTCCTAACCCAATAATCACTACGGCGCTCAATTTTTTGAAAAAGACTGGCCAGGAAAAAGTTTCTTTCAATAACTTAGGTGATAAAAGGGCCAACCCGGTACCGATAATCAATAAAAAAGCATATTGCGCCCCCTGCAAAGCATTGACTAAGGCGACGGAACCTAAAAAAATAGCGTAATTTTGCAAAAGGAAACCCAGGGAGCCAAGTAATTGATTAAAAAAAACCAAAACCTGGTTCCGACGAGAGGCGCTCTTATAAAACTGACTTATAATTATTCGGCGCTCCGACTTTGATATCAAAAAAAGTATTACTAGTAAAGCCGCTCCTAAACGATTCCACATAAAGACACTTAGAAACGGTTGCGTACTATATAAAAATTTAGTACTCAGAAAATACGTCGAATAGGCTAAAGCCGCTAATACGGCGAAACCAAAACCGCCAATTTTTATTTCTTGAGTCAATCGTAATTTATTAAATACTCGACTCGCATAACTCCGCTGGACTGGTAAAAAAGCGACAATTAATATCCCTATCAACAAAAACAGAAAGCCTAAAAACTGCCAGGCTGAAAAATGTTCTTTAAAAAATAACAGAGAAAATAGAATAGAAAAAACCGGCGTTAAACCGCCGACTAATATTAATATCCGAGACGCTTCGCCACGATATAAAGCTTCAAATAAAAACCAAATAGCTAAAGCAAAAATTGCCCCCGCCATCAGATCGCCAAAAAATAACCCCCAACCTGGCCAACTTAAAAACCAAGGCGCCAACAAAAAAACTAGCAAACCAAAGACACAAACAATAAAAGCGTAGGCACGGGAACTTTTAACCACCTGATCGACTAAAAATTTATCTAATAAATTAGCAAAAGCTAAAATTAAATAAGCGCTAAGAGCAATAAAAATCCAAGACATAAATTATAATTGACCTAACAATTTTTCAATCTTATAAGTACCTTGAGACTCCGCATTCAAAAATCCATCAACCGCGGCGTGAGCCAAGCGACCACTCTCTAATAAATCAGGCAACCACTCATTAATATATTCCGGGGCCGGGACGTCTAAGCCAGCGCCAATAGACAGTAACCAATCCTTATTAAACTCTTCTTGAGAACCAACGGGTGGCGAAATAATAATCGGCAAACCCAAAGCGCAATAAAAAGAAAGCTCCGAGGGTTTAGTCCATAAAATATCCGTGCGTCGTAAACAAGTATTAAATTTTTTAAAATAATCTAGTTTATCAGGCGCAAAAATAATATCCAACCCTAACCCTATTTTTAAGCCAACCGCTTGGGCTTCCGATTCAAAATAATTTTTAATCTCTAAACGATTACCAGCGACTAAATTCAAATGGATTTTTTTATTTTTAATCTGACTGGCTAACTGATTTAAAATTACCGAACCAATCTCTTTTTGGGCCCCCGCACCACCAACGGCGTAAGTAATAGCTAAAATCTTCGTATTATCACTAACTAATCCAGAGGCCAAATCTTTTAATAAGGGGGCATAATGTTCCTGATAACTGCCCCCTCTATCTAAAATAGCCACTCGGCGTGCTAAATCAACTTTTAATAATTCCTGGAGAGAGCCAATATTTTCTTTAGGCAAGGGGAAACCGGATATTATAATATTATTCTCACGAACTCCGTACATCAACAGGCGATCCTTAACTTTTTCACTAGGCACTAAAAATTTAGTTCGGCTACTTTGAGGATGTAGCGGCGCCCAGGCTCTCGAAGCATCGGTATCGCAAACCACACAATAAATATCGCCCGCATAATTATAGTATTCCGCCACATAAGCGGCCACGAAAAAAGTAGTAACTAAGGGTAAGCCACTCGGCTGTAAACGTTCTATTAAATCCCGTCCCAAACCCTTTTTTATTGCTCTAAAAAAATATCTCTGCTGAATAGTTATTTTAGACAAATCTCGAAAAGGATATAAAGGCGGAATTTTTTGAAAAAAATCCATCACCGAAAAAATAAGCGAGCCTAAAATCGGCACTTTTTTAAAACGCGATAATCGCTCATAAGAACCTAAAGTTTTTAACCAATATCTTTTTTCCCAATCCGGTATACCTAAATAATTATTAATAGTAATAATTTCGCCGCCGGCCAAATCTAAAAGAGGATAAGCGGCTCGCTGATGACCATAACCCATATCCGCCGCTACTAAATTTATTTTTTTGGGTGTCATAATAAAAATAAGCTTAACAAAAACAATCTTAACAGAAAGCCTTTACTTTATTATAACAAATTATAGAGATTCTTGGCTATCAGTTAAAATTTATTTAACTGTAAATATTGATAAGCACTCAAGGCGGCCGTAGTCGCTTGCCCCATAGCAATAGTAAGCTGTTTAAACTCACAGTCCGTAACATCTCCAGCGGCAAATAAACCCGGGGTTTTAGTTTCTCCTTTACTATTAGCGAGAATTTGATTTTTTTGATCTCTATCAGCTAAATCCGCGATTAAATCTGTGCTAGCAATACGCCCTACTTCGATAAAAACACCATCAAGTGATATTTCAGTTACAGTATTAGTCAAGCTATTTAAAACTTTAATCTTTTCGACCTTATCCTTACCCTCGATACTCTTAATTGTTGTATTCAATAATATACTAATATTGGATTTAGACTTAACCTCTTCTAAAAGGGCCTCAAAAGCCTTTAACTTATCATTATAATGAATGAGATAAACTTGGCTGCCTATTTTAGACATAACTTCGGCCGCATCTAAAGCGGAATTTCCGCCACCGATAACCGCTACTATTTTATTCTTAAAAAATGGTCCATCACAATTAGCACAATACGATACTCCTCGGCCGTTAAATTCCACCTCTCCGGGAACAGCCAAACGACGCGGCGAAAGACCTATAGCTACTATCACTGCTTTAGCCTCAAAAGATTCGCGACCAGTATAAAGTAAAAATGTTCCGCGAACTGTCTTTTCAATCCTTTTAACCTCATCATCTTTAAACTCAACACCACAACCTAAAGTCTGCTGTTTAATCTTGTCAATCAATTCAAAGGCATTAATTTTATTAAAACCCGGATAATTCTCAATTTCACTAGCCCAAACTAACTGTCCTCCGACTTCCCTGCCGATAATTAAAGTTTTCATCTCACGACGAGCAGCATAAATACCCGCTGTCATTCCGGCCGGACCGGAACCAATAATTATTAGATCATACATAAAGTTAACTGATTTTTATTATAGATTAAATTATTAAGCTTTATATAAAATAAACACATAAGATTATCAAACTAATTCAATTATAAATATATTTTGATTTTAAAGCAAACTAAAAAATAACTTCAATTACTTAATAAAAAATGAAATAATATTAGCAATAATATATCTATACTAACACTTTTTCCACAATAATTATATATAAATAATATAACTAATATTAGCTAAATTATATCAAAAAGTCTAAGTTTTAGTAGACTTAAAGTATCGCTATGTTAATATAAAATTATCAATTCATGGCATTGACAAAATATAATAATAAATTAATAATATTAGTATCAACTTACCAGAAGGATTGTAGAATGAAAAAACAAAGTATTTTAACAATAACCATAACCTTTATCACTACAAAATTTTGGATCTGGTTTATACCGCCAATAATTTTTAAAGTGATATCGGGCGATTTCTATAGTAGCGCAAAAATAATTGCTCCGCTCTTGATAGTCTTGCAACTAGCAAATAAATATAACCTACCTTATTATTTATTATTGCTTATAACGACAGTACTACTTATTTACGCTATATATAAAACATCGGAAAGGCTATTTAACCGTACAAAAAAAGAGTTAGATCTTTTTTAAAAGCCAGTTAGTTAAAAACTGGTTTTTTTATTTTTTAATCTGAATAACTTATATACAACTATAGTTAAATATGTATAACTTTTATTTTTAAAAATAGCAACGTGACATTGCATTCTTTTTAAAAAAATCTCGCTTGTACGAGATTTTTTATTTAGTGGACCATAAGGGACTTGAACCCTTGACCTCTTCCATGCCATGGAAGCGCTCTAGCCAACTGAGCTAATGGCCCTTTATAAAAATGTTCTTTGAGGAACATTCTATCAATAAATATAAAATTGTTCTATGAAGAACATTAGACTAATAAATACTATCAGTATAAAGAAACGTCAAAAATACAATAATATAAGCTATAAACTATAATAATATATATAAAATAAAAGTCAAGTAACAAAACACCATTTTTTTATATATACGTCAAATAATTGACAAAATAAATATAAAATTGCAATAAAAATGTGTCCCCGCCAGGAATCGAACCTGGATTTAGAACTTAGGAGATTCTCGTTCTATCCATTGAACTACGAGGACATAGCACAAACAGATCGCCTAGATTAATAAGTCTAAAAACAGATCAAGCGGCTAGACATATATTATAACAATATAATTTTTTTTACAATCTAATAATAAAAATCTTTGACAAAGGGTGAGGATTAGACTAAAATAAAAACAGATTTCTCTTATTTTGTTTATTTTTACTTAAAATTAACTATATGTTTAGTAAAGACAGCCGGTTAGAAAAAATAAAAGATGCCGAAACTATAATCGGCGCTTCTATTAAGGTAAAGGGGAATTTCCAGGGGCAGGGGAATATTATTATCGAAGGAGCGCTCGAGGGATCGCTCAAAACGGACGCTAGTATTTTTATAGGCGATAAAGCTAAAATAGTTGCTAGTATTGAAGCCAAAGATGTTATAGTAAACGGGGAAGTCCGTGGAAATATTAAAGGCAAAAATTATTTAGCAATTGGTGGCACTGCAAAAATATTTGGTGATTTGCAATATGGAGAAATATCGGTAGAAAAAGGCGCTACCATCAACGGCCAACTATTAATGCTCTCCGAAGAACATAAACAAAATATAAAAAATAAACCGGAAGACAGTCCTAGCGAAAAATAAAGACTAGTTAATTATACTATGCACGTCTATATTTACGACGATTTCTTAGATAAAGGAAAATACAATAAGATCATTAACCGAATTGAAATACGCCTTACTGACCTTGGCCTTAATGGCAAAATCATCCGACTCAGCGGCATAAAAAATATTAAAGGAGCTGTACAAAACGAAGTAAAACTAGGCGCTAAAACAATTATTGCTGTCGGAGACAATCAAACAATTAATAAAATTATTGGCGCCATTATCGACACGGATATATACGGCGACTTTCAAAAAAAGACTTTACTAGGAATAATACCAGTCGGTGATGATAATTCTATCGCCGCCTCTTTCGGTGTCAAAAATGAAATGGACGCTTGTAATATCCTTCTAGCCAGACGCATTGAACAAATCGATTTAGGCTTAGCCGGTAAATATTATTTTTTAAATCAAGCCAGTATCCAAAGCCTTAATACCGTGTTAAAAATTAAAGATTATTCTTTAGAAGTTCAAGAAAAGGGCGAAATTAAAATTATCAATCTACTGAGCGGCCCCGCCCTAAATCTACTAAAATCTAACCCTCACGACGGTCTACTGGATATTTATATTAAAACCAGAAAAAGAGACGAAAGTGTTTTAAAAATAGATAAGATAAAAATTTCTAACCCGGAGAATAAACTATTAATTGACGGGGTTATGGAAATAGATACTCCCGTAGAATTAAGTGTTTTAAAAAATCAAGTTAACGTAATCGTCGGACGTGATCGCGCTTTTGAATAAAAAAAGACCAACTTAAACGGGTAGGCAAGAAAATTTCTTCTAGGCACTTTCGAGCCGTAAAGCCGGAAAAATCCTAGCAAGAAAATCCCCATGCTTGTCGTGCCTGACCCGTTTAAACTGGTCTTTTAATATCCTGTAGAGAACTATTCAATATATCATAAGTATATATACTTGTCAATAGAGTTATCCACAATTTCTCAACAAACAAAAAAGACTGTTCAAAACAGTCTTTTTTTATAAAACCCTAAAAATTTACACTCTAATGACAACCGGCAAAACCATAGGGCGACGTTTCGTCGAATTAAATAAAAACTGACCAATATCATTTCTTATTTTATTCTTTATATAATCATCGTCAGCGGGAGTCATAGGATTCTTGTCTTTAACGATTGTCTTAACTCTCGTCCGCGTTTTCTCAATTAAATCTCGATTCTCTTTCATGTGAACAAAGCCTCGAGAAATCAAATCCGGATTACCAATAATGGCCCCCGTCTTGGCATCGATAGTCGCAATTACCACAATCATTCCATCGTCAGCCATCATCCTTCTATCTCTCAAAACAATTTCCGAAACATCACCGATACCAAGTCCATCAACCATCACGTAGTCAGTGTTAGCTTTCTCCTTTAAAACTGCAGGTTGGCGGCCTTTTTGAAATTTTATAATATTACCGTTATCCAGCACAAAAATTTGATCTGCTCGGAAACCTTCACGCAGTGCTAATTTTTTAGCTTCCACCAACATATAATGATTGGCGTATACCGGTAAAAAATAATCTGGTTTAATTTGCTTTAAGATGGTTTTAATATCATCCACGTTGGCATGGCCGCCGGAATGGACATCCATAATACTGCTATGAATAACGTGGTCGCTTAAACGATAAATCTGATCTTTAACTTTCTGGACAGAACGTTCATTGCCTGGAATAACGGAAGAGGAAAAAATAACCACATCCGATTTTTTAATATTAATGTAGCGATGATTACCATTAACAATTCGTGAAAACACCGCGTTGGATTCCCCCTGAGCGCCGGTGCAAATAACCACAATTTTGTTTTCGGGATATTTACTAATCTCTTCAACCGGAATCAGGGTATGTTTATGAGCTGGGATATAACCTAATTCCTGAGCAATCTTCACATTCATCTTCATGCCATAACCATCCAAAATTACTTTTTTACCAATTTTTTCAGAATATTCTAACAAACTAGTAACCCGTTCTAATTGAGAAGCAAAAGTGCCAATAATTACGCGTCCTGGAGCTTCACTAATTAATTTTTCCAGATTACCTTGGCTAGTTTTAATGGGGACTCTTTCTTTAGAGTAGGCCACGCCCAGGCTTTCTAGCATTAAAATCCGGGGTGAGGGAAGTTTGGCCAATTCTTCATAGCCGACAACTCCGCCCTCCATCGGATCGCCTTCAATCATCCAGTCACCGGGATGAATGATGGTGCCGTGTGGAGTTTGAATAATTACTCCAACCGCGTCAATAATAGAGTGTTCAACTTTAAAGAAACTAATTTGAAATTTTCCTAAACTAATTTTCTGATCAATGGAGTTAATAACAATTGTTTTTAAATTCTTGGTTGTGCCGCGTTTATAGTCTTCTTGTCGATGTTTAATCATCGCTAAGGTTAACTGGCGACCAATAATCGGCGGATTGCCTAATTGTTCTAATAAAATTGGCGCAGCCCCGATATGGTCAAGATGGCCATGGCTAAAAATAACACCCCGAATATTTTTTTCTTTACCTCGTAAAGAAGCCACGTTGGGTATAATATAATCAATCCCGGGCATGTCTTCATCGGCAAACTGCAAACCCATATCGAGAATAATAATATCATTATCATACTCAAAGACCGTACAATTACGTCCAACTTCTTCCTGCCCACCCAGCGGACAAATCTTTAAACTGGAACCGCCCGAAAAGACCGAGGGATTAGGAGAAAAATTAGGATGATACGGTTTCGCTGAAGAGGCTGGCCGAGATTTTATAATAGTTCGTGATTCTGACCCTCGCCCCGGCTCATTACGCCGCGGTGGACGATTAGAAAAATTTTTTCGAGGCAAAGCCGTCGAAACATTCTGTTGTTTTACTAACATTTTTTTAATTATTAAATTTTTTGAGTTATATAAATCTAGCGTTAAGAAACTCTAAAATAAAGCTCTTACCAGATTATTTTTTTCTTAGTTTTTAGATACCAATCACTTACTCCGCTAAAACGATCCGCCGGATTGACGATCATTGTTCCGGAAAATCCTTGGAGTTTAGAGCTTTGGATATATGGATAAGCCGGTGAATATAAAAATATCACTGGCAAATCATTGGTAATTATTTCTTGAAATTTTTTATAACGACTAATTCTAGAATCTAAATCAGTAAGTGCCCTCGCCTCTGATAATAACTTATCAACAGCCGGATTATTATAATTAGCTAAATTTAAACCACGGGAACCAATCTGACTGGAATGCCAAAAAGCATAGACATCAGGATCGCCTCCGACAAATTCCCCATATAATAAAATTTCAAAATTACGATCTTTAATTATATTAGCCGCTTCTTCAGCTGAAATTACTTGCAGACTTATTTTAACGCCAATTTTTTCCCAGAAATCCTTGATCTCTTCGGCCACTAACATATTACTCCCCGTGTCAACGACAGTTAAAATAGCGGCTAATGGTTTCTTAGAAATAATGGCAGCCGCTTCAAGCGCGGAATAGCCGTAAACTGTCAAAGCGTCGTTATAAGCAAAATTTTGTTTTAAGATCGGGCCATCGGCTACTTGGTATGTATTATTAAAAACGTCATTAATAATCTGATCTTTATTAATCGCTTTCGCTAAAGCCACTCGGATCTCTTTGTCGGCCAAGGCCTTATTCTTAGTATTATTAAAAAATAAAGAAACAATTCGCGGTTGAATTAGTTCATGAAAAAATAAGGAGTCTTTAGCTAATAAATCTTTACGAAAATCAAAAGGTAAATAGTTCAAACCCATTATTTTATTATCGTTTAAAGCTTTAATGGCCTCAGGATAATCAGTAAAAAATTTAAAATTAATGCCGCTAATATAAGGAACTCGCCCGTAATAATCTTTACTCGCCTCCAAATAATATTCCTTCAAATCACCGCTGGTATTTTTAACTAATGATTTAAACTTAAAAGGTCCAGAACCGACTGGTTTTAAATTTAAATCCGATAAAACGGCGGCACCCGGACTAGTATTTTCCCATAAACTCTTAGGCATGATACCAAAAGTCAAAAGTTCTAAAAACGGAGCATAGGGCTCAGACAAACTAAATTTAATAGTACTATCATCTACTTTTATCGCCTCGACCTTAGTCAGCGCTAAACGTAGCGGGGAACGGAAATCAGGGTTCTTAATCAAGTCAAAAGTAAATAAGACGTCCTCAATGGTTAGTTTAGAACCATTATGCCATTTCACATTTTTTTTAATTTTAACTGAATAGTCTAAATTATTGGCGCTAATACTAACGCTACCCGCTAAATCATTAACCAAGCGACCAAGATTATCATACTGAAATAAACTAGAGTATACCAAACGACTGATATCGCTATCAACATCACGATTGACGGCATATAACGGATTAATATTTTTAGGATAAGCAACCACCCCTTCGCTATATACTCCGCCCGGCAGTGGCGAATATTGAATATGCTTACTAATAAGAACAAAAACTAAATAGGCGGCATTAATTATTACTACCAATAAACAAATTTTCACAATTAAAAATTCTCGAGGATTTAAAAATTTATTGAGGTGTTTTATCTGGCGCGGGCTGGGAATTTTACGTGAAGAAAGATCGTAAATCAACCTTTTATCTAAATCCTCCTGATCAACCGCCGGCTTTTTACGAAAACGTAAAAAAGACCAAGTATTCCTCAGCTGCTTCCATAAAGAAGTAGTTTTAATTGAGATTAGGCCCACAAAATTTTAAAATTTTATGAAGAAAACGCCTAAAGATAAGAGTAAAAAAATAAGCGCTAAAATAATAGTGGCAATAAAAAGCTTTTTTTCCAAACCGCGTTTAGTTAAATATACTCCGCCGGAACCACCAAAAACATTACCAAGACCGGTACCGCGATTCTGCATTAAAATAGCCAGCATTAATAAGATAGCAACCACGGCTTGAGTAATTTTAACCCAAAAAATCATAAGATTATTTCTTGATAGTAGCGATTAAAGCCGCTAAAACCTCTTTATCTTTTACCGCCAAATCCGCTAATATTTTTCGATCAATTTCTACCTTATTTTTCTTTAAGAGATCAATAAAGCGTGAGTAAGACAAGTCATGATTACGGACAAAAGCATTTATCTTAATTTGCCATAAACCACGCATAGTTCTTTTTTTCTTACGACGATCAGTATAGGCATGCGCCCCTGCTTTAGTCCGAGCGGTTTTTGCTAATTTAATTAATTTTTTGCGACCCCATTTATAACCCTTAACATCTTTCAGGATGTTCTTTCTTCTTTTGACATGGATCATTCCACGCTTTACTCTAGGCATAGGATTAAATTATTGAAAGACTGAAAAATCAATTTAGCACTGTAAACAATTTTTCAATTCTATATTCTAATTATAAGGTGTTAAAAATTTAATGGTTTTTTCTAAAGTTTTAGTAGTTGAGATATCTAAACGTTTCTTTCTGGTAGTGTTCCCCGTTTCCCGAGAATTAAAATGATCCTGACCGGCTTTTCTCTGGGTCAATTTATTTTTTCCAGTCTTCTTAAAACGTTTTACTGTAGCTTGATGAGTCTTAATTTTTGGCATATTCTTTTGGCTAATACTAACCGCCCTATTGAGAAAATTAATTCCCCCTTGATCGTCTCCTCGCTAGTTAGTAGATTTCCAGATTAAAAAACAGGTTAATACCTGATTGGAGTTTATTACTTTATTTCTTATTGATCAATATCATAGTAAATCTTCCGCCCTGATTTGTCAAGGGTTGTTCAATTTCAATATTAAAATCAGGGTTAGTCTGCAACTTAGCGGCAAAATTTCTAACTATTTCAGCCGCTTTTTGCGGATATTGACGCTCGCGCCCTCTTAAAATAAGCTCTATTTTAATTTTATTATCTTTAGATAAAAATTTTCCCGCTTGAATTTGTCTCATTTCTCGGTCGTGCTCACTGATTCGGAAAGACAAACGAATATTCTTGGTTTCAGTCTTCTTTTGCTGCATTTTCTGCTTATGAGCTTGTTTTTCACGCTCATACTTTAATTGACCGAGATTAACAATCTTAACCACCGGCGGTTCCGCCTTAGGATTAACTTCCACTAAATCGAGGCCCGCTTCTTCGGCCATCGCGATCGCTTGAATAGTAGTCAATTTACCGATTGCTTCATTATTCTCGTCAATCAAAAAAACTTCAGGAACGCGGATCTGATTATTAGCCCGAAAACTAGGCGCTTCTTTACGTTCGACGCGATGGAATTTAATACGCATTTTAGTATTTAAAAAATTATCTTTTATTAGGTGAGATTATTATATATGTTTTATAGCTTAAAATAAGCAAAAAGTCAAAGATGAAAATGAAAAACTATTTGAATTGAGAGATGGCCATTTCAATAAAACCAAACCCAATATCTTTTAAACCCGCTTCATTAGACTCTAAAATAACCACATCATGATCTTCAATAATTTCCTTAATATTTAAAGCTCCTTTATCTAAAGGCAAAAAAGTATTGGCGGGATATTGAGAATTTTTGCTAAAGTAATAATAAAAATTTGAATCGCCAATAATTTTAGCTTCTTTAACAACACGCAGTATATTCCAAATAAAACTCCCCCCGACGATAAGTAGCCGGGGACGATAAGTAGAGTTATTAATTATTCGTGGCCGAGGGTAGGGTAGTGGTTCATAAAATATTTCTTCTTGCCAAATATTTATTAAATCGGCTAAATCTCTGTCTTCTTTACGCGCCGACTGTAAAATTTCTATATCAGTGCAAGAAATCTGAGGCCAATTTGGATCACTTTCATCTAAATTATAAAATAACTGGGCAGAAACTAAGCAGGCGCCCAAATAATTCCAATGAATACCCCCTTTGGCGAAAAGAACATAGGGGCTAGATTGTTTAAGGCTCGATAGATAAACATGACTGTCAAAATAAGACACTTTATATTTATCTAATAAATCGCGATAAATATTATAATTCGTTAATTTATCACCCTGATACTTCGTAACACCAAGCGGCAAATATTCTGGATAAATGGCCGCCTTACTCGGGCTGAGCAAAACCATAAACTTTTTTCCTCGAGACTCGACTAAATTCTGTAATACTTTTATATTTTTTACTTTATTTTCAATATCTCCAGGCGCCATAATCTCAGGAGACTCATAATCATCGATATATCCTTTTTCATACAACTGATTATTTCTCCCGATAACAATCGGAGCATTAGTCTTCTGACTTATTTCTTGAAACAAAGAAAAATTCAATTGATTGTCAGTTTTAACAAAATAAGCGCGTAGTCCTAGATGATTACCCAACCACTCGTCAAAATATTTTTGGAAATCACCAGTGAACCAACTCGACCAAGAAAAATTAAAAACCTTGTCTTCGAACACTACTCCGTTTAAGGATGTCTCCGGCAAAAACGGCCATAACGTCTGTACGAACGGCAAACTAATCAGAAAAAAGAAGGCGGTTAAGAAAATAATTTTAATATATTTAGACATGGCCGTAAATTTTTAAAAACGAAAATAGATAAAAGGGTTAAACTGCGAATTAGTTAAAGACATCAGGGAAAGGAGTAAAATTAGAAAACTAAAAAAATACTTAACTATTAATTGCTCAGAAATAAAACGATGGGTTAATTTATCAACTAAACGTTCAAATAACTTAGTGGCGGGGAAAAAACTTACAAAAATAGCTAAAATAAAAATAAATAATTGCCGGTGACTATATAAATCTAAACTACTAACTATCTCTGTTAGTCTAAAGGCTGAAAAATTAAATAAACTTCTTAAATAACGCCAGGCTAAAGACAGATCTTCTATTCTAAAAAATACCCAACTTAAATTAATAGCTAAAAAAGTTAAAAAAATATTTATTCCCCTGTTCAGACGACTACTTATTTTCAACCAGAACAAACGATCAATCGTTAAAAATAAGCCATGAATCGCCCCCCAAATTATAAAATTCCAATTAGCGCCATGCCATAACCCCGAGAGCAAAAAAACCAACCAAAGATTAATATAAGTCCGAGTAGTAGAGATTCTATTTCCGCCCAAAGGAATATACAAATATTCTCGCATCCAAGTTGATAAAGAAATATGCCAGCGGCGCCAAAACTCCGTAATATTTTGTGAAATATAAGGATAATTAAAATTTTCTTTAAAGTGAAAGCCTAATAAACGAGCGAGACCGATGGCCATATCCGAATAACCAGAAAAATCAAAATAAATTTGTAAAGCATAACCAATAATACCCAGCCAAGCATAAACCAAAGGCAAGGGAGCGACCGCCGATAAATTAAAAATCCGATCGGCAAATTCGCCTAAAGAATTAGCCAACAAAACTTTTTTACCTAATCCTAAAGAGAAACGATAAACGCCATAACTTAAATTTTCTAAAGAATGGCGACGTGATTTTAATTCTTCGGCAATATCGCTGTAGCGAACAATCGGACCGGCAATAACGTGAGGAAAGAGCATAAGATAGGCGGCAAAATCTATTAAGCTACGCGCCGGCCTAAGGTTCCCCCGATAAACTTCAAAAATATAACTCAGTTCTTGAAAAATAGTAAAAGATATCCCAATCGGCAAGAGAACTGGCGACCAGGCAATTGCTGAGAAACCAAATCCACTTAGTAGAGTATTAAACTGATCCACAAAAAAATTACTGTATTTAAAATAAGCTAACAACCCCAAATTCATTAAAATCGAAATAATAAAAAGAATTTTTGGGGCCAATTTAACTAAATAATTTAAACTAACCCCATATAGCTGTCTACCGGCTAACCGTCCAAACTTCAATTCAAATATAAGTAAGCTCACTAAATAATCAGCGGTAATAGTCCCCAATAATAAAAAGGCAAAACGGGGAGCACCCCAAGAATAAAAAAAATAACCACCAATCAAAATAAATAAATTCTTAAAACGACCGGGCGTAAGATAGTACAAAGCCAGAAAAATCGGTAGAAATAAAAAAATGAATATTGTAGAACTAAAAACCATAATGATAAAACAAAAAATGCTTCAATATCATACTAAACTCATCATAAACATTATAGCATTAAAATATTAAGCGGCTAAAGCCGACTCCGACTCAAAATTAACCGCTTATTTTACCTCTTGACAAGGAAATTAGATTAATATAAAATGAATTTATTAAAAATAAAACAAAATAGTTTCATAAAAGCAAGATATGTTTTATATCTCTGTTTTTTTCTGTCTATTTTGGCACCTTAAAAAATCAATAAACACAATCATGGTGATGGTTAAATTTTGATGCTAATTGGCATCAATTCGAAAAAAAAATTTTGTCCGTTTTTTAAACGGAATCATATACGAAAACGCAAGTTTTCAATTAGAGTCAATCAAATTTCAGAGAGTTTGATCCTGGCTCAGGATGAACGCTGGCGGCGTGTCTAAGGCATGCAAGTCGAATGCCTGTAGCAATACAGACATGGCAAACGGGAGAGTAACACATTGGCAATCTACCTCTAAGACGAGGATAACCTTGCGAAAGCGAGAATAATACTCGATAGTATTAAAGGGCTTAAGCCTTTTAATTAAAGCTCCGGCGCTTAGAGAGGAGCCTATGGCCTATCAGCTAGTTGGTGAGGTAATAGCTCACCAAGGCGACGACGGGTATGGGGTGCGAGAGCATGGCCCCACTCACTGGGACTGAGACACTGCCCAGACTCCTACGGGAGGCTGCAGTCAAGAATCTTCCTCAATGGGCGAAAGCCTGAAGGAGCGACGCCGCGTGTATGAAGAAGCCCTTCGGGGTGTAAAATACTTTTATCTGGGACGAAAACATGACGGTACCAGATGAATAAGGGGCTGCTAACCTCGTGCCAGCAGCAGCGGTAATACGAGGGCCCCAAGCGTTATCCGGATTTATTGGGCGTAAAGCGTCCGTAGGTGGTTTATCGCATCTCCTGTTAAATCTCGAGGCTCAACCTCGAGTCAGCGGGAGAGATGGCTAAACTTGAGACTGGAAGAGGCAAACGGAATTGCTGGTGTAGGGGTTAAATCCATTAATATCAGCAAGAACACCAAATGCGAAGGCAGTTTGCTAGGACAGTTCTGACACTCAGTGGACGAAAGCGTGGGGAGCGAATGGGATTAGATACCCCAGTAGTCCACGCCGTAAACGATGGATACTAAGCATTGGCAGTATCGACCCTGCCAGTGCTGCTATTTTAAGTTAACACGTTAAGTATCCCGCCTGGGGAGTACGGCCGCAAGGCTAAAACTCAAAGGAATAGACGGGGACCCGCACAAGCGGTGGAGCATGTGGTTTAATTCGACGGTAAACGAGGAACCTCACCAAGGCTTGACATCTAGCTGCAAGGTCTGGAAACAGATCCGCCTTCGAGGGAGCTAGACAGATGCTGCATGGTTGTCGTCAGCTCGTGTCGTGAGATGTACCGTTAAGTCGGGAAACGAGCGCAACCCTGATCCTATGTTTTATATGTCATGGGAGACTGCCCGTTTTAAATGGGAGGAAGGTGGGATGACGTCAAATCAGCATGGTTCTTACGCCTTGGGCAACACACGTGCTACAATGGGAAGTACAAAGGGACGCCAAACCGCGAGGTGGAGCCAATCCCTAAAAACTTTTCTCAGTTCGGATTGAAGGCTGAAATCCGCCTTCATGAAGCTGGAATCGCTAGTAATCGTGGATCAGAATGCCACGGTGAATACGTTCTCGGGTCTTGTACTCACCGCCCGTCACGTCAAGGGAGTTGGTAGTGCCCGAAGGCTCACATTAGTGGGACGAAGGCAAGACTGATGACAGGGACGAAGTCGTAACAAGGCATCCGTAGCGGAAGCTGTGGATGGATCACCTCCTTTCTAGGGAGAAAATTTCTTACTTCTTCGGAAATAAGAAATAGTCGCCTCCGGCATGACGCTGGAGTGGTTATCGCGAGATAACAACGAATTGATGCCAATTAGACTTGAAATGCATTATCATGATATACAAAAAAACCGCTTGCAAGCGGTTTTTTAGTTTTTTTTAACTTAGGTCAAAACTTATTCAATAATTACTGCTGTGCCATAACACAAAACTTCAGTCACTCCGCCCATTACTTCCGTGGCATCATAAAATTTAAAAATTATTATTTAAAATTTATTTAACCCCAATTAATTTTCTCACCACCTCTAATTTTTTCTGAGCGATGGCTTCGGCTTTCTCGCGGCCATTCTCTAATATTTCTAAAACCTCTTCGTCACTAATATTTTCATATTTTTTCTGAAAATCTCCTAAAAATTTAGCGACGACTTCGGCTAAATCTTTCTTAAAATCACCGTAACCTCTGCCTTTATAATCTTTAACTAGGCGCGGAATTTCACGATTGCCCAAAACCGCATAAATTGTTAAAAGATTGGAAAGAGCTGGCTTATTTTCTATATCATAGTCGATCTCATCGCCTGAATCAGTGATCGCGCGCATTATTTTTTTTCTCGCTGCTTCTAGATCATCTAATAAACCGATACAATTATTTTGATTTTCATCACTCTTACTCATTTTCTTGGCCGGATCAAGCAACGACATTATTCGCGAACCCTCTCGACGGGCGACGGCCTGAGGGATTTTAAAAATACTACCAAAATCTTTATTAAAACGCCGCGCAATATCGCGAGTTAATTCAACATGTTGCTGTTGATCCGCCCCAATCGGCACAATATCAGTATCATACAATAATATATCAGCCGCCATTAAAACCGGATAATCATACAAACCAACGCTCACCGCTTCCTGATTTTTGCCAGCTTTATCCTTAAACTGAGTCATCTTATTTAAGTCAGCAATATAGGCTCCATAACAATTAAAGATCCAAGCTAGTTCGGTATGCGCCGGAATGGCCGATTGTTGGAAAATAATGGATTTTTTCGGATCAATACCGGCCGCTAAATAAATTTTAGCGACTTCGATAATTCGTTTTCTTAATGCTGTCGGATCTTGCTTAACGGTAATTGCGTGATAATCGACAATCGAAAAAATACAATCATATTCTTTTTGCATTTTCACCCATTGAGAAATCGCTCCGATATAATTACCAATATTCAAGCGACCGCTAGGCTGAATACCAGAAAAAATAATTTTGGTAGTAGTCATACAAACAGCATAAATAATTAATCTCTTACTTTTATTGTACTGAAAATACTAGCGAAAAGCAATTTCGCCATATTTTTCTTCAATATAATCCAGGTCTTTATCACCTCTCCCCGATAAATTAACAATAATTATTTGGTCAGAACTTAATTTAGGGGCAGTCTTGATCGCCTGAGCAATAGCATGAGCGCTTTCTAGAGCCGGGATAATCCCCTCTAAGCGAGAAAGTAAAACGAAGGCTTCTACGGCTTCTTGATCGCTGACTGTTGTATATTCAACTCGTCCCGTGTCTTTTAAAAAAGAATGAATTGGACCAATCCCGGGATAATCTAACCCGGAAGCAATAGAATGGACCGGTTGAGGCTGACCATTTTTATCCTGTAACAAATAAGTATGCATACCATGCAAAGTGCCCGGCTGGCCATAAGTCAGTGTCGCGGCATGTTCACCAACGCCACGGCCTCGTCCACTCGGCTCAGCGCCAATCATCTTTACAGTCGCTTCATCTAAAAATTCGTAAAATAGGCCGAGGGCATTAGACCCGCCCCCAACACAACCGATCAAAACGTCGGGTAAACGATTTTCTTTATCTAGTATTTGTTGTTTAGCTTCCCGACCAACAATACTTTGGAAATAGGCGACTAATGAGGGGTAGGGATGGGGGCCGACGACCGAACCAATGGCGAAAAAAGTCGTTTGGTACTCTTTCATATAAGTCATAAAGGCACTATCAACTGCGTCTTTAAGTGATTGTCCACCCGATTCTACTTCGACTACCGTGGCCCCCAATAATTTCATTCGCTTAACATTTTCTTGCTGTTTCTTAATATCAATCGCGCCCATATGAATTTCGCATTCAAGTCCCATCACGGCTGCAGCCGTAGCGAGCGCCACGCCATGCTGGCCCGCTCCGGTTTCAGCCAACACTTTTTTCTTTCCTAAGCGCTTCGCTAACAATGTTTCGCCTAAACAGTGATTAATTTTATGAGCTCCAGTATGATTAAGATCTTCTCGCTTCAAATAGATTTTAGCACCACCCAACTTCTTAGTTAAATTTTTCGCGTAGTAAAGCGGGGAAGGACGACCGACATAATCACGTAATAAAGATTGATACTCTGCTAAAAACAAGGGGTCTCTTTTAGCTTCGCTAAAAGCGGCTTCGACTTCACGCAAAGCGGGAATTAATTCTGCGGGGACAAACTGACCGCCATAAGGGCCATAAAAGCCGTCTTTATCAGGCAAACTATGATAAGATTCCTTAAAAATTATTTTATTAGACATATAATTAGTTTAAATTTATTAAATAAGGTTCAATAAAACTGCCGATATTAATTATCGACTGAAACAGGTATAGTTTCGCCAAGAATGATTGGTGCGATTGTAAAAATAAAATTTATCCATAAATTAGTAGTCGGGCCTATTCTGGTATATCTCAGCTCACCCTAATAAAAAAGACCCCAAGGGGGGCCAGCCAAAAACCTTGTTCACCGTCTCCATTAATTATGACAACGGTTATCCTATGATTACGGAGGAAGCCGAATCTCCACTAACGCAGAGACTATCCCCCGGTCGAACACTATTATGCTCGCCGGTGTTTATGCCCAACCCCGGTAAATCCGGGACATAAACTAAGATTTTAGAATTGTAATTTGTACTAATAATGACAATATAGCTCACGAATCTAAAAGTGTCAATACTAAAAATAATTAAAATGGCTCCTTGAAAAATAAATTTTTTGTGTTAATATACAATCGAGGAAGATTCTCCTTTTTTTATTAGTTCGGGCTGTAGTATAATGGTAGTACGCGTGCATGGGGTGCATGTAGCCCCGGTTCGATTCCGGGCAGCCCGACACTCTCAAAAAACAAGGAAATTAACAAGGGCTTGTAGCTCATCTGGTAGAGCGCTGCATTCGCATTGCAGAGGTAAGGGGTTCGAGTCCCCTCAAGTCCACCTTGACTCGCCGTAACTTTAGCTCGCTTCGCCTACGAAGCGAAGCAAGCGAAGACGGTGAATAAGCGGGCTGTGGTATAAAGGCTATTATACACGCTTCGGGTGCGTGTGATCCCAGTTCAATTCTGGGCAGCCCGACCATAATAATATACTCCCTAATTATTCTAGGAATTTGTTTTTTATTTATGATAGATTTCAAAAAAAAAATAGAAGAAGATGAACGCTCCGCCGGCTACCAAAATAAACAGACGGATTATGAATACGAGAATATAATCATAAACAATAAAAAACGAAAACGATTAGTGACTTATGCTATTGCTATTCTTACTATCGCTTTAATATTCTCCGGAAAAATCTTGATGTCTAGTCAAAGCGCGACGACATGGTTCTCAGAAAATATTTTATTCAAAGGGCTAAAACATTTAGTACCCAGCGTCACTAAACAAATAAACGGTGAGGAAACAGACCGAGTTAATATTCTTCTGTTAGGAATTGGCGGCGAAGGACACGACGGCGCTTATCTTACCGACACGATAATACTAGCCAGCCTTAAACCATCGACTAAACAAGTCTCTTTAATATCTATCCCTCGTGATTTAGTTTCGCCGGTCAGCAATTGGCGAAAAATTAATAGTGTTAGTGCTCTAGCCGAACAACAGTTACCCGGTAGCGGTAGCGAAGCAACCGCACGAGCAATCGCGGAATTATTACAAATTCCTATTCATTATTATGTCCGGGCCGACTTCCAGGGATTTATTAATATTATCGATCAACTAGGCGGCGTAACTATTAATGTCGAAAATCAACTAGACGATTATTCTTATCCCATATTAGGCCGGGAAGATAACCCGAATTATTATTCTCGCTACGAGCATCTCCATATCGAAAAGGGCGAACAAACGATGGACGGATCATTAGCTTTAAAATATGCCCGGAGTCGTCATGCTCTAAATTCGGAAGGCTCTGATTTTGCTAGAGCACGACGGCAACAGTTAGTTTTAGAGGCTGTAAAAAACAAATTACTTTCCACTAAGACGCTGCTCAACCCCGTCATGATTAGTAAATTAATCGGAGAATTTAACAAAAATGTCGCCACTAGTTTAAATGCCTGGGAGATGCTAAGATTGTGGGACCTCTTTAAAGATATTGACCGGTCGCAAATTATTAATAAAGTTTTAAGCGATGCTCCAGATGGCCTATTAATTTCCGGCCGGGGAGAAGATGGCGCTTATATATTGACCCCTCGCTCCGGTAATTTCGCAGCTATCAGAAATTTAGTCCGAGACATCTTTGAGGTTAACGGTGTAATAGATAAACCGGCCGAAATAGAAATGATCCGAGATCATTCTAACGTAGTTATCCTAAACGGCACTTGGGTCAGCGGTTTAGCCGGAAAAGTAGCGGTCGATTTAGAACAAGTAAAATTCCAAATCAACAAAATCGGCAATGCGCCGACCAGAAATTATTCTCAAACAATAATTTATCCTTTATCGACTAGTACTAGCGCCCACTCTCTAAAAATTTTAACATCGACTACCCAGGGTCTATTTTCTAACGAGCTGCCAGAATGGGCCAAAATTTATTACTCTAGCAGTTCTGAACCGGCTTTTCTCCTCATCTTAGGAAGTGACGCTAATCAAAAAGATTAAATATGAATAAACAGTTAGACAATAAATTACCTCTAGTAGCGATTTGTGGACGTACTAATGTCGGCAAATCGACGCTTTTTAATTGCCTAACAGAAAAAAGACAAGCTCTGGTTTCTGATATCCCCGGCACCACGAGAGATAGTAATTTAGGCCTAGTCGAGTGGGCTAATAGCGCCTTTAATTTAGTTGATACAGCCGGAATAATTGATAAGCGCTGTCTTCAGACGGATAGAATAACCGCCGAAGATATTGATAGCCAAACCCAGAAACAAGCCAGAGCTTATTTAGACCAAGCCGATCTCATTATCCTTTTACTAGATAATAAAAGCGGCTTACTGCCCGAAGACAGACAGTTAGCTTTAGGCTTAAAACGCCAGAAAAATTTACAACAAAAAACTATCATCGTGGCTAATAAAGTAGATAATTTTAAACAAGCCGGCGAAGCCGCCCAATTTAATAAATTAGGTTTAGGAGAGCCCTTAATAGTCTCCGCCGCAAGTGGCCTGGGTACCGGCGATCTTTTAGATTCTATTGTCAACCGGATTGATAAAAACCGAAAAAATGAGAAAAAAATAGTTGAAGAAGGCGATGATAATATCCGGGTCTGTATTATCGGGAGACCTAATGTTGGGAAGTCATCCCTCCTCAACTCTATCCTCGGCTATGAAAGAGTAATCGTCAGTCCATTACCTCATACCACGCGTGAACCACAAAACACCGAAATAAATTACCAAAATAAAAAAATCACTTTAATTGATACCGCGGGGATTTCTAAACAAGGTAAAAAGACTAAAGGGTTAGAAAAATATGGAATTTTTAAGACTCTCGAATCGCTAGCTAAAGCGGATGTGGCTTTGTTAGTGCTCGATTTGAGCGAACCTATTAGCCACCAAGATGCTAAGCTTATTCAAGAAATAGTGGAACGACAAAAAAGTTTAATTTTTATTGCTAATAAATGGGATAAAATAGAAATTCGTAACACGAAAAAATGGACCGAAGTCATCTATGATAAATTGCCTTTTGTCGCCTGGGCGCCAATTCAATTTATTTCTGCTAAAACCGGAGAAAAAGTAAAAAAAATTCTAGATTTAATAATTCTCACCGCCGAACAAAGACGTCTAAGCCTCAGTGATTCGCAAACTGATAAATTTATGAAAGCGGTTATTAAACTCCATAAACCGGCTAAAGGTAGCGGTTTAAAAGCCCCTCATATTTATGAGTTCCGCCAAATAAAAAGTAGCCCGCCCTCTTTTATCGTTCGCATTAGACCAGACGACGATCTTCATTTCTCTTATGTGCGTTTTTTAGAAAACCGTTTACGTGAACGCCACGGATTTATTGGTACACCAATAAAGATCAAGGTAACTAAAGACAAAAAATCACATACCACCTATAATAATTAAACCTATGAAAATTATTGTCGGCCTCGGTAATCCGGGTAACCAATATCAAAACACCCGCCATAATATCGGCTGGCTCGCTTTAGATAATATTCTCGGCCCAGTCCGTTGGACGGAAAATAAAAAATTCTCGGCCCTAATCTATGAAGAGGGCGAATTTTTATTTGTTAAACCCCTTACCTTCATGAATAACTCCGGGCAAAGTGTGCAAAAAATACTAGATTACTATAAATTAAGACCAAAAATCTTAGGCGTTCTTAATAAAAAAGAAATAGACTTAAACGATGTTTTAACCGTTGTCCAAGATGATTTGGATTTAAATTTTGGCGACTATCGTATCGCTTCTAACTCTAGTAGTGCCGGACACCGCGGCGTCCAATCAATCATTGATTATTTAAAAACCAAAAAATTCAAACGCTTCCGCCTCGGCATAAAAAACGAACTGCTCAAGACCAATATCCCGCCCGACCAATTCGTGACTCAAGCTTTCAGCGCCGAAGAACAGAAAAAATTACCCGCCCTCTTTGCTCAATTAAATATAAAAAACTAACTCTAACATAAAATCCTCCTAAAAAATTTAGGAGGATTTTATTTTTATATGATAATCGCTAATAAAAATACGCCACTTCAAGCGACCCCGGATTGCTCCGATACTATTTACTATTTAGCCTTCAGTTATTTTCCCGCTATCGGACCGGTCACCATCCTGAAGTTAAAAAATCATTTTGCTAATTTACAAGAAGCTTTCTACTCGTCTGGCCACGAGCTAAAAATAGCCGGATTGAAAGAATCTGTAACTAGCGATTTTTGCTATTGGCGACGAACCTTCGACTTAAATCAAAAATTATCTGATTTAAAGAAAGAGGGAATTAATTACGTAGGTTTAGGTGATCATGCTTATCCCGCTATCTTAAAAAATATTGCCGATCCGCCTATTATTTTATATTATAAGGGCAGCCTTTCTTCTGAACTAAAAAATCGTTTAGCGGTAGTTGGTTCGAGAACTCCTAGCGCCTATGCGGAAAAAATAATTAACTCGCTCTTGCCGCCGCTCATTAAAGCTAAGATCGAAATAATTAGTGGTTTAGCAATTGGCACCGATACTCTCGCCCATCAAACTAGTCTGAATTACCAGGGGCTAACCTCGGCCGTACTAGGCTCAGGGCTTAGTTCTAGAAATATCTATCCAGCTAGTAATCAGAAATTAGCTCAACAAATTATCGCCCAAGGAGGGGCAATAATTTCCGAATTTCCGCCCGACATGCCGCCGTTAAAACAGAATTTTCCGAGACGCAATCGCCTGATTTCTGGCCTCACGCAAGCTACCTTGATCATCGAAGCTAAAGCTCGATCAGGGACACTTATTACGGCTCATTATGCCTTAGAACAGGGACGCGAAGTCTTAGCCGCTCCTGGTAATATTTTTTCTTTAACTTCCGAAGGAACCAATAATCTAATCAAGGAGGGGGCTAGCCCAGTAACTAGAGCCCAAGATATTTTAGAAATATTTAAGTTGGAAGATACTCTCGATCAAGATAAAGATTTGCCTGACCGACAAGAAATGAAATCTCATACCGCAATCAATAGAAATAACCAATTTGCTAACGCCACCGAACGCTTAATTTATAATATAATCAGTCGATCGTCTGAGCGGGCGGAAACTATTTGCCCCGATGAAATTATTAAAAAAACAAAACTTAATACTTCAGTAGTTAATAGTTCCCTGAGTCTGCTAGAAATTAAAGGACTTGTTAAAAATACCGAATCCGGCTATGATTTAAATTAAATTATCAATTTATGAGCCTCATCATCGTCGAATCGCCTACCAAGGCTAAAACTATCAGTAAATTCCTAGATAAAAAATATCAGGTCGAATCTTCATTCGGCCATATTCGAGATCTGCCAAAAAGTGAAATGGGGATTGATATTGAAAAAGACTTTACCCCGCGCTATATCATCCCCACTAAAGCAAAAAAAATAGTTTCCGCTCTTAAGGCGGCAGCCAAAAAAACCGACGAAGTAATTCTGGCCTCTGATGAAGACCGCGAAGGAGAAGCCATTGCTTGGCATTTAGCTCAGGCTCTCGGGCTAAAAGAAGATAAAATAAAAAGGATTGCTTTTCACGAAATAACCAAAGGAGCAATTTTAGCCGCTTTAAAAAATCCCCGTCCCATTGACTATAATATGGTCGACGCCCAACAAGCGCGTCGTATCTTAGACCGCTTAGTTGGCTACGAGCTGTCTCCTTTTCTTTGGAAAAAAGTCGCTAAAGGCCTATCGGCCGGCCGAGTGCAAAGCGTCGCCACTCGACTTATTGTCGAGAGAGAAAAAGAAATTAAAAATTTCATTAGCGAGGAATACTGGACGATATCCGCCGCCCTCGCCGAAAATAAAAAAACGGAAGTATTTCAAGCCGACCTTTATAAAATCAATAAAAAAACCTTCAATAAACTTAGCCTGAAAAAAGACCAAGCCGCGGAGTTAAAAGAGAGTCTGTCCTCCGCTGAATATCAAATACAAAAAATAGAAGATAAACAAATCCATAAAAATTCATCAGCCCCTTTCACTACTTCGACTCTTCAACAATCGGCTAACCGCCATCTGGGTTTCAGCGCCAAACAAACGATGTCAGTCGCCCAAAAATTATACGAACAGGGCTATATTACCTACATGCGTACCGACGCGCTTAATCTTTCCCCCAAATTTATTCAAGAAACTCAAATTTGGCTAGATAAAAATCTAGGAAAAGACTATACTCTAGAGGGTGGACGCGCTTTTAAAAATAAAAATAAAAATGCCCAAGAAGCTCACGAAGCTATTCGTCCGACAGAGGTCAATATCACGCCAGAGGACCTTAGTAGTAAACTAGACAAAAACCAAGAGCGTTTATATCGTCTAATCTGGCAGAGAGCGGTGGCCAGCCAGATGCCAGCCGCCAAATTAGCCGCCACAGTAATCGACGTCAGCGCTACTCAAAACTCGACGGAATACATCTTCCGCGCTAATGGACAAACTCTACTCTTTCCTGGCTATCTAAAAATATGGCCAGAAAAAACTAAAGAACAAATATTACCAAAACTCTCAGAAGGACAAAAATTAGAATTAATAGCCATCCGTAGCGAAGTCCATACCACTAATCCTCCCGCCCGTTATTCCGACGCCAGCTTAGTAAAAGAATTAGAAAAATACGGTATCGGCCGCCCTTCTACTTATGCCCCGACTATTAATACGATTATTGTTCGCAACTACGCCAGTCGGGATGAAAATAAAAAATTAAAACCTAGTGACATTGCCTTCGTCGTCACGGATTTATTAATTAAACATTTTCCCGAAATAGTCGATTATAGTTTTACCGCTAAAATGGAAGATAATTTAGATCTTATTGCGACGGGCGAAAAAAAATGGCAACCGGTCATCAGAGATTTTTACGAGGGGTTCCATCACAATTTAACTAATAAATACGAAGAAATTAAAAAAAGCGATATTATGCCCGAAGAACAATCAAACGAAATTTGTGACAAATGCGGCGCTAAAATGGTTGTTAAAACCGGCCGCTACGGTAAATTTTTGGCTTGCAGCGCCTTTCCAGATTGCCGTAACATAAAAAAAGTAGCCGGCGAGAATGGGGAATACGCCCAGAAAGAAGCTGATCCTAAAACTCAGGAATTAGAAAAAAAATATGCAGGAGAAATTTGTGACAAATGCGGGTCAGCTATGAAAGTAAAAACTGGTAAATTCGGACCGTTTTTAGCTTGTTCCGCTTATCCGAAATGTAAAAACATTAAAAACATTAATCAGTCAGGCAGTGGGAAAGAAGTCGCTTGTCCGGCCTGTGGCGAGGGGAAAATAGTCAAAAAATTCAGTCGCCGAGGAGTTTTCTATGCTTGTAGTGCTTATCCGAAATGTAAAAATGCTTATTGGGGCGAACCAACGGGAGAAAAATGCCCTCATTGCCAATCGCTTTTAGTCACTGATAAAAGCGGCGAAATAAAATGCAGTGATAAGAGCTGCGGCTATAGTAAATAACCGACCCTCCAATTAAAAAAACTATTCAACTAGAATAGTTTTTTTAATTTTAAACAGTTTAAGCAAAAACTATTTTTTCTTACTGGTAGTCGTTTTTTTCTCTCGCTTTTCTTTAACAAACTCCATGGCCTTTTTCGCGATCTCCCCTAAAATCATAAAATAAGCGGCACTATTCTTTAATTTATCTTTAGCAATATCAAGGATCTCTTCCGCTTTAGTCACGCCCGCTTCAATTCGTTTAACTAACCGAAAAATTCGTTGCACGCTGGCCACGAAATAATAAATCGCCCAACATAGGAAAAAAGTAAGCGCGACCAAACAAACGGACAGTACTAAATTTAAAACATCGCTCGAAGTAGTAAACATATATTTAGAATATTTTTATATTAATTGTGTTAACTTTTAAAAATCCCGCAATTGCGCCGCAAATTTTCGACTTAAATGACTAATTAATTCCTGCTGAATTTTATCAACTTCCCCAGCAGTTAAAGTTTTCTCCTCTGACTGAAAAATTAAATGGAAAGCCAAGCTCTTCTGTCCACTAGTTAATCGACTACCGTTATAAACATCGAATAATTCCACATCCTTAATCAACGGATGAAAATTGGCGATATCTTTTCTTAAATCATTATACAATATTTTATCATTAACGACAAAAGCTAAGTCGCGACTGAGCGCCGGATATTTGGCCGCTTCCCGAAAACGAAAAGATGATAATTTAGTAATTAAATCAAATAACCGACTGAAGTTAATTTCCGCGAGAACGACTTTCTTCTTCAAATTCATATTACTAGCCACTATGGGATTTAAAAGGGCCAATTGACCGATTTCTTGATCAAGAAAAATAATACCAGCGGTCATTTGCTCATCCGCCCAACCCGGTTTATTATCGATAACAATGAAACTAACCTCTAAGTTATAATTAGTGATAGTTTGTAGTAACCCCTTCACAATTCCCTTTAAATGACTAAATAAATCGCGTTCATCACTTGACCAAGCTAATCCTAAATGTTTTTCTTGATGGGGTAGAGAGCTATCATTAGTTTCATCTTTTTTAAGACCACCGGGAGAACCAAAAAAAACGTTACCGATTTCAAAAAATCCTAAATTAATATTGCGTGCCTGATTGGTTTTAATATTTGTTAATAACCCCGGGACTAAAGATTGACGTAGTAAAGATTGGAAATCCGAAAGAGGATTAACTAATCTAAGATAATGAGAGAAATCAATTTGATTTTTTTTGAGTTGTTCCTCCCCGACAAAAGAATAGTTATAAACCTCATTTAAATCATATTTAAAAGCTAAAACGTTTTTGATTTTTCGCTCTAGTTGTCGCTCTTGATTCGCGGCCGGAATACTCAACACTTGGACGGGCATTTTTGATGCAATATTGCTATAACCATAAAAACGTAAAACTTCTTCAACTAAATCTTCACGTGTTCTAATATCTTTAGTCGCTCGCCAAGAAGGAATAGTTATTCGAAGAATCTCGGCTTGACAATCTTGAACCTTAAAACCTAATTTGTCGAAAATACTCAGAATCTGCTCTCGAGGAATTTCTTGACCAATTTTAAGAGCCAACCAATTCAGCGCTAAATCAATTTCTAAAATACTCGGCGGAATATTATTAATATCGACTAAATTGCTCGCTATTTGAAAATCCGGGCAAACATCTTTTAATAAAAATATGAATCTTTTAATCGCGAGTTCGGTTAAAATCGGATCTAATGACTTCTCAAAACGGCTAGAGGCTTCCGAACGTAAAGCTAATTTCTGACTAGTTTTACGAATGGCGGTCGCCTTAAAATTAGCTGACTCTAAAATAATTTCTTTAGTTTCTAAACGAACTTCACTGGCCACTCCGCCCATAATACCGGCCAGCGCTACCGCTCCGTGACTACTAGCAATAACTAAATCCTCGTCACTTAGAAGACGCTCTCGACCGTCTAAAGTCTCCAAGCTTTCCCCTGGAGCGGCGCGCCGCACTATTATTTTATCAACTCTAGCGGCGTCAAAAGCATGGAGGGGTTGGCCGATATCTAACATAACATAATTAGTCAAATCGACAATATTATTAATTGGCCTCTGCCCGACAGCGATGAGGCGTTGTTTGAGCCAAGCCGGAGAATCCTTCACCACGATATTACTTATTTTAATGGCGCTATAACGAGGACATAAATCTTTATCTTCAATTTTAACCTCTAATTCTTTTTTAGGCCCACTCACCGCAATAATTTTAGCTAAAAATTTTTCAAATGGTTTTAAACTAACCCCTAAAATGACCGATAATTCCCGGGCTATCCCATAATGGCATAACAAATCCGGCCGATTAGACAAGGATTTATTATCAACCTCAAAAATAATATCATCCGCTTTTAAATATTTGGCGAAAGAGGCTCCGATTTTAGCGTCGGCGCCCAGAACTATAATTCCTTCATGGTTTTTTCCCAAACCAAGTTCATCTTCCGCACAAATCATTCCGCCCGATTTCTCGCCTCGAATTTCCGACTCTTTAATTTCTAAACCATTTGGCAACACGGCTCCTATTAAAGCGACTGGCACTAATTGTCCAACGGCGAGATTAGGAGCGCCACAAACAATCCGCAGTTTTTCTTTTTTCACATCAACGAGGGCCAAACGTAAACGATCAGCATTAGGATGTTTACTGACCTCTAAAACCTGTCCGATCACTACTCGATTAAATTGGTCGGCCTGTCGATTAACCCCCTCCACTTCGACGGTTTGATTGGTTAATTGAGCAGCCAGCTCTTCCGGACTTAATTTAGCCGGTACTTTGATAAAATCTTTTAACCAATTATAGGAAATATACATATAAAAAAATTAAAATTGTTCTAAGAATTTAAGATCACCACTATTAAACAGGCGAATATCATTGATATTATATTTAAGCATAGCTAAACGATTCAAACCGAAACCAAAAGCTAATCCCGAATAAACATTAGGATCAATCCCCCCCGCTCTTAAGACCTCGGGGTGGACCAAACCCGCTCCTACAATTTCTAACCAACCGCTATATTTACAAACGCGGCAGCCCTGACCGGCACATAAAAAACAACTATATTCTCCATTATTTCCTGGTTCGACAAAAGGATAATACTTCGGTCGCATACGTAACTTAGTACTAGGACCAAATAATTTCTGGCCCACAATTTCTAATAAGTTTTTTAAATTCGCGAAATTAATATCCTTATCGACCACTAAACCCTCTAATTGATAAAAAGTATGCTCGTGACGAGCATCAGTCGCCTCGTTACGAAAACAGCGTCCCGGGATAATCACTTTTAGTGGCGCACCATATTTTTGCATAGTACGAATTTGCACTGGGGAAGTATGAGGCCGCATGACTAAATCATATTGTTTGTTTCTATTAGGTAAATCGACGTAAAAAGTATCCTGCATATCGCGAGCTGGGTGATAAGGGGGAATATTCAAAGCCGTAAAACTAAAATAGTCACTTTCTAATTCTGGACCATCGGCCACCATAAACCCTAGAGAACTAAACAAATCCTCTAACTCGCTCTGGATAATAGTAATCGGGTTTAAATGCCCACTAGCCAAATTTTCTCCCGGTAAAGTAACGTCAACCGATTCTTTTTTAGTCGAATAATTATTAAGTTTCTGACTAACCTCCAAAAATTTTTCCTGTAATTCACCTTTAATACTATTAGCTAACTCACCAACCTCTTGACGCAACTCGAGACTAAGATCTTTTAAGCCGTGTAAAACCTGACTGAGTTCGCCTTTACGAGATAAATATTTTATCTCCAATTCACGCAAATATTCATTATCTTGGACTCGAGCGAGCTGTTGCAAAAATTCTTCCCGTAATTTATTTAATTTATCTTTCATATATTTAACCAACTATTAAGAAGTTTTTTTCAAGCTTATTAAAAATAACTCTAAAATCGTAAAAATAATTAGCAACAACCCGAGATTAAGCCAAGTAAATAAAGACTGGGACTTTAAAATTAAAAGAATAATAATAAAACAAGAAAACAGAAATGATTGACGAAAAGAATTCCGTACTAAATTAAAGGCTAATTCTTTTTTCAGAGCCACAAAACGCAACACGAATCCCAAGAGAGCGACCGTGCCGACTAAAGCGATAAATAAGGCGGCATAAAATAGAAAAAAACCTAACCAATTCGTAGTATCGGGATTAACTAAGTCGGCCACAAACAGAAATACTCCCCAACAAATAATGGTTAGTCCGCCCATAACTAATAAATATTTCTTTAAAGTCATAAATTATTAATCAAATCGACAATTTTTTTTAATTCTAGGGCATACTGATCTAATTTTTCTTTTTCTCCCGTAACTATTTTTTCCGGGGCGCGACTCATAAATTCAGCATTAGCTAATTTTTGAGATTGTTTATCCAACAATTTCTCTAAATTACTCTTTTCTTTAATTAAACGGTCTTTTTCTTGGGCGACATCAACAGACACCAATAAATAAATCTCCATTTCACCAATAACTATCGCCAGCGCCCCCTTAATCTTCTCTCCCTTTTCTTTGATTTCTAAAGAACTAAGGCCAGTCCGCAAACCGCTAATTAAATCTCGATTACTCTCTAGCTTAGCCGTACGGCTATGACCATAAATCACGGCCATGAGCTTCTGGGACGCTTCAATTTTATTAGCGCTACGCGCATTACGAATAGCGACGATGACTTCTTGTAGATAATTAAAATCGTCAGTCACACTAACCCGCAAAGACTTATCAGGTTGCGGCCACCCGGCAACCATCAACAGAGAATCATTAAAACTAGCCCAGATAGTTTCGGTGACATAAGGAATAAAAGGATGCCACAGAATGAGAATATTTCTTAAAACATAAATTAATATTTGTTCCTTATCTTTTTCAATTTTCGCTATCTCTAAATACCAATCCGCTAATTTATTCCAAGTGAAATCAAACAAATCCTCAGCCGCTAAAGAAAATTCAAAATTATTTAAGCGGGCGGTCGTTCTCCTAATCAAATCGTCCAATTCTTTAATAATCCAGGCATCCGCCTCGGTCCGGACGATCGGCCAAATTTCTAACGAGGACGCAAAAAACTTTTCGTCGACAGCGCCCAGAATAAATCTAGAAATATTCCAAAATTTATTAATAAAATTACGTTTCGCTGCGACTTTGTCTTCACTATAACGAGAATCATTACCTGGGGTAGAGCCCATTAACAGGGCCAGCCTTAAAGAGTCAGCTCCATATTTTTCAATGACTTCTAAAGGATCAACGCCATTACCCTTGGACTTAGACATTTTCTTGCCATCTTTATCTAAAATAGTGCCATGTAAATAAACATGCTCAAAAGGTATTTCATTAAGAGCAAAAAATGACATCATAATCATCCGCGACACCCAGAGAGTCAAAATTTCATAACCAGTTTCTAAAACTTGCGTTGGGTGAAACCTAGCTAAATCACCAGTTTTTACACCATCTTTTAAATTATCCGGCCAACCTAACGTCGAAAATGTCCACATACCCGAAGAAAACCAAGTATCTAAAGTATCTTCGTCTTTAATCCAACCCTCTCCGGTAGGTGCATTTTCTCCAACATAAACATCGTCATTTTTATACCAAACCGGTAATTCGTGCCCAAACCAAATCTGACGAGAAATACACCAATCGTGTAAATTAGTCATCCAGTCTTTAAAACTCTTATTAAATCTCTCTGGTAAAAATTCAATGTCTCTTTTTTCGACCGCCTCTAGAGCCTTTTCTTTCAGGGATTTATTTCCAAGACGTTCTAACTTTTTATCAACACTAATAAACCATTGCTTCGAAGGCAATGGTTCAATAACCGTATCACAACGATAACAAACCGCCGCACTATGCTCATAATTTTCATCAATATGATCAATAAATCCCATTGAGAGCATGTCCTCCACAATTGCCTCCCTGGCTTCTTTAGTTGTTAATCCAGCATATTTTCCGCAATTATCCATCATTCTTCCGTCTTCATTAATAATTTTTTTACTAGGCAAATTATGTCTCTGGGCAATTTCATTGTCAATAAAGCTGTGAGCAGGAGTTACTTTAATTGCCCCGGATCCAAAATCCATATCGACGGCGTAATCAGCAACTACAACAACCTTAAAAGAACCAAGAACTCCTTCGATGTCTAGCTCTTGACCAATATATTTTTTATATCGTTCGTCACTAGGGTGGACAGCGACCGCGGTGTCGCCAAGCTTAGTTTCCGGGCGAGAAGTGGCTAAAATAAACGGACCATATTTTATCCAATATAGTTTTGCTGTTTCGTCTTTATGTTCTACCTCATCATCAGCTAAAGTCGAGTGACAGCGCGGGCACCAATTAATCACTCTTTCCCCGCGATAAATAACCCCCTCATTATACATGCTAATAAACATCGTGCTGACTGCTTTTTGACGTTGTTCGTCTAAAGTAAAGGCCAAACGAGACCAATCAAGGGAAGACCCCATCTTTTTAGTCTGATTAAGAATAACCCCTTGGGTTTCCTTAACAAATTTCCAAACTTCAGCTAAAAATTTCTCCCGTCCTAAATCATGCCTAGTTTTCCCGCTTTCCTTTAATATTTTCTTCTCGACTACGCTTTGCGTGGCAATCGCCGCGTGATCGGTCCCAGGCAGCCAAAGAGCCCGCTCGCCTAAAAGACGATGATAGCGGATTAACAAATCCTCAATCGCCAACATCGCGCTATGCCCGATATGTAATTTCGCGGTAATGTTTGGCGGGGGAAGAATAATGGTATAATTTTTGGCGTCAGACGCTAATGACAAATTATCTGGATTAAAATAACCAGTATTTTCCCATTTCTGATAGATTTTATCTTCATGTTCGGCCGAATTATAGGCCTTAGAGAGTTCACATTTCATAGCTTAAAATTACCAAAAAAATAGGCCAAAGTCAATTCACCAAGTAATTGTTTTTTATATTAAATCGGCTTTAAGTCAAGATTGACTAGGTCATAAAATAATTATATAGTTAATCATTAAACTAATATTATTCCCGGGCTTATCTAGACCACATGCTCAACTTAGAACAACAAATTTTCCAACAATTAGAAAAATCGCAAAATATTCTAATCGTATTCGCGACTAATTGGGGGGGTGATTCTATGGCGGCCGCCCTCGCCTTTTTTTTATTTCTCAAAAAAATGGATAAAAATGTCGAAATCGCCACCACTAAAGATAGTAATAAATTAGAACAATTATCTTTTTTACCCGCTTACGCCGAAATTAAAAATGATTTGAATAATTTACAGAAATTTATAGTCTCGCTCAATATTAGCCAAGCGAAAATAAACCAAATAAAATATACCGTCGACAATAACCAGCTTAATTTTATAATTTCCCCTTCGAGCGGTTGGTTCGAACCAGAAGACGTTAGTATGCGTGCCGGCGAATTTAAATATGATCTAATTATTACTCTAGGCGCCAATGACTTAGAATCTTTAGGAAAAATTTATGATGATAATATTAATTTTTTCTATAAAACCACCATTATTAATATCAGCTGCCAATCGGCTAATGAAAGTTTTGGACAAATTAATTTAATCGACTTAAACGCAATCGCCGATTCAGAAATTCTCTTTTCGCTCTTCAAAAATAATAAAGCCGAATTACTGAGCGAGGATATTGCCACCTGCCTCTTGGCCGGTATAATCCAAAAAACTCGAAACTTCAAAAATACCAATCTCACTCCCCGCGTTCTTTCAGATACAGCCGAACTAATATTCAAAGGCGCTAGACGAGAAGAAATAATCACTCATTTATATCGTTCTCGCAACATTAACTCTCTAAAACTTTGGGGAAAAATACTTAATAATCTAAAATCGGAAAATAACGAAGAGTTTTTATGGTCTGTCCTTCGCACTAACGATTTTATAGACACGGGCGCGACCGATGAAGACTTAGATAATATCATCGAGGAGCTTATTGCGAGTATCCCTAAAGCCAAAATAATAGTCATTCTGCGTGAAGAAGAAATTAATAAAACTAAACTGATTACTTATTCTTTAAAAAACATTAACGCCTTAGAATTTACTCAAGAATATAACCCGACCGGAACTATTAGATGCGCCCAGGCTAGCCTAGCCCTAGATCTCCAAACGGCTATCGTGGAAATTATTGTGACCTTAAAGCGTCGGCTTGATAAATTAACTTCATAATGTTATAAAATAATTGTTACTTACCAAACGCTTGCAATATCCACTAGTGATAATTATAATGTAGGGCATATAGCTCAGTTGGTTAGAGCACCGCTCTTATAAAGCGGGGGTCGATGGTTCAAGTCCATCTATGCCCACGACTAATAAAATAAAGGGCTCGTAGCTCAGTTGGTTAGAGCGTTACGTTGACATCGTAAAGGTCGCCCGTTCGAATCGGGCCGGGCCCACTAAGAGATACGTTTTTAAAAAACGTATTTTTTATTACTTATTTACTTTTTTATCAATTATTGATAAATTATAAGAGAAATAATAATATGATTTTCCGTAAAAAAGGAGAGGACAACCATTTAATAACAAAGACCAGTCCGTCCATTACGGAGTGGCTTGATTACGAGGAACCAGAATCAGAGGGTCAATTAGCGATTGATGTTTACCAAACCGACAAAAAAATTATTATTCAATCGACTATCGCCGGCGCTAAACCGGAAGATTTAAAGATCTCTTTACATAATGATTTACTGACTATTCGCGGGACTCGTTTAAGTGGTGGGGAAATTAATAATAATGATTACTTATATCGAGAATGCTATTGGGGGGCTTTCTCTCGTTCCATTATCTTGCCGGCCGAAGTCGACAGTAAACACGTGGAAGCGGAACTTGAGAATGGCGTTTTGACCATCACGCTCTACAAACATCAACCCGACAAAATTGAAATAAAAATAAAGGATTAAACACCGACTTTAAAATATATGAAATTAGAGGCGCGCCTAGCAGGAATTATTATTATCATATTTTCTTTGCTGATAGCCTCTTTTTTGATATTTTCTTATTTTACTTGGTCACAACAATACCAGCAACGAATTTACCCCGGCGTCTACCTAGGAGATTTAGACTTGGGTGGTAAAACCTCTCAACAAGCGGAAGCCCTACTTAATGAACGTCTAGAGACTATTCAAAATAACGGCTTAACCTTTACCGACAATAAAAAATCGGCTATTTTAATGGCCGACGTGGTCTCTTTTGATTCTGATTTATCCCGTCCCGCCTTCTTATTCAACAAACAAGAAACTCTCGCCGCCATTTACGGAAACGACTCCGACCGCACTTTTCTACACTATTTAATAAACTCAATAAAAACAAAAAAGCGTAAACAAGTTTTAGCTATTTACCAATTAAACGAAGAGATTATCATCTCCTTTTTAAAAGAAAATTTTCCGGAATTAAATATTGAAGCGAAAAACGCTTCTTTTACTGTCGCCGATAAACCAGCTAATCATAATTTATTAAAAATAGCTCCGGAAACTCCCGGTAAAGAAATAAACTATGAACAAATTTGGCAAGAAATTAAAAATAAATTTAACAATTTAGAAACAGGAATAATTATTGTTAAGACCCAATCGAAATATCCTTTAGTCCGAGCGACTGATTTAATAAATATTTCTCCCGAAGCAGAAAAAATAATCAACCGTGGCAATTTAACTTTACTACTACCCGCTGAGATCGGAACATCGACTAGAAAAAGCTGGGTGGTAACACCCCAAAAAATAGTTACCTGGTTAAGCCTTCAAGATTCACAAAATCAAAAGATTATTTTTCTCGACTACGAAAAAATTAAATCCTATTTAACGAGTGTCATCGCCCCACAAGTAAATTTAGAGGCGAGTTTACCAAGATTTGAAATAAAAAACGGCAAAGTATCGAGCTGGCAAAAAGGACAAAGCGGACAAAAATTAGAATTAGAAAATAATGCTATCAACATTAGTCAAGAATATCTCAGCGGACGTAGCGAAGTCTCTTTATTAATGACAGAAATCTCAGCTGAAGAACCAGTTGGAGAAAATATGCAAATTAAAGAAATCCTCGGCACTGGGCATTCAAATTTTACAGGCTCACCGGCTAATCGCCGACATAATATTCAAACGGGAGCTAACGCCCTCCACGGATTATTAATCAAACCCGGCGAGGAATTTTCTCTATTAAAGACTATTGGTGAGGTTAATGCTCAGACGGGGTACCTAACGGAATTAGTTATTAAAGGCGACAAAACAATACCCGAATTCGGGGGCGGCTTATGCCAAATCGGAACTACTATTTTTCGTTCCGCTCTTTCCTCTGGACTCCCTATTACCATGAGACAAAACCATTCTTATCGAGTTTCTTATTACGAGCCCGCGGGAACTGATGCCACTATCTATATCCCCAATCCAGATTTTCGTTTTCTTAATGATACTGGTAATTATATTTTAATTCAGTCTCGTTTGGTAAAAAATGACTTATATTTTGATCTTTGGGGGGTAAAAGATGGCCGCTTAGCCACTACGACCTATCCGGTAATTTATAATATCGTCGAACCGGAACCGACTAAATTAGTAGAGAGTAATGACTTAAAACCCGGTGAAAAAAAATGCACCGAAAAATCTCATAACGGCGCCGACGCCTACTTTGATTACACCGTTATCTATCCTAGTACTAGTACTACACCCAACGTTAAAGAAAGAAGATTTAAATCTCATTACGTTCCCTGGAGAGCGGTCTGTTTAATCGGTAAATCAACATCAAGTTCGGCGATTATCTCAAGTTCAACTCCCTCTAAATTAGGTACCAGTAGTCTGCCTAATGCTAGTTCCAGTTTGCAGGCTAGCTCTTCTTTAATAAATTAAAAACGACCGGGACAGCGGCCGTTATTTTAACTAGATAAAATATTCCAAAGAATTACTCGAATTTATCGTGATCAGACTAATTAGCTAACAATTTCTCCATCAATAACCCCGGCGGCCTTAGAGCCGCTATTTTTTTTAAAAGTTAAACCCTGCTGTAAAGCGGTTAATAGAGTTAACACCAACCAATAAAGCGTCAGCCCGCCGGGCAGGGAAATACCAATAAAAATAGTTAGAGCGGGCATAAAATAAAGCATTTGTTTATTCATAATCGCCGCCATATTATCTTCTGCCCCTTTAATCGCGTTAACCGCTGGCTTATTAATCATCATTTTCGCCTGCAAAAATTGAGCTAGACCGGCTAAAACCGCCAAATAAACACTCGGATGAGCTAAATCTAAAAAACCCAAAGATAGAGTATTAATAATTGTTGGTCGACTAATAAAAGAGTAAGTCAGCTCTAATTGATTATTAATACTATTAGTAAAAACTCGATAAACAGCTAATAAAAATGGTAGTTGAATAAGTAGTGGCAAACAAGAAGAAAAGGGATTAACTTTATTTTCTTTATACAAATCCATGGTCGCACGGCTGAGCTCGGCCTTATTGTCAGCATGTCGTTTCTTCAGCTCCTCTATTTTCGGTTGCAAATCTTGCAGGGCTTTCTGGGACTTAATTGCTGTTCTGCCTAATGGCCAAAAAACTAATTTTATAACTACCGTTAATAGAATAATAGCAATACCTAGATCCTGAAAAGAAATAGTATTATATAAAAAAATTAAAAGATTTAAAATCGGCTGGTAAAAAAGAATCGTAAAAATTTGCGACATAAAATTTATCTATTTTATTAAATTTAAAAATATGTAATTAATCATTACAATATATATTATATCTCCCGTTCATTATAAATTATAAACAAAAAATAAGCCACTTATTTATTTTAGAGGATCGTCGCCTCCTTTATTCCAGGGATTACAGCGCAAAACACGCCAAACCGCCAAAGAACCACCCTTAACCACACCATACTTATCAATAGCTTCTAAACAATAAGTTGAACAACTGGGCGTAAAACGACAAAAGCCATAAGGGTAAAAAAATTTAAATAAACCATGATCGGGAGACAAGGTTTTTTGATAAACTTTTATTAGAAAAACTAATATTTTTCTAGGTATAAATAATATTTTTAACATAAATAATATTAAATATTAGCCTAATTATAAAGTTTTAAGCGACTAAAACCAGATTTTAGGGATAATCTAATATCAGTAAAATTTTTATCTAATATTGGCGGAAGAACAATAATAACCAAATCTTTACCTGTTTTCATTTTTTCCAGCTCTTCTTTAATAATAGATCTTATTCTTCGCTTAATAAGATTACGAACAGTGGCTTTTTTGCTAACTTTAGTACTAACTAATATTCCAAAACGATTAACCCCTAAATTATTATCAACTGATTTAACCCCAATAAGTTTATCATAAAAAGATTGACCAAACTTAAAAGCTTGGTCAAAATCTTTATCAAACTTAATTCGATTATTCTTCGCTAGCATTTACGCTATTCTAAGATTTACTTAACTATTTTCTTACGACCTTTCTCGCGGCGACGGCGTAAAACCTCACGGCCATCTTTAGTAGCCATTCTCTTTAAAAATCCATGTTTTGTTTTGGCTCGGCGCTTGTTTGGCTGGTAGGTTCTTTTAGGCATAAATCACATTTTTAATTTATTAATTCTTATATAAGATAACATCTTTATTTAATGAAGTCAATAATTTTTTTTACTTTAAATCTTATCTTATCCACTTGTTATCAACATCTTCTAAACAAATACCCAGCTTGTTATAAAATTATTTATCTAATATAATTAGGTTTATAAATATACTCTAACCTAACTCCGATTTTTAACGTTAATCTATTGGTATGACAAACGAACAAATTTGGCAGGCTGCCCTCGGGGAAATCGAGGTAAATTTATCACGCGCTAATTTCATTACCTGGTTTAAAGATACTTTTATCTCGTCTTTTGAAAACGAACGAATTATTTTGTGTGTCCCCAACGCTTTCGTAAAAAAATGGCTAGAAGAAAAATATCACCGCAATATTATTAGTGCTTTAGAAAATATTACTAAACAAAAAATTAAGGAAATAATCTATAAAATAGAATTAAAAAAGAACTCTAGTAGTTCTCAATTTAATCCTAGTAAAAATACCGAAAAAAATGGTAACGAACAACCAACTGGAGGTTTGAATAAATTTCCTGGTCAAGCGGCAACTCTAGAAACGAGTGGGTCCTTAAATAACGGCAGCCAAACTGGATCAAATCAATATGGTTTAAACCCCCGCTATGTTTTCGAAAACTTCATTGTTGGACGAGGCAATGAATTAGCTCATGCCGCCTGTTTAGCAGTAACCGAAAATCTTGGTAAATCTTATAACCCTTTATTTATCTACGGCGGTGTTGGTTTAGGAAAAACTCATCTTCTCCAAGCGATTGGTAACGCGGTCAGCAAAAGAACCAATAAAATTTTATACGTCACTAGTGAGAAATTCACTAATAATTACATCCAATCTGTGAAGGGCGGCCGCGCTAAAGAATTTAAAAATTTATATCGCAATGTTGATCTCCTCTTAATAGACGACGTTCAATTTATGGGCGGAAAAGACGGCACTCAGGAAGAATTCTTTCATACTTTTAATGAACTACAGCAGAACGATAAACAAATTGTTTTGACTTCTGACCGCCCCCCAAAATCAATCCCCGCTATTGAAAGCCGCCTAATTTCTCGCTTTGAGTCGGGAATGGTCGCTGATGTCGGTAAACCAGACATCGAAACAAAGGTGGCTATTTTAGAAAGAAAGGCAATCGAAAAAAACTATCCCCTAGATAAAGAGATTCTAATGTACATAGCCGAACATGTCCAAAATAATATTCGTGAATTAGAGGGGGCTTTAATTAAAGTTATCGCTTCCCACCAATTCAAGGGGATAACCCCTAATCTAAAAAGTGTTAAAGATATTCTTAACGATTATGTCTCGAATATTCAGACAAAATCTTTAACACCAAAAGAAATTATTGAGGCCACCGCAAAATTCTATAATTTAACTTATAAAGATCTAATCAGTAAAGGGAGAAAAAAAGAATTGGTTTGGCCAAGGCAAATAGCTATTTTCTTAATCCGGGAAGAAATCGGAACCTCCTATCCTAGCATCGGGGCGGAACTCGGCGGGAGAGATCATACTACCGCCATGCACTCTTATAATAAAATCTACCAAGAAGTAAAAGAAAATGGGAATGAAAAAATTAAACAAGAAGTGGAGTCTATCCGACAATTATTTTCAAGCGCTTACTAAAAATCTGGTTTATTTCTGTGTATGAGCTGTGTAAAAATTATGAATAAAGGTCTAATTAATGTGAATAAAAATTGTCGAGGTGTTGATAAATAACTAAATAAAAAAAGTTATTAACGCCCACTCGAAATAATTAACAAGAAAATCAACAAGCTATAAACAAACGAAATTAAACAAAACCCTAATTAAATGATTAAAATCGCGATAAACAAAAATTTATCCACCCCCTTATTACTATTATTAATTATATAATTAATAATTATAAATAATAATATGCGCTTAATAAGTTTACAAGAAAATTTAAAAAGAGGCCTCAATATCGTCGGCCATATTACCACTAAAAATATTAATTTACCGATATTAAATAATATTTTGTTTAGGGTGGAAAATGGTAATATTGAATTAGTAGGGACTAACTTAGAGGTGGGGATCACTTATCAGTTGAGGGGGAAAATAGAAGGCGAAGGAGCCTTTACGGTCGACTCTAAACTCATTACCGAGTATGTAAATCTCCTAAGCTCGGGCGAAAAAGTTAAAATTGAAGAAAAGGAAAATGAACTAAAGGTTGAATGTGGTAGCTATAAAACTAAGATTAAAGGGGAATCGGCTAAAGAGTATCCGCTTATTCCGGCAATTTCCAAAGAGAAGTATTATAGTGGCCGTATTGATGATTTTAGAAAAGCGTTAAATAGTGTAATTTTCGCTGTCTCTACTAGTGAAAACAGAGTTGAATTAACTGGAGTACTTTTTTCTTTTTTCGAAGATAAGCTTTGTTTGGCAGCCACTGACAGTTATCGTTTAGCCGAAAAAGAGCTAGTCGTTCGAAATAATGGTTTAAGCGGTGAATATAAAGTCATTGTTCCAGCTAAGACTACTCAGGAACTACTTCGGATATTAAATAATTTAGAAACAATTTCTTTAGAACAAAATAATGGGGAGATTAAAATATATTTAAGTGATAACCAAATTTTATTTTCGGTTGATTCGGTTGATCTAATTTCCCGACTTATTAGTGGTCATTACCCCGATTATAAACAAATTATTCCTACTCAGAGTCAAACTAAAATTTTAGTCGATAAACAAGAGTTACTCAGAGCGACTAAAGCCGCTGCCTTATTTTCGAAAACCGGTATTAATGATATTTCTCTGGGGTTTTATAAAAATAAAATTGTTGTTTCCTCGTTTTCTGGCGCTAGCGGTGAAAGTCAAATTGAAATAGAAGCAGAAATTGACGGTCCGGATAATGAAATCACGATAAATTATAGATTTTTATTAGATGGTTTAAATAATATTGATACGGACTTAGTTCGGATTTTTATTTTAAATACTAACTCCCCTTGTTTGTTAAAAACAGAAAAAGGAGAAGATTATTTATATATTGTCATGCCGATAAAACAATAAAATATTAGGAACAATTATAAAAAAAGACCGGCCTAATAGGGTCGGTCTTTTGAAATTTGAGGTAGTCGCTTACTCTACTAGTATTTTAAGTTCATTACTTTTTATTATTGTGCCATTCCAGTCAGCTAACTCAGAATAAAGGTACCAGGACCCGGTTGGTAGAATATTATTTAAGCTAATATTAATATTTTTATTATCAATATTATCAAAGCCTCCCAGAGTCACCAGTTTACTAGTTGTTAGGGCCCGAGCCATTATTTTTATTTTAACTACCCGTTCTGGTATTTTAACTTGCAAGGCGATGTTTATTAGGGAACCGTCTTTTTTAAATTTTGTTTCACCGGCTGGTAAGCTTATTTTTAGGGAGTTAGTACTGGCGGAGATGGGATTATTTTTGATTAAGACATTAAAGTCGGCATTAGCGACGGTACAATTTTCTACGTCATCGCAGGCGTTCGCTTTCAAGGAGTGGTAGCCATTATTCAAGAAACTAATATTTTTAGTAAAATTTTCTTGATTAGCATATTTTGTTTCCCAAAGATTACTATTGATATAGTAATCAATGCGAGTTATTCCTCTCGTTGAAGAAGCGGTCACCTGGACAGTTAGTTCGGAAATATTGATTATTTGGTTTTTTAGAGGAGAAATAATTACTATTTTTGGTAGATTTTCTGGGCGGTGGAGAGCTTCATCTGAAGAACTAGAGATTAATGATGAACTAGCGTTTTTTTCTGCCCAGCTTTTGATAACCTTTTCCCATAAATTAAATTGGGGATCGATATTGGGGTCTAGGGGGGCTGATCCCAGAGGGTTGTCCTTGTCTACATAATACAAGATGCTGTGGTAAGCAGGAACGGCCCGCTCTTCGATTAATTCGGGAGGGGTAGAACTATCAGCCACGAATCCTGTTTCTTTATTCACACTGACCGTTTCTGAGGAGAGTCGCCCGTCGAGGATGTCTTTACCAGTTTTATAGTCATCTGGTGCCGGAAAATTTTCTACCGGGGATTTGTCTAGAGCCTGGGCCATAAAATCATGCCAAATAGGAGCGGCCAAAACACTGCCGTCCGCTTTTCCTTTCATGGCCTGATTATTACTATTGCCGACCCAAACTCCGGCGACGAGAGACGGGGTATAGCCGATAGTCCAAGCATCATGGTAATCATTAGTTGTTCCTGTTTTAGCACCGACAGGACGGTTATTTAAAGTGAGGAAATTTTTAGCACCAAAAATATAAGTGCGTGCGTTATTATCACTTAAAATACTATTAATCATTTTAACGACCTTAGAATCTAAGGCTTTTCTCGCTGAGGGGGTGTATTCTTCGATAATGCGGCCATTCTTATCTTCTATTTTTAGGAGGCCAGTCACTTGATTAACTTGACCGTCATTAGCAAAAACACTATAAGCATTTACATGCTCTAGTAATTTTACTTCCGCTCCGCCTAAAACTAGAGATAGCCCGAAACGGCTGCGCGGGTAGAGAGTTGAATAGCCGAGATTTTCTGCTAAATCTATAACACTATTTATGCCGGCCAGATAAATAGCTTTAACGGCCGGGATATTAAGTGATCCAGCTAAAGCTTGGCGAATAGAAACCGGCCCATATTCTTTATTGTTATAATTATGTGGTTCATATTTTTGTTTTTGGTCGGTAGAAAAATTAGTGACTACGTCATAAAGAATAGTGTCGGGGGTATAGCCCTTTTCGAATAAGGCCGCATACACAATTGGTTTCATGGATGATCCCGGTTGTCTGGGACGCGTCGAGACATTTACCTGACCGTCGATTGAATCATCGAAGTAATCTCGCGAGCCAACCATGCTTAATATTTGGCCGGTTTTGGGATCAATAGCTATGAGGGCCGCATTATTAGCGCCATATTTTTCCGAATAATTTTTTGTCCGAGTAGCAATAACTTCTTCGGCTATTTTTTGTTTGTCGAGGTCTAGCGTAGTATATATTTTCAGACCGCCCTGTTCAATAGTTTTTTCGCCATATTTTTCCGACAGCAGATCTTTAATATACATGATAAAATGAGGAGCAATAATATTAGTTTCCGGCCCCTTGAATTTTATTTCCTGCTGTTTAGCTAAATCACGCTCCGTGGTTGAAATATATTTTTGTTCAACCATTAAGTCTAGGACATAATCCTTTCTGGCTAGAAGAATATCTTTATTAGGACCATAAGGAGAGTAACGACTAGGAGTTTGAACAATTGCCGCGAGAATCGCTGCTTCCGCCAAAGAAACATTAGTTATACTTTTACCAAAGTATTTCTGACTCGCTGCTTCAATTCCATAAGCATTAGAGCCATAAGGTATTTCGTTCAGATACATTTGGAGAATTTCGTCCTTAGAAAATTTTTTCTCGAGGCGATAGGAGAGAATTAATTCCTTTATTTTTCTGGCAATAGTTTTTTCTGGGCTCAAAACGGCATTTTTTATAAATTGTTGAGTCAGAGTAGAACCACCAGCGTTGCGGCTGAAGATTAAATTAGTAATTACTGTTCTAAACATGGCCCAAACACTAAAAGCGCCGTGGTTATAAAAATTTTTATCTTCAATGGCGATGGTGGCTTGTTTAACTTGGTTCGGAATATCTTTGAGGTCGATTAAGGTTCTTTTTTGGTCACCACTTATTTCATATAAAATATGCTCGCCCGTGCGGTCATAAATTTTAGTACTTTGTGCTATTTCCCGATTAATTAGTTGGTTAGGGTTAGGGAGGTCCCGGGAAATCCAAAAAGCATAAATTGAGCCTAAGACAGCGAGGGAAAGACAGATAAGTATCCCTGCTAAAAAGATTCTTTTTAATAAACGTCCTTTCTCTTTCCGGCTGCCAGCTTTTATCCCACGCGCGTTTTTATATTCGCTCCAAGCGTCGGAGTGACTTTTTTTGAGTTGTTTAATTGGCATATCATAAATTTATATGAGTATTATATCATAGTTAGGCTTTTCTAGCAGGATTTATTGGGATGACTAGTCACGGCGGGGGAGAGCTGTCTAAATTTTTTAGATTATTATATAATATTTAGGCGACGAGTTAAATATTTGTCTGATAATTTTACGGAAAGTTAGTCTAATAATATGAATTTTATTAGTAGTTTTGATAATCCAACAATTAAGAAGATTAGCCGACTCCAGAAAAACGGTGAAAGTAGTAAGCAGGGGATATTTCTGGTCGACGGTGAGCGGGAAATTTTTTTAGCCCTCCAGGCGAAGTTTGAATTGGTTAATTTATTTTATTGTCCGGAGTTAAATCCTCATACTGATAAGTTTATTAAGTTATCTAAGGCTATTTCCCCGTCAGATATTATTCAGGTTTCGAGCGGTGTTTTTAAGAAAATATGTTATAAGGAAAAGCCAGAGGGATTTTTAGCTAGTTTTAAGCGGAAAACACTAAGCATCGCCGATCTCAAATTAACCAAAGATCCTTTAGTGATTGTTTTAGAAAAAGTAGAAAAGCCGGGGAACTTAGGGGCTATTTTACGGACTGCCTACGCCGCTGGTAGCAAAATTATCATTCTTAATGACAGTCAGACGGACATTTATAATCCTAACGTAATTAGGGCCAGCGAAGGATATGTTTTTTTCGAACAAATTATTAACCTCCCTTTGGCAGAAACCACTAGCTGGTTGAAGAAGAATAAAATTACTAGTCTGGCGGCGGCAACTAGCGGTCGGGTAAATTATACCAACGCTAATTTAGCTGGTGCCGTAGCTCTTATTTTTGGTTCTGAAGCGACGGGGTTAAGTCGCCAGTGGCTTAAGTTAGCCGACACACTTATTAAAATACCCATGTCTAAAGGCGTCGATTCTTTAAACGTTTCCGTCTCAGCGGCCATTATTATTTTTGAGTCTTTAAGACAAAGAAATTTGTAATTTTATTTAAAATATCATAAATTTTAGTAATTTATAATTGGCAGTAAATAATTGACAATAAATTTGATTTTTATTAATATGAGAAATAATTATATCTTTTATAATTATTTTTTGCGCCCGTAGTTCAGCGGATAGAACGGGAGCCTTCTAAGCTCTAGACGAGGGTTCGACTCCCCCCGGGCGTACGTTTCTTCGAGAAACGAATAAGTATGGTGCCTATGGTTTAATGGTAGAACGGCGGGTTGTGGTCCCGCTAGCCTGGGTCCGATTCCCAGTAGGCACCCCGATATAAAAATAAGCTATGGCTAAAAAATCATTATTAACTAATTTCACCTTCTGGCGGTATTTAATTAATTTCTGGTCGCTTTTATTTTGGTCATTAATTATTTATGATTTTTTAGGCGGTAGTTCGGGGAGCGCTGTTTTAGATGTTGTTTCGATGATTTATATTGGGGTTTTGGCTATTTATGTTAGTAATAAAGAATTCGAGCGCTGGTATGATCAGCATAGTGAAAAACATCCCGGCGAAGTTTTTGTTATTATTTGGTCAATTCTAGTTTTTAGTTTGATTATTCCCGATATTTTCCAGATTAAGTCCTATCATCTGCCGAGCGCTGTTGTCTCGGCCTATATTGCGGTATTAACGCTTTTAGCGGTTACTAGAAAATCTAAACAAATTTATCAGCGCCGGCATCGTTCGTCTAAATAATGATTAATTAGTTTAATAATTAATTTTAAATTTATGATTAAAAAAGCCAAAGCAAAATCTGGTCGGGAAGAATTTAAGGTCTACAGCCACGATGTTTTAAAAAAGGTTAAGGAGTTAATTAAAGAGGGGAATGTCCAACGGATTATTATTAAAAACGAGAAGGGGAAGGTAATGATGGAAATACCAGTTACCTTCGCTTTTGTCGGAGCGCTCGTAGCCCCGATTTTAGCAGCGGTGGGCGCTTTAGCGGCCTTAGTTAATAAATGTACTATTGAAGTCGAGAGGAAATAAGAAAGGTAGCATAACTGGTCAATAGGATAAAATTAAAAGAGCAGACATTTTTAAGGTCTGCTCTTTTGTTGGTAAAGCTAGGAGATTAAACCATTAAGTTAAGCTATCTACATTAACGCCAAAATTCCAGTCCACGGCAGAAAAACCATGTAATAATTTATAAAGATATTGTTTAAGCTCTTGGTAGCGTTTATTTTCTTTAGCTTCGAATTTAATGGTGATATACGGGCCGTTTTGTGAATAGCGGATGACGAGCATGGCATCGGCTAACTCTAAACGAACACCATCACCAGCGCGCTCATCATCAATAATTTCCGCTTGAGGAAAATCAGTTTTTAACTTCGTGGCGATTTGTTTAATTAATTCTACTTTAAGATTATCAGCGGCGCCTATTTTTATTTCGGGACTAGAAATATAGAGAGGGAGATTATGAATAGCTTGCGCTAACGATTGGTCGGTGCGCGCCAAATAACTTAATAATCTTAGAGTGGAGTAACAACCGTCGTCATGATTATAGAAATCGGCCGAGAAGAAGAAGTGGCCAGAAAGTTCACCGATAAAAGCCGCGCCAATTTCTTGATTTTTTTTCTTTAAGAAGGAGTGGCCGGTCCGCCACATAAAAGGTCGGCCCTTTTTCTTTAAAATAGTTTCTACGACTACCCGTGAGCAGAGAGTATTAAACATAATTATGGCGCCGGGATGTTGATCTAAGACATCGGAAGCGAAGAGGGCGACTAAAACATCATTCCAAATAATTGTTCCCTCGTTATCTACTATACCGATGCGGTCGCCGTCAGCATCATAGGAAAATCCTAAGTCAGCTTTTTCCTCTAAAACGGCGGTCCGGAGACGAGTGGCTAAACTTAACTCCGTCGGATCGGGCGTCCCTAAAGGAAAAGAGGGGTCGATTTGGCAATTTTTTTCGATTACTTCACAGCCGCTCTTTCTTAATAGTTCTGGAACAATAATTCCTGGCGTCGCACAACTGGCGTCGACGACTACCTTAAAATTTTTTTTGATTGGCAATTTATCTAACAGATAATTAAAGTAAGCGGCTTGAATATCTTTTTTTATTACGGTGCCTACTAGTAGCCCCGCTTCATAGTCCTCAGTTTCCACTAAGTGTCTTAATTCCTGCATACCGTCACTAACTAGAGTTTCAGAAAAGCCGTTCGCGAACTTAAAACCGTTGTATTCGACGGGATTGTGCGAAGCGGTAACAAATACTCCTCCCGGACAATTAAAATAATATTGAGACCAATAGAAAGTTCCCACCATAGTCATGCCAATATCAATGACGTTAAGGCCGGCCCAAATTAGACCTTTAGTTATAGCTTCACTATATTCTTGGCTAGTAGAGCGACAATCATAAGCAATTATGGTTTCAGTTATTCCTCTTTTTTTTAAGTAAGTGCCGAAGGCCCTGCCTAAATGTTCAATAATTTCTGGAGTTAAATCTTGACCCACTAGACCGCGTAAATCATAACCCCGAAAAATAGCTGGGTTTATTTTCATATTTTTTAAAGTTTAGATTCGGGTGATTTAAGGGCAGGGAGTAAACAAAGCCACATGCCGCCTAAGCCGAAACAAACAGCGGCCAGTCCGATCAACCAACCGACGAAAGGAAGGGAAAAAATAATCCAAGCGATAAAGACACCTAGAATTAAGGGCCAAACAGGTTTCCAATTTTTTGTTTTAGTAGTTTTATCTAATATCATCTGACCGATTAATAAGGCACTGATAATTTTGGCTAAATAAATAATGATGAGCCAAATGGTCATAATCATAAAAGCTAGCGGGATACCAATTAAAGTAAATAATAGAATTAAGGCAAGGGGAGGCATAACGAAAAGGACAATCAGCCCCGACCAGAAGACTTTTAGAGGGGCTTCTTGAATTTTATTAGTAATTTTTGAGGTAATATTTTGACCGAGAAATATTAAGATAAGACCGACGGCTAGAGCCGAAAAAATGGCAAATAATCTACTCCAAAGCCAAGCTAAAAACCAATTATTAGTTTTTTTTGTTTCGAGAATTTTTTGTTGAGTCTGACCGGATATATTAGCTTTATCAGAAATGTTGGCGGCATTTTTAGCCGTATATATTAGATCACCGTTAATAATAGTTTCAGGAGCAATAATTAGAACCTGACCGGCAGATTGATTATTAAAAGTTAAGTCCACATTTTTACCGATTTTTCCGGCGATTAAAGCTTGTCCAACATAGCCGTTTAAGTTACCGTCGATACTTCCCCGAATTTCACAATTGGTGGCCGCTAAGTAGACGTCCCAACCTACATGAGCTTTATCACCCAGAGAAATTTTAGCGCCGAAAGCATCGACATTTCTGGCGACCGGTCCATTAATGACTAAAGAATTTCCGGCGACTCGAATATTACCACCGACGGCGCCATTTATAATAATTTCTTGCGCTAGGGAGATAAGGTCGCCCTCGATTCGTCCGTTAACGATTATAGTTTGAGCGACAGCGATTAAGTCCCCACTAATATTTCCATCGACAGTGATTGTGTTTCCGGCCGCATACAGGTTGCCGGCAATAATTTCGTCTTTGTTGATATAAATAGAGTTATTGGTTTTAATATCGGCGGCTTGAAGAGCGGTTAGAGGAATAATCAGTAAGCCTAAAATTAAAAACAGTTTGAAAATTTGTTTTTTCATAGTAATATTATTAAATTAGAGGACATGCTATATTATGATGACTATTAATTGATATTTTAATTATAGCCCAAATTTATGGTAGAAGCAATAAAAGAATTACTAAAAAATTACGCTAATAATATTAAAAATAAGGATAATTTGGAGTTTTATAAACGGCTTATTTGTAAAAAATATTCTTTGGCGGCTATTTTAAACTCCGATATTTTAAAACAATATCAATTATTAGTCCGAGCGGGGGATAAACGGCAACTACTTTTAGAACATATTTTACGCAAACGATCAGTAAGAACTTTATCTGGGATCGCTCCCGTCGCTGTTTTAACAAAACCGTATGATTGTCCAGGAACTTGCGCTTATTGTCCTCATGAAAAGGATGTGCCGACCAGCTATTTATCGAACGAACCAGCGGTTATGCGCGCTATCCGTTGCGGATATAGCCCTTATAAACAAGTAATTTTACGTTTAAAGGCTTTAGAAAATAATGGACATGAACCGACTAAGATAGAAATTATTGTTATCGGCGGCACTTGGAGTTATCTGCCCACTAAATATAAATATTGGTATATTTTAAATTGTTTTGCGGCCGCTAATAATTATAAAAAGTTTCGTGCTCAAGATCTACTGTCTGAACACAACCAGCTAGATTTTTCTATTAATTTACGAGCTCCTTATAAACAAAATTTAAAGTTAGTGGATCTTAAAAAGGCTTTAGTTCGTGAACAGAAAAAAAATGAGACAGCCGACTATAATATTATTGGTTTGACCTTGGAAACGCGTCCAGATTATATCAATGAAGCGGAATTATTAGAAATGAGAGATCTTGGCTGTACGCGAGTGGAGATCGGCGTGCAGGCGGTTGATGATAAAATTTTAGCCCTCAATAAACGGGGTCACGGGGTTAAGGAGATTGTGGACGCGACGGCTCTGTTAAGAAAATATGGTTTTAAAATTACTTATCATCTGATGCCGGCTTTACCCGGAGCGACTCCCGCTAAAGATTTAAGTTTATTTAAAAAATTATTTACCGACGAACGTTTTCAGCCAGATCAGATTAAATTTTATCCCACCGTCGTCACTAAAGGGAGTCTATTATATCATTGGTATTTAAAAGGAGAATATAAGCCTTATCCTGACAAAGTTTTGCAAGAGTTGATTGTCAAATGTAAAAAAGTCGTGCCGATTTATGTGCGAATTATTCGTTTAATTCGTGATATTCCAGAAGAATCTATTATCGCCGGCAATAAGATTACGAATTTGCGACAGATTATGAAGGACAGGGGAGTAAAGTGCCGCTGTATTCGTTGTCGTGAACCGCAAGAGCAAATACTCAAACTCAGTAATGTTAAATTAAACTGTTTAAAGTATGCGGCGGCGGGCGGGGAAGAATATTTTATTAGTTTCGATAGCCGGGACGATAAGACGTTATTTGGTTTTTGTCGCTTAAGAATAGATAAAAATAGCCCAGTTAGTCAGTCTTTAGTTCGGGAATTACATGTTTATGGCAAGTTAGTAAAGATTGGTGGAATTAAGTTGGTCCAGCATAGTGGACTAGGCAAAAGATTATTGGCGGAAGCAGAGAAGATTTCTAAGAAGAATTCTTGCTCAAGTTTAGCGGTTATTTCTGGGGTGGGTATTCGGGCCTATTATCGAAAGTTTGGTTATAAGTTAAAGAATAGCTATATGGTTAAAGATTGGAAATAAATAAATTTATTTTTTTATTTTTGACAAAAGGGGACCCTTAAATTAAGATAATATTATGAAATACGAACATTTAGTCCAAGAAGATCCCGCAGTTTGGGAGATAATTAAAACCGAGGAAAAAAGACAAAACGAAGAATTAGAATTAATTGCTTCGGAGAATTATGTTAGCCCAGCGGTTCTAGAAGCAATGGCGACAGTTTTGACGAATAAATACAGCGAAGGTTATGTCGGGAAACGTTATTATGGCGGCAATTTAAATATTGATGATATTGAGACCTTAGCAATTAACAGGGCAAAGCAGTTGTTTTTAGCCGAACATGTTAATGTTCAGCCTTTATCCGGATCACCGGCGAATGCCGCGGTTTATATGGCTTTTTTAAATCCGGGCGATAAGGTTTTAGGTTTACGGCTTGATCATGGCGGTCATCTCTCGCATGGCCATAGTGTTAATTTTTCGGGGCGTTTATATAATTTTGTTCAATATGGCGTTAGTCCGACTACTGGTATGATCGATATGGCCGAAGTACGCGCTATTGCCCTACGGGAGAGACCAAAAATGATTGTGGCGGGCTTTAGTGCTTATTCGCGAGAAATTGAGTGGCAAAAATTTCAAGATATTGCCGATGAAATTGGCGCCTATACTTTTGCGGACATCGCTCATATTGCTGGTCTCATCGCGGCTAAACAATTAAAAAATCCCGTACCAATTTTTGACGTAGTTTCGACCACCACTCACAAAACTTTACGGGGACCGCGCGGGGCAATTATAATGTGTAAGGAAAAATTTGCGAAACAGGTTAATAGTGCAGTTTTCCCCGGGATGCAGGGCGGACCGCATGATCATATTACCGCCGCTAAAGCCGTCGCTTTTGGCGAGGCCCTTAAGCCGGAGTTTACTGAATATTCTCGACAGGTTATTAGTAACGCGCAGGCCATGGCAGCGGAATTTCTTAAGCTTGGTTATAAAATAATTTCTGGCGGGACCGATAATCATTTAATGGTTTTAGATTTGAGTAATAAAAATTTAGTGGGTTATGAAGCGGAAAAGATTTTGGAAAAAATTGGAATTTCTGTTTCTCGTTCGACGATTCCGAACGATCCCAACCCGCCGATGAATCCCTCGGGGATTAGACTAGGGACGCCAGCGGCGACGACTAGAGGAATGAAAGAAACGGAAATGAAATTAATCGTGAGTTGGATCAACCAAGCTTTTGAAAATAAAGACGAAGAAACAGAATTAAAGATTCTTAAAGATAAGGTTAAAAAAATGTGTGAGAAATTTATTATTCCGACTAAATGATTAATATCGATTAAGTCATTAAATATGGTACAAAAAATAAATGGGACAGCGATTGCCGCTCGGGTTAAGAGCAAAATTGTTAAAGAGATTTGTAAGTTTAATGGCGCAAGACCTAGCTTAGCCATTATTTTAGTCGGCGAAAGAGAGGATTCTAGACTTTACGTTTCTTTGAAGGAAAAAGAAGGCAGGTTAGTAGGAATTGACACTCATTTATATAGATTAGAGGGCGATGAGCCGGAAGAGGATGTCTTAAAGATAATAGATTTTTTAAATAAAGATGAGTTAATTGACGGAATTTTAATTCAGCTGCCACTACCAGAAAAATTTAATACTCATAAAATTATTGACGCGATTCAACCAACCAAAGATGCTGATGGTTTTCACGCGCAATGTCCGGAGTATATTGTTTCTCCGGTCTTGGCTTCTATTTCCGCCTGCTTAGAAGATATTAATTTTTTGCCGTTAGGTAAAACGGCTTGTATTTTGTATAATTCTGACGTATTTGGCGCCAGTGTTCAAAAATTATTAATTGCCCAAGGCATGGAGGTTAGTTTAAGAGACAATCTTAGTCAGGCTGACTTAATAGTTAGCGCTTTAGGCAAGCCAAATTTTATCCAGGCGGAAATGATTAAAGAGGGAGCCGTTATTATTGATATTGGAATTACTAAAATTCATGATAAGGTCGTCGGTGATGCCGACTATCAGAGCGTTAAAGAGCGGGCGAGTTTCATTACTCCAGTTCCCGGCGGTATTGGTCCGATGACCATTGCTTTTCTCTTTAAGAATGTTTTAGAAATTTATAAGCGTCGAGGAAAATAAAAAGGCCGTTCCTTGGAAGAAACGGCGGGGTCAAAATTAGAGGGGTAGAGGTATTAAGAAGAAAGATGGGGTTGAGAGTTTATTCGTAAATGTTTTTTATTTTTTTGTTTAACAAGAAAAACTGCAAATAATAACCAAAAGATTCCTGAGATATATAGAACCGCTATGATTAGTGGATCTAAATCTTTATTGATGGTGGCCCAAATAGCCGCGCTAAATTTTAAAAAGAACACAAGTAGCGGTAGGATGACATCCCAATTTATCATTATTGACTCCAGATTTTAGATTAATTATGTGAATTTAATTAATAATATAGTATCCTAATTTTAATTATTTGTCAATACCTAGTTTCCATATTTTAAGAATATGAGATAAATAAAAATGTCCCAAAAGAAAAAACAACAATTATGTGAGCTATTAAAGATTCATTTCGGTTATGAATCTTTTTTGCCTGGGCAAGAGAGGGCAATTGATAATATTTTAGCGGGGCGAGATACGATGGTGGTTTTACCAACTGGTGGCGGTAAGTCTTTAATTTATCAATTGCCGGCTTTAGTTTTTGCGGGGATAACGATTGTTATTTCGCCGTTAATTGCCTTAATGAAAGATCAGGTCGATTCTTTAGAGCGAGTTGGTATTCCCGCTACTTTCATTAATTCTTCAATTTCTTTAGCCGAGACCGAACAGCGGCTAATTCGTTTAAAAGAAGGTTTTTATAAGATTGTCTATATTGCGCCAGAGCGTTTTTATAATCAAGTTTTTTTGGCTAGCCTGAAAAATATTAAGGTGGCTCTATTTGCGATTGATGAGGCCCATTGTGTCAGCCAATGGGGGCATGATTTTCGGCCGAGCTACTTGCGTCTCAGAGAGGCTATAAAATTTGTTGGTTCGCCGCCGGTTGTAGCCTTAACCGCCACCGCGACGCCGGAGGTTAGGGACGATATTATTAAACAATTAGGTTTAAAAAATGAAGAGTTAGTTATTACTGGTTTTGCTCGTCCTAATTTACAGTTAGCCGTCGTGACGGCTGCGAACGGTCAAAAAATTGAGAATATTGTTAATTTATTAACGACTAATCCGGACTTAGGATCGGGAATTATTTATGTCGGCACTAGAGCCAAATCCGATGAAATCCTAGAAGTCTTGGTTAACAACGATATTAAAGCTTTAGGCTATCATGCGGGCATGGATAGTGATAGCCGGAACTGGGTTCAGGAACAATTCATGCGAGGGGAGGCTAAGGTTATCGTCGCGACTAACGCTTTTGGCTTAGGGATTAATAAAAAAGATATTCGTTTTGTTATTCACCATGATCTTCCCGGTACGATCGAAGCTTATTACCAAGAAGCGGGCCGGGCCGGTCGGGATGGCCAAGCGGCTTTTTGTTTATTATTTTATCATCAGCAGGACCGTTATCTGCGTGAGTTCTTTATTAAGGGCGATAATCCCAGTCCAGAAATTATTATCGAAATATATGATTTTTTATTACGGCGGGCGGAGCAAGAAATTGATCCCAGTGTTTCCATTCTCATAACTTATGCGGAAATTGCTCAGAATTTATCCGAAGCTGTTCCGGAAATGGCGATCGGAACAGCGCTAAAGATTTTAGAGAAAGAGGGTTATCTCTCTCGTCCTAACGAGAAGACGTCTAATTCCTATTTAAAACTTAAAAAAGATTGGGCAGAAATAGTACTGGCGGCTGGCCGAAGAGCTAAAAGCCAGTTAGCGATTATTGCTCAGCTGCAAGAAAAATATGCTCCGGAACTAGCGCGCGGTTGGGAGTTTAATCCAGAAGAATTGGCGTTAGTTTTACGCATTAAAAAGGATTCATTGCTGCGGACGATTAAAAAATTAGCGGAAAAAGATCTTTTAGAATATCGTCCGCCTTTTCGCGGTACAGAAATTAAAATTTTAAAAATAGTGGAAGCGGAAGATTTAAATTTAGACTTTAAGGCCCTGAAGACTAAAACGGCTAGAGCCTACGAAAAACTGAATGAGATGGAAAATTATGTTTACCAAGTCGCTTGTCGCCAAGAGTATATCTTAAAATATTTTGGCGATCGTCAAGCTCAGCCTTGTGGGAAATGTGATAGCTGTCTGAAAGCGGCAAAAGTGAAGAATAAGGGCGGCGAAGATTATCGTTATAAGGAATATTTAGATTGAGGCTTTATTAGATCAAGATTTATAAGTTATGAAAGTAGCGACGGCCAAAAAATTATTAGCGCTAGTTAAAAATAATTATCAAGAAATTGCGGTTAATTTTAATACTACGCGGCGTAAGGAAATTTGGCCGGAAATTAGAGCTGTCGCCGCGCCAGTTAAGGATAATGATAGGATTTTGGATTTGGGTTGCGGGAATGGGCGTTTACTGGAAGCATTGAAAGATAAAAAAATAGATTATTTGGGTTTAGATAGCAGCGCGGCGTTAATTGAACTAGCTCGACAAAATTATCCAAACTATAAATTTTTAGTTGGTGATATTTTAGACTTAGCGGATATTTTTAAAGAGCCGTCTAGGAGTAGTATAAATCCGATCGGAATAAATAAATTTGATTATGTTTTTTGTTTAGCGGTTTTACAACATATTCCCGGCGGAGAACTTCGGCTACAAGTTCTTAAACTCATGAAAGAAGCCCTTAGCGCTAGAGGGAAAATTATGATTAGTGTTTGGAATTTATGGAGCCCGGTTTGGAAGTCTAAACACTATCGGGGGATGATTTTTAGGAATTATTTGTTTAAGATTATTGGTTTTCAGGATTTAGATTTTGGTGATTTAGTTTTTCCTTGGAAAAATATTCAAGGGGGAATAATTAGTGAGCGATATTATCACGCCTTTACTGCTAGAGAATTGCGGAATTTAGCGATTAAAGCCGGTTTTAGAAATATTGAGTTAACTAAGGACAATTTTAATTATTGGTTGACTCTTAGTTAGGAGGGGCGCTTGGTCTTGACAAAATTCTGATTTTGTAATATTTTTATATTAATTAATCTATTTTTTTTCTTTGACAATTAGAAGGAGACAGACACATGAAAAATGACCAGGGTCCGGTGAGCGCTAACGTTCTTTTAGGGCGCGAAACTCTTTTTACTAGCGGCGAAGCAACAGCCGCCAGTCGTAAGCTTAGTTTTTATGAGATAGATGGGGAGATTATCGGTAGTTTTTTTAATCATTTATCTAATGAAAGGGAGGAGAGGTTTCTAATCCAATTTATTAGTCGAATTACGGTTTTAGAGGAAGCAATGCAGGCGCTTGTTCCTAATCCCGCTTATCACCAAAAAATTTATTTTCAACCCAGTCAAATCCGCGATCTTTGTGACCATCAAAATAATTGGCCCGGTGGTTTAAAAATTTATTTTTTAGTCGCCGTTGAACCGTTTTGGTTAGTACGTTTTTGGCATAAGCTGTTTGATTTACCTATCAAAAATAAGCATTTTCTCGTCAAACTAGAAGTTAATGCCAAAGGGCTTAAATTATCAGCCACGCCGATGGTCCGCAGCTATTTAAGTCTCGAATCGGGTTCCTATTTAGTCCTACCGGCGCCCGAAACTTAAGCAGTTATTCCCCCTTATCTTTTTAGCTAACCATTAGCTAGAAGATAAGGGATTTTTTTATTTTCTTGACACCCCATGGGGGTATGATGTATAATTTAAATATGAAAACGATTGAACAACGTCTCAATAATATTATCGGACAATTAGAAGGAGCGAAACGGATGTTAACTAATAAGGAACGAGATTGTTTCGCCCTCCTAATTCAGTTTAAAGCCGCACGTTCGGCGATGTCCGCGCTTATGGAAAAAATTGTGGGAGCCGAGTTCGACCGCTGTTTGGTAGGACCAAAAAAATATAGTAAAGAAAAAATAGAGAAAATATTCAAAGAAGTAATAAATAAGTAAATTTTAATAAATAAATTTTAATAAGTAAATATAAATTTATGTCTAATGCCTTAGAACTAAGTCAAGCTAATTTTTCCGCGGAAGTCTTAAATAGTGAGATCCCCGTCCTAGTAGATTTTTGGGCTCCTTGGTGTATGCCTTGTAAGATGATGGCGCCAATTCTTGATGAATTAGCCGGAGAATTGGTCGGAAAAATAAAAATTGCGAAAATAAATACGGAAGAAGCTAGTAATCAAAGTTTAGCTCTCGAGTATCAAATTCAGAGTATCCCTAATATGAAATTATTCAAAAGCGGTAAAGTGGTCGCGGAATTTATTGGTTTAAGAAATAAAGAAACTTTAAAGGGAGAATTAATGGCTCATTTATAAATTAATTTAAAAGATATGAGTATTTTTGCCGATAACTTAGCGCGTTTGCAAGAAGTACAAACATTAGAAGGTCTTAGCGATTCCGACATGAAAGTTTTGCTAGCGCCCGCTAAAATAAATTTTTGTGAGTTAGAAGTTGATAATAAAAAATATCCGGCCTGGCGAATCGTTTATAGCCGAGCGTTAGGTCCGGGCAAGGGAGGAATTAGATTCCATCCCGACGTTAGTGAAGACGAGGTGAAGTCTTTAGCTTTTTGGATGGCTCTAAAGAATTCTTTGGCGGATATTCCTTACGGCGGCGCTAAGGGAGGGATTAAATTTAATCCGAAACTCGCTAGCCCAGAAGAGTTAGAAAAGATTAGTCGGGCTTATATTGCTAAATTTTATGAATATCTTGGTCAAGATAAAGATATCCCGGCGCCTGACGTTTATACTAATGGTCAAATAATGTCCTGGATGTTGGATGAATTCGAAAAACGAGTCGGCCATCATGAACCGGGGATGATTACCGGTAAGCCCCTAGAACTGGGCGGTTTAGCTTTACGCGGCGATTCTACAGCTCAAGGCGGGTATTTAATAGCTAAAGAAATGATTGCTAAATTTATGCCTGGTCGAACCGGATTGAAGATTGTGGTTCAGGGCTTCGGTAATGCCGGTTTATTTATGACTAGTAAATTGGCGGCAGACGGCCATCAAATTATCGCCGTTTCTGATAGTCAGGGCGGAATATATAATGAGGCGGGACTTAATATTCCGGAATTAGTCGCTTGGAAAAATCAGAAATTGGCGGTTGGCGACTATAGTGGCGGACAAAAGATTACGAATAATGAGTTATTGGAACTTAAGGCGGATATTCTAGTCTTGGCGGCCTTAGAAAATCAAATTACTAAAGAGAATGCGGCTCAAATTAAAGTTGATTATATTATTGAACTAGCCAACGGGCCGATAACTTATGAAGCAGATCAGATTCTGGCGGCTCAGAAGAAAGTAATCGTGCCTGATATCTTAGCTAATTCAGGAGGCGTCATTGTTAGTTATTTCGAATGGGCTCAGAATCGTACAGGTCAGATTTTAGATGAAGAATATTTGCGCCAGCTGCTAGAAAAAAAGATGACCACTAATTGGCAGAGAGTCTATGATAAATATTTAGCCAAGGATGCCAAAATAACTTTACGGCAGGCCGCGTATATTCTAGCGGTCACTAAAATTTTAGCCGCCGCGAAGTTAAGAGGCCAGGGTTAATAGTCAGAGACGGTGATTAGGGTAAGGACCAGCGACAAAATCAGGTCGTATGTTTAAGTTTATTGAAAAAAATATTTATAATTTAATTCCGCTGACTTTTATTTTGGCCGTTCTTTTTGTTTTCATTTCGGTGTCTAATCTTTACCAGCCGGTTAATCGATTAGACCAGCAGTTCTCGGAATTAGCGAAGGCCTTTCTTCATTATAAATTATATTTTTTAGATAATTCTATTTATAATAATTATCTATTTGATAATGTCCTCTTTAATGGCCATTACTACTGGCCCTTAGGACCATTACCGGCCGTTATTTTAATGCCTTTTGTTTGGTTAAGCAGTTTTGGGCAAATTTATTTTTATCAGAGTTACTTGAATTTTTTCTTAGTTCTCCTTATTGCTTATTTAATTTTTAAATTAGCGCGTCGCCTTAATTTTTTAGCCACTGATTCCGCTTATTGGTCAGTGGCTTTCGTTTTTAGTTCAATGTTTCTCGGGGTCGCCATAGTTAGTTCTAGTTGGTATTTCGCTCAAACGGTTACGGTCCTTTTGTTATTTTTGGCTTTATTAGAATATTTCGGTCAAAAGCGCTATCTTTTAATCGGGATAATCTTAGGTTTAGTTCTCTTAACTAGGGCGACGGCCTTTATCGGGATTCTTTTCTTTTTACTAGATATTTTATGGGGTGGCGCTCCTAATTGGCGGGTAAAATTTAAAAATATTGGCCAATTAGCCGTCGGGCCGCTTATTGGTTTACTGATATTATTTAGTTATAACTACGCGCGTTTTCAGGACCCCTTCGATCAGGGCTATCGGGCGCAAATTTTGCCGGCGGAATTCATGGCCGATAAAAATAATTATGGCTTATTTAATTTTAGGTATTTACCTAGGGGACTCTATTATTCTTTGCTCAGCCTGCCGCAGCCGGTTTTTAATTCTTCTACTCATTTAATAGATTTTCCGTTCCTAAAATCTGATCGCTGGGGTATGAGTATTTTTTTAACTTCACCCTATTTACTCTATTTATTCTTTATGAAAATAAAGAAGAAGAAAGCGGCGATGTTTCTGATAACGTCAATAATAATTTGGTTGATAATCGCGGCATCTTTCTTTATCGGCTATACACAATTTGGTTTCCGTTATGCTTTAGACTTTCTGCCGCTACTTTTTACCGCTTTTATGATTACCTACCAGGATAATCGGGAAAAGATGGATTCTCGATTAAAAATAATTATTATAGTTTCCGCTATTTTTAATCTCTATCTTTTGTTTAATATTTAATTTTAGTTAAGTAGCCTAAGTTTAAAAAAAGACTATCCGAAAGGGATAGTCTTTTTAAGAGGAATTAGGAGAATTTTACTGGGCGCAACCGGCCGCGGCGGAATTGTTGGTGGCGGTTCCTGAGCCAAAGCCCGGCGCCGGAGAAGCGCTAGACAAGACAGTCTCGCATTCTTTAGGCGGAGTATTGAAAGCGCTGCAAATAGTTTTTAGAAGCGAAGCTGAGTCGCGATTGCTAGAAATTTCTTCGCCATTAATAATTAAAGTTGGAGAACCGCCGACATTATATTTTTCATTGTCGGTTTTTTGAACAGCAAAGCCCGGGTAGGATCCTTGATAATCAACTTTATTGTTAAAGTTATCATAGACCTTGAATTGTTTATCAGTCTTGGCGACGCAAGCGTTTAGTTGGCTAGTTTTGACGCCCGCTTTAGTTAGGCAACTAGCGGAGTCGCTCGCCTCTAGGAAACATTGTAAGTAACTATTTAATTTTTCGGGCTGTTCTTTTTGGATACAATATTGGTTTAGGTTTTCGGCGAGTTCTTTTTGGCCATGCATGGCATAGCTACAAAATTTTAGTTCGAAAGCTATTTTATTTCCTAAAGCTTCTAAAACCGGCAGGATTCCTTTTTCTACTTGCGTGCCATAAGGGCAGTAACTCATAACGAATAACTCGACTGTTGGTTTGTCACTTTTTTTAGTAACTACTGCGCTCGGCGCGGCAGCGCTCGGCGCGCTATCTTTATTCTGGGCACTACTTATTTGTTCGATATTCAAAGCTTGGGGGAAGAATAATTTACCATCTTTAGACAAATAAGATTCGACCAGGTCGCTAACGATGTCGATTTTTAATTTATATAAACCATATTCGGTCGTTACTTCCTTAACGGTCGCCTTATTACCACTTTGCATTAGGTAAGTATTAATGAAAGTTTCAGTTTGGGTTTTAGCTTGATCAGTACTGAGAGTTTTATTGGGCTTTTGGAAAGAAAAAAGTCCAATAATTACTAAGATAATCACGAGCAGGAGGGGAAGCGTAACTCGAGTAAATCGTTCACGGACGAAAAGACTCTGAATAAATTTTTTCATAAGTTTATAATTAATTATTTGATTAATTTTTAATATTTCTTATTATAGTAAAAAATGGCCGCCGCGTCAAAAGCGGATCGTAGATTTTTAGTGACGTGGGAGATAATTCTTTAATTCGGTAGGCAAGTTTATTTTAAATTCTTGTTTTTGGCCGTCTCGACTTTTAAACTGCAAGCGACAAGCGACGAGAAAGACGCGGTTCAGCGGTAATTTTTTGTTTTTTTCTTTAGTTTTTTTAGTACAATATAAGTTATCTCCAACGAGAGGATGACCATAGGCGAAAAAATGAACGCGAATTTGGTGCGTCCGTCCGGTCTTAATCTTAACACGCAGCAGAGTATAATTAATAAATTTTTGGATAGTCTCAAATTCGGTTAAGGCTTGGCGGGACTTTAGCCAACTTTCGATATTTCCTTGGTCACGAACCTGAGGATGACGCCGGTTAAGGAGTTCGCTAGCGTTATTTGGCAAAGCGGCCATCTTATAGCCCTCGCTTGAGCGCGTAATTGGGAAATCAATAATTCCTTCATCTTTAGATAGTCGGCCATAAACGAGAGCCAGATATTCTTTCACTATTTCTCGCTCTTTAAATTGATTTTTCAAATTAGTAAAACTTCGGTTATTTTTGGCAATCACCATTAAGCCGCTGACTTCTCGGTCTAAACGATGTACTAGTCCGGGACGAATCGGGTCGTCGCCAACTTTTTTTATTTTTGGATATTTTTTAATGAGCCAATCGGCTAAAGTCGGCTCTTTTAAATTGCCGCCGCCGTGGACCGCTAAACCCGCCGGTTTATTAATAACCAGATAATCGGGAGTGTCCGCTATTATTTCAATTTTAAAATCGTCAAGATTCATAAATTTAATTAAGGTTGGGGTTATAAATGGGGCCGGCGGGGCGGTTAGTTTGTTCGCCTATTTGGTTTAAGTCGACCCGTTTAATACCGCCGATAAAGTATAGCATAAGGAAATAAATTAAACAGGCAATAATTAAAATAGCGATTAAGCCGCCGAGAGTATTTTGATAGGGCGAGCTAAAAAAATAGAGAAAAAGAGCCATTAATAAACTGCTGAGCAAGGATTTTTTAAATATTTTTAGATTAGGCAGGAAATGACTATATTTGAAAACACAGCGCGCGGAAAAAATAGCAATCATCGTTTCGCTATAAATCGTAACTAGAGCGGCACCGAAATAAGAGAAGAGAGGAATAAAGACCAAGTAACCGATAAGCGCGCTTAAACTAGTTAAGACATAAAAAGTAATCATTTTTTTTTGTTGGTTAAGCGCAATAACCGCATGAGAAAACATTGTCCCCATAAAAATAGCGGCGACGGCGAAAATTAGTACCTGGAGAATAGCGCCAGAGGCAATAAATTCTGATCCCGCGGCGAAGCGCATTACGGGAGTGGCTAAAAATTGGCTGCCAATAACCAAAGGAATCGCCAAAATAACCATAAAATCAAAAGATTTTTGTAAAACGACTTGAAAATGTTGGGGTCGTCTTTCCGTCCAGGCGGTGCTTAATATGGGCAAGATTAGACCGGCGAACATAAAGGGAATGCTAGTGCAGATGTCGATAATTTTATAAGCGGCGCCGTAAAGACCGACTTCTTCTACTTGTTTAAATAATGATAAGAGAAGAATATCGGCGCGCAGATAAATAAGATTTAGAACAATAGTAATGGTCAGCGGCCAAGATTTATCAAATATTTTTCTCCAAATTGGCCAATCAAAGGCCGGTTTAATAACCAGGAATTTTATGGCTAATAGATAGTGAATAAGGAAACTTACTAACCCGGAGAGGACAGTAGCGAGTAAAATACCGGTTAGTCCGGCGGACATTTTTAAGGCTAGGACTATGCCGATAATTAAAGCCAGGCGACTGATTAGTTCGGCTAAAGTGTTTCTACCCATACTTAACTTTTTTTGAAATAATCCAATTAAAATTTGGTTAAGAGCGGGGAATAAAAAAGCGATGAAGCTAATTAGAACACCTAATTTAACGTTTAGCTCATAAGGGAAAAACCAAATGACGATTGGCGCTAGGAGTAATATTAATAAGGAAGATATTAAGCGTAATCCGAATAAATTATTAAGAACTTTACTTTCATTTTCTGAGCTAGAACTCATCATTTGAGAGGTTACCAGCGTCAAACCAAAGTCAGAGGCAACAGCAAAGAAGGTTAAAAAAGTTATAACGGTGGTGTATTCGCCGAAGCCACGCGGACCCAGATAGCGCGTAATTAGAGCAATAGAAAAAATACCCAAAATAGTCGAAATGACTTTTCCGCCTATTTGAATTAAGGTATTATGGAAAACTTTTTGGGCCAAACTCATTTTCTTGTACTTTAAAAGGTTTTTTTATATAATATAGAAGTCTAATATAATTATATCATACTTATCAATACGCGGGTGAATAGCAAAATTTTCAATTATAGCTACTTGCCGCCGAGGAGATTTGCGAGACGATATGAAAAACATTAAAAAAAATCTTTTATCTTTCTTACTGCTTAGTATCTTCAGTCTCGCTCTTTTAACTAGTGTTGGCCCGGCGCAAGCTGACCAGCGGTTGTTAAATAGCCAAGTAGGTTTGAATTCTATTGGAGCAACGGCGTATGGAGGAAAAACTCCTTCAGATATCAGGATTACAATAGCGCGGATTATTAATGTTGTTTTAACATTTTTAGGCATAATTTTCTTTGGTTTTATGATTTTTGCTGGTTTTAAATATATGACGGCTGGGGGCAATGAAGAAAAGACCAAGGAAGCTCTAGAAATGATTAGGAACGCTTTTATTGGGTTAATAGTAGTTTTGTTAGCTTGGGCGATTACTCGTTATAGTATTATAATTTTAGGCCAGGCGGCCGGTAACGCCGTTGATTATCGTTTCTATCCGATTGAGTAAGGTTAGGCGGTTAGCTTTGACAAAATTAAAGAATATGGTATGATGATTATAAGAAAGCTAATTGTTAATCACAATTAGCTTTTTTCTTAAATTAATTATAACAATATGTCAGAAATAAGTAGCGCTATCAAGCAGTTGTGTGATGAAAAAAACTTAGATTATCAATCGGTTATTGCCGCTGTGGAGTTAGCTTTAGCGGCCGCTTATCGTAAAGATTATGGTGAACGTAATCAAAATGTGCGGGTTAAATTTGATCCGACTACCGGGCATTCGCAGATTTTTGATGTAAAAACAGTAGTGGAAAATTTGCCGGAACAGGAGGAGGCGGAGATGTTACAGAATTTGTATAATCCTAATCCGAAAGAGGCCCACAGAGAAGAGACTCGTTTTGAGCCTAATAGCGAAAATGAGACTGGCGAAGAGGGAAAAAAGAAATTTAATCCTAAAACGGACATTCAAATAAAAGAAGCGCAAATTTTGAAACATGAAGTGGTCGTAGGAGAAGAAATAGCGACGGATTTACCAGTTCCGGAGAGCTATGGTCGAATGGCTGCGCAAACGGCGAAACAGGTTATTATTCAGAAACTACGAGAAATGGAAAGAGACATGATCTTCGGCGAGTTTAAAGGAAAAGAACGAGAGGTCGTCTCCGGCATTGTCCAAAGACGAGAAGGTCGTTTTGTTTTTGTTGATTTAGGTAAGGCGATCGGACTTTTGCCGGCGGAAGAACAAATTTATAGTGAACGTTATAATCCTAATGATCGCTTGAAGGTTTTTATTAAAGAAGTGCGCGAGGGACATAAGGGACCAGAAATTATTTTATCTCGTCGTAGTGATGAGATTTTACGTAAGATTTTTTATTTAGAAATTCCGGAGATTGCTAATGGTCTAGTCGAAATAAAAGCCGTAGCGCGGGAAGCAGGAGCGCGTTCGAAAGTCGCTATTTATACGGAAGCAGAGAACGTTGATCCGGTTGGTTCTTGCGTCGGCCAGCGCGGCTCACGAGTCCAAACTATTATTAATGAACTAGGCGGCGAGAAAATTGATATTATTCAATATAACGAAGATCCGGCTAAATTTATCGCTAATGCTCTAGCGCCGGCTAAAGTAGTCTCGATATCTCTTGATAATTCGGAACACCGAGCGGTTGTTAAAGTCGCTTCCGATAAATTATCTCTGGCGATTGGTAAGGCCGGCCAAAATGTTCGTTTAGCCGCTCATTTAACGGGTTGGAAAATTGATATTGTCGAGATGACCGAAAGTGGTGAGAAAAAAGTTTTAGAGGCAGATGAAGATAAGATCGTCGTAGCCGCTGAGGCTAGTGCGGATTTAGGTCTAGAAAATACTTCAGAAAATGCCGCCGCTTTAGAAGAAACGGTTGGAAATCTTGAATTAGTAACGGAGAATATTTCCCCAGTAGAGGTTAAGCCGACTAAAGAAGGGGCGGGAGTAGAAAAAAAGAAAAAGAAAGCGGCGACTGCTAAGAAAAAATAAATTAAATAATTGATAATAATTCTCCGCTCTAGTCGGAGTAATAAAATAAATTTATGATTAGCCCTTTATTTATCTTTGGCAGCGCTCTGGCGGCCATTATTTATGGAGTAATTGTCATCGTTTCGCTGCTACGTTTACCCGAAGGTAACGATCGCATGAAAGAAATTGCGGCGGCTATTCAGGCCGGTGCGAAAGCTTTTTTAAATCGCCAATATAAGTCCGTCGCGATAGTCGCCGCTGTCTTATTTCTAATTATTGGTTTCGTTCCGGGCTTAGGTTGGTTAACGGCACTAGCTTTTTTAAGCGGGGCGGTTCTTTCAGCCTTGACGGGATATATTGGTATGTATGTTAGTGTCCGCGCTAATATCCGGACGACTGAAGCGGCGCGCGGCGGTTTAGCTAAAGCGTTAAACGTGGCAGTTAAAGGCGGGAGCGTGACAGGTATGCTCGTCGTCGGTTTAGCTTTACTCGGTACGGCCGGTTTCTATTTTTTAACTCATGATCTTCACGCGTTGATTGGTTTTGCTTTTGGTAGTTCTCTAATTTCTATTTTTGCGCGACTAGGCGGCGGAATTTATACGAAGGCCGCAGACGTTGGAGCGGATTTAGTCGGTAAAGTTGAAGCCAGTATTCCGGAAGATGATCCGCGTAATCCAGCGGTTATTGCTGATAACGTCGGTGATAATGTTGGCGACTGTGCGGGAATGGCGGCGGATTTATTTGAAACTTATGCGGTGACTTCTATCGCGACTATGGTTTTAGGCAGTTTAATTTTAGAAAATAATTCACAAATTATTTTATATCCGCTCGTGCTCGGAGCGGTCGCGATTATCGCTTCTATCATCGGTATTTTCTTTATTCGACTAGGAAAGAGTAATAATATTATGGCCGCCCTTTATAAGGGTCTCATCGCCGCCGGAGTTTTAGCGGCTTTAGCTTTTTATCCGATTACTAAATATATGGTGGTCGGTGGTTTAAGCCTTAAATTATATTTCGCGAGTTTAATTGGTTTAGTAGTTACTGGTTTACTAGTCGTTATTACCGAGTATTATACTTCGACTAAATATAAACCGGTTAAAAGTATCGCCGAAGCTTCAAGGACCGGTCACGGGACTAATGTCATCGCTGGTTTAGCGGTTTCTATGCAGTCGACCGCTTGGCCGGTAATCGTTATTTGTTTAGCTATTTTAGGTGCCTATTCTTTAGCGGGATTATACGGGATTGCGATTGCCGCCATGTCGATGTTATCAATGGCTGGCATAATCGTTACTATTGATGCCTATGGCCCAATTACTGATAACGCCGGAGGAATTGCAGAAATGGCGGAATTAGGCGATGATGTTCGCAATATTACTGATCCTTTAGACGCGGTTGGGAACACGACTAAGGCCGTTACGAAAGGATACGCGATTGGTTCCGCCGCTTTAGCCGCTTTAGTTTTATTTGCCGACTTTACTTATAAGATTAAGGCCGCCGGCGGGAGCGCCCAATTTTTAATTGATAATCCTTACGTTTTAGTTGGTTTATTTATCGGCGGTTTATTACCTTATCTTTTTGGCGCTATGGCCATGAAAGCGGTAGGACGCGCTGCCGGAGCGGTTGTCGAAGATGTCCGAGCGCAATTTAAAGAAAAGACTGGGATTATGAGCGGTACGGAAAAACCCGATTATGGCCGAACGGTTGATATCGTAACAAAAGCGGCGATTAAGGAAATGATTATTCCGGCTTTACTACCGGTAGTTACAGTTATCGTTGTCGGTTTTGGTTTTAACTTATTTGGTCGCGGTCGCGGTTTAGAAGCCTTAGGGGGTTTATTAGTCGGTTCAATAGTGACTGGTATTTTTGTCGCGATTTCGATGACTTCCGGCGGTGGCGCTTGGGATAATGCTAAAAAATATATTGAATCTGGTAACTTCGGCGGCAAAGGTTCAGACGCTCATAAGGCAGCGGTTACCGGAGATACGGTCGGCGATCCTTATAAGGATACGGCTGGTCCGGCTATTAATCCGATGATTAAGGTTTTAAATATCGTGGCCTTACTTATTGTTGGATTACTAATGTAGTAAATATTAACTAAAATACAGTATGCAAGTGAATACTAAAGAATTAGAGAAATCGCAGTTAGAGTTGACTATTGAATTGAGTGTTGAGGAGTTTAATCCTTATATTGAAAAGGGGGCTCAAAAAGTTGCCGCCGAAGTTAAGATTGAAGGTTTTCGACCGGGCAAGGCGCCTTATGAAGTTTTGAAACAGAAAATTGGCGAGATGACTATTCTTGAAGAAGCGGCTCATATTGCTATTCATAAAACCATTGATGAGACAGTGGCTAAGAATACCATGGGTCGTCAGCCAGTTGGTCAGCCGCAAGTGAATGTAACAAAGCTAGCGCCTGATAATCCTTTTGAATATAAGGTTGTAGTTTCATTACTACCGACGGTCGCCTTAGGAAAATATAAAGATCTAAACTTGAAAATTGAAGAGGCGAAAATCGATCGACCAGAACTTGATAAGGCTCTTAATGATTTAAGAGAAATGCGCGCTCAAGAGATAGTCGCTGATAAGGCGGCCGAATTAGGCGATAAAGTTACGGTCGACATTAAAATGTCTTTAGATAAAGTCCCGCTTGAGGACGGAAGCCATAAAGATTTAGCGATTATTCTTGGTCGAGATTATTTTGTTCCGGGTTTTGATAAACAATTAGTAGGCGCTAAAAAAGATGATGTTCGTAATTTTGATTTACCTTATCCTGATAATCATCACCAGAAAAACTTAGCTGGTCGACTCGTCGAATTCGAAGTCAAAGTTAAAGAAGTTTACCGACGTGAAATTCCCGCTCTGGACGACGGACTGGCGAAGTTTTTTCAGCTAAAAAATTTAGAGGAGCTGAAGAAAAGTTTAGAAGAAAGTTTGTTGCATGAAAAAAAGCATCATTTAGAACTTAAGAATGAATCTGAGATGCTAACCAAAATAGTTGATGACACAAAATTTGGTGATTTGCCGGAAGTAATTATTGAGAGTGAATTAAAAAATATGTTAGCGGAGCTAGAACAGAGTATTATCCGCCAGGGAGGGAAGTTTGAAGATTATTTAGAACACTTAAAAAAAGACCGCGCCGCCCTGATGCTCGAACTATCGCCTAACGCCGTCAAACGCGTTAAATCGGCTTTAATTATTCGGGAGTTGGCGGTCATAGAGAAGATCGCACCGAGCGATCAAGAGTTAGATAAAAAAATCGCGGAATTAAAGAAACAGTATGCTGATAAACCAGAAGTTTTAAAGATGTTTGATGAAACCGGTTATAAAACTTATTTACAAAATGTTTTAACGAATGAAAAAGTGATTCAGAAGCTAAAAGACTGGAATTATGCCTCAACTAGCTCAAAACAAAAAAGCTAATTTTGATTATGAGCTCCTCGAGAAATACGAGGCGGGTTTAGTATTGTTTGGGCACGAAGTAAAAGCCGTCCGCGCCGGTCAACTCAGTCTTAAAGGTAGTTACATCAGCGTTCGGACTAAGGGAGGCAAAACGGAACTCTATTTAATTGGTTGTCAGATTTCTCCTTATAAGCAGGCCGGTTCGCTACCGGACTATAATCAGACGCGGGAACGTAAGCTTCTTTTAAAGAAAGAGGAGATAAAAAAATTAGTGGGTAAGAAGCAAACTGAGGGCTTGACACTAATCCCTCTCAAAATATATACTAATCATAGTTTTCTGAAGCTAGAATTCGCGATTGCGCGCGGTAAGAAGAAATATGATAAGCGAGCGAGCATTAAGAAAAGGGAAGTTGATCGTCAGTTACGAACTTTAATAAAACGGGCTTAAAAATTCTAGTTGAGAGGAAATAAGGGGGATGTCAGGCATCGACAATTGGATTTTTTCTAGGTATTCAAGGCGTGCTTAGTTATCACGTTAAACTGGCTAAAAAATACAAATGCCAAAACGGCAAGAGCGTTCACCTGGGCTATGCCTAGCTACGCTCCAGTTATGGCCTAATAAATAAGACCATAACCATCGGTGGCAATAAGTCTTCATAATTGTTTACCGGTGTCATTCAAATGAGGATAGGTATTTTCTGCTCTTTCCGGAAAATACTGAATCAATAGAGAGATCGCTTTAACTGCTTTTCGTTTGATTTATGATAGTTAAAGTTAAAAAAAATAAATCAGACTAATCTTGTAAATGTATTTAGAAAAACCGGTTGGACATGGGTTCAACTCCCATCATCTCCACAGAGAACAATAGAATAGGCCGCGGTGGCGGAACTGGCAGACGCGCTGGACTTAAAATCCAGTTGTGGCGACACAGTGCGGGTTCGATTCCCGCCCGCGGCACTTCTTATGCGGGTATCGTATAGTGGCTATTATGCGACCTTGCCAAGGTCGAGAGACGGGTTCGATTCCCGTTACCCGCTCACAAATAAAAAAGACAGGATGAATCCTGTCTTTTTTATTTGATAGTTAAGTTTCGGGAATCGAACTAGTAGCGAGCGAGATATGAGGAGGAGCGGAAGCGACGACGAATAATCGAGCGACGATAAACGCGACCTAAAAGAGCGTTTAGCGGCTACTCTGGACAAGTGAGCTTTTCGCTTTCTGGCGAAAAGCGAGCGCGAAATTCCCGTTACCCGCTCACAAA
>JBAZZR010000003.1:0-136588 GCA_041658665.1 Patescibacteria group bacterium
AAAAATGGGAACAAAAATCTTCATCTTGTTCAACCCGGCTCGTTTTTTTACTGGAAATGTTATAATCCTGATGCGAATTTTTCCAGCGGGGTGCTTGCTTATCCCTTTGAATGTGATGAGTATCAGCTTCCACCAGAACAACGCGATGTGAATTTCAAGTATGCTGTGAAAAAATAAAGAATCTTCTTTTTTAGTCCACATTTAATCATTATCAGATTACTTACTTTCCTTTTTCTTTTTTTGCATAGTTTATTTATCGGTGACTAGCCGTCTATTCGAGCCAACGTAGACAAAAATATATCTTTATGTTATATTTTTTGGTTATATTCGTCTATTAAAAATTTTAATATATAATAGTAATAACAATTTAAAGGTAAAAAAAATGATAACATTAGATCTATCTCATTTATTTAAAACAGACCCAAATTCTACAAAAATTCCCCGGTTAGTTTTTAATTGGGTAATCGAAAGAGAAAAGCAATTTCCTGGCATAGAATTTCAGATAAGTTTTTGGGGCTATAAATCAGAAAATGAAAAACAGCTCGGTTTAAAATTTGAAAGAACTTATGGTCCATCTATTTTAAATTTGAGAAATGTAACTTTTCCTCTCAGCGAAGGTTATTGGGTTATAAAATTAATCGGTGACCAAAGAAACACTGTCATTGCTTCTGGTTTAACTCATCTGTTGGAGAATAAAGATTCTAGAGTTCAACTGATTCCTTCGGATAATGAAAGAACATCACCCAGGGGGTACACTAGAATTAATCCGATATCAGCTCAAGACGAGGAAATGGTTGACATTAGATGCGACCGAAATACAAACGATGAATGGACATTTCGGGGGACAGGGCAGGAATTCATGGATGAAATTGTATCTCAACCTCAGAGTAAGTAAAAAATAAATAGACATATCGAGACGCCTTAGCACAGAAAATTTAAGCCATAAATACATATTATATGTCGACTAAAAAAAAATTTATTAATTTAGGAATTTTGCTGATTATAGTTATTGGCCTTTTTATCGTAATAAATGCAGGACCAACCAGTAACAACGAGAATAACGAATCTGCGCCAATAAAAATAAATAATCTTAGCCCCGGTCAAATTATTCAAAGTCCTTTGATTATAGAAGGAGAAGCGCGCGGCTATTGGTTCTTCGAAGCCAGCTTTCCGGTTAAGCTTTACGACGAAAATAACCAGCTAATTGGGGCGACTATCGCTCAAGTGACGCCCGCCGGCGAAAACTGGATGACCGATAATTTTGTGCCTTTCCGGGCCGAATTAAATTTTAATTATACTACCAGCACTAAGGGAATTTTAGTTTTAGAAAAAGATAATCCTTCCGGCTTACCAGAAAATTATGCTGAGTTACGTGTGCCAGTAAAATTTTTATCTAGTTCAGAAAAAATTAAAATAAAAATCTTTTTCAATAATAATAAATTAGATCCCGCAGTTTCTTGTAATAAGGTTTTTCCGGTTGAGCGAGAAATAATAAAAACCCCCGCCATCGCTCGAGCCGCTCTCACCGAACTTTTAGCTGGCCCTACTTTAGGGGAAGAGAAGGACGGTTTTGTAAAAATTATCGGATCTGACGTTAAAATTCAAAGCTTAACTATTGAAAATGGAGTAGCTAAAGTTGATTTCAACGAACAATTAGAAGCGGGGAGCGGCGGTTCTTGCCGAGCGGCAGCGATTATCGCTCAAATTAACGCTACGCTTAAACAATTCCTAAGCGTAAAAACCGTGGTTATCTCGATTAACGGTCGTAGCGACGATATTCTTCAACCATAAAAATAAATTTTTTATCCATCTAAATATTGATTTTATTTCCGAAATCCGTTAAGATGACTTTTATTAAAATAATTAATATTTATTAAGTACTCATATGGCCAAAAGAGACACTGGGGTTGGTAAACATAAAAAATCACACTCCCATAAAACTAAAAAGAGGTTGGAAATTAAACGCCTAATGCTTGAAGAAAAAGCGAGTAAAAGAAAATAAATATTGAGGCTGTCTACCCTAAATAGACCCTAATTGTAATATTTAGTAAAAAGCTTGACTTATTTATTTTTATGTGGTAAATTAAATAAGCAACAATAACGTGTCTCAAAAAAGTGGTCGATTTTTAAACTCTTTATTATCAAATTGCAATCTTACAAACTAAGTCTTAAATTATGACTGGTACTATTAAAGCTTTAACCGATAAAGGTTTCGGTTTCATCGCTGTCGAAGGTCAGGAGAAAGATTTATTCTTTCACAGTAATTCTCTAGTTGGAGTTCAATTCAACGAATTACGTGAGGGCGACACTGTTTCTTTCGAAACAGAAATGTCTCCGAAAGGAATGAATGCGGTAAACGTTAAACGCGTTTAAAATCTCACCTGAAATCAAGGTCCCGCCCAATTTCATTGAGGCGGGATTTTGATTGGCGCCAAGTATATCAATTTAGTTAAATACTATTGCTTTTTATCCTCTAAGTCACTAAACTTTAACTATAAGTAAAAGATTCTAAAAAAATAATTAGTCTTAATAAATTATGAAAAATTTTAATCGAGATGGTGGATTTGGTAATAGAAGCGGCGGCGGTAACTTTAGCCGTAGAGACTCAGGCGGGCAGAGCTTTAATCGCGGCGGCAATAATTCCAGTCGACCGACTATGCATAAAGCAATTTGTGCTGAATGCGGTCAAAGCTGTGAAGTTCCTTTTAAACCGACCGGCGATCGGCCAATTTTTTGCAGTAACTGCTTTAAAGGCAAAGATAATCCAACTACCCAACGATCGGGCGGCCGAGATTTTTCTAAACCTAATTTTAGTGACAAAAGACCATTTACCAGCAGCCAGCCTTCTAATGAACAACTAGAAACATTAAATTCAAAATTAGACAAAATTCTCAGCGCTTTAAATTTAATTATTGCTGGACCCATAAATCACAGAGAAAAATCCGTTTCCGAGATTCCGACTCAGGAAATAAAAGACTCGGAACTTAAAAATAGCTCTACCAAAGTAAGTAAAAAGGCAGTGGCACAAAAGAAACTAGCCACAAAAAAAGCCAAGAAAAAATAATAATATGGCGGAAGAAGTCGTGCTGAGGTTTGATGAAGTAAAATTTGAATATCTTCATAAAAAGCCTATTTTAGATGAGGCCTGTTTTAGTTTACGTAAGGGGGCAAAAGTAACTTTAATGGGGCAAAATGGTGCCGGTAAAAGCACTATTTTTAGTCTTATCAAAAAAGAACTCCTGCCGCAAAGCGGCCAAATCTCTGTGGCGGCTCAAGCTACGATCGGAACAGCCCGACAAACGATTGCCCGAGAAGACGCTCCCCTTACGGTTGAAGAATATTTTTCTAAAGATTTTGAAATTATTCCTGGTAATATTAAAAGTCGTATAGCGAAAGCCCTCGACGCCGTAAACTTCGATATCCCTCTTACAAAAAAAGTCGGCGATTTGTCCGGCGGACAACAGGCCAGAATTTTGTTAGCCTATTCTTTGCTGGAAAACCCTGATATTTTACTTTTAGACGAACCAACCAATAATCTTGATAAAGCCGGGATTGACCATCTAATTGGCTTCCTGCTCACTTACGATAAAACAGTCATGGTTATTTCCCATGACGCTGACTTCTTGAATTGTTTTACGGAAGGAGTTATTTATTTAGATATTTTTACCCACAAAACAGAAATGTATGTTGGCGACTACTATTCAGTCGTGGAGGAAATTACACGGCGCGTTGAGAGGGAACAACATGAAAATGCTCAATTAGAAAAACAAATAAAAGACCGTAAAGAAAAAGTTAACTTTTTTGCCCACAAAGGCGGAAAAATGCGTAAATTAGCGCAAAAGATGAAAGAGGAAACAGAGGAGCTGGAAGAAAATAAAGTCGATGTTAGACGTGAAGACAAAACTATTCGCCAATTTACTATTCCGGTTCAAGATATTAGCGGCGAAATAATAAATTTAAAAAAAATCAAAATAATCAAAAACCATGAAGCCGTGATTAAAGATTTGAATCTAATTTTAAGAAAAAAAGATCGTTTATTAGTAACCGGCCCTAACGGAATCGGCAAAAGCACTTTACTGCGGTCGCTGGTGGCTGGTAAACAAGAGGGGCAGAACATTTTAACCGGCGTAAAAGTCGGATATTACAGCCAAGATTTTTCTACTTTAAATTTCGAAGAAATAGTTTTTGATTCCTTAAAAAATATAGCAGACGGTTTAGACGAACCGGAAATACGTTCCATCGCCGCCGGTTTTCTAATCGCGGGCGATTTAATGGGGCATAAAATAGCTGATTTATCAGAGGGACAAAAAGGCTTGCTATCTTTTGCTCACTTAGTCTTAAAACGACCGGGACTTCTAATTTTAGACGAACCGACCAACCATATTAATTTCCGCCATCTCCCGATTCTGGCTCAAGCCATTAATAATTACGCTGGAGCAATTATTATGGTTAGCCACATGCCGGAATTCGTGGAAAAAATCCGCTTTACCGAAGAGTTAGATTTAGGCAAGTTTTAATTTTTTTTTATGACCAATCATCCGAAACTTACTCATTCGACAAATCATAATAACGCCCAAGAAGCCCCGCAAAAATTTTCTGATTTAGGTATCAGTGAATCAATTTTAGAAATTTTAAAAAAACTTAATTTAGATATTCCCACCCCCATTCAGCGCAAAACCATTCCTATTGCTATCGCTGGTCAAGATTTAATTGGCGTCGCACAAACGGGAACCGGAAAGACTTTTGCTTTTGGCATTCCGATGCTCCAGCGTTTAGGCGCCACCAAGAAACAAGGATTAATTATTGCTCCGACTCGCGAGCTTGCCTTACAAGTTGAAGAAAGTTTAAAAAAACTCGGCCAAGCTTTAGGGCTAAGAACGGCGCTTTTAATCGGCGGCGAAGCTTTAGACCGCCAACTTTTTTCTCTTCGCAAAAGACCGCATATTATCGTCGCCACTCCCGGACGACTGATCGACCACCTTAAACGCCGAACTTTTAAATTAGATCAAATTAATACCCTAGTGTTGGATGAGGCGGATATGATGCTGGACTTAGGTTTTGCCCCGCAAATTCAAGAAATTCTAAAACAGGCGCCGCCCGAGCGTCAAACTATGCTATTTTCGGCTACCATGCCAGCGGCAATCGTTAAAATCGCCGCTAATTACATGAAATTACCAGTCAGTATTGAGGTAGCGCCGTCAGGCACGACCGCTTCTCAAGTTGATCAAGAAATATTCATTATTAAAGGTGAAGAACGTTTTGAGCATCTCCAGAAAGTTCTTAGCCATTACGCTGGCTCGGTTCTCGTCTTTGTTCGAACTAAGCACGGCGTTAAAGCTCTAACGCTTAAACTGTGCTCGCTGGGTCATAGAGCGGTAGAGATTCATTCCAACCTATCTTTAAGCCGTCGACGCGCCGCCTTGAATGACTTTAAGTCTAAAAAAGAGCGTATTCTAGTAGCCACTGATGTGGCCGCGCGTGGCCTAGATATTAATGCGATTGAATTAGTAGTTAACTATAATTTACCAGATAATTCTGAGGATTATGTTCATCGAATCGGCCGAACCGGACGAGCGGGACAAGTAGGCAAAGCGATTACCTTCGCGACCTCTAACGAACAAAAAGAAATTTACGCTATTGAAAAATTGATTAATAAAAATATTAAACGAACCGAATTTGTAAAATTTTCTAGAGAATCATCCCTCGCGCCAACCAACCAAAAAAATAAAAAATCATTTAGAGGAAACCCAAGAGGAAACCGACGTCATAATTTCAGCGGTGCGAGTGCTCCTGCGACTGCGCCGACCGCCGACCGCCGTCAGCCTGGTTTTTCAGGAAGAACGGGGAAGTATAAACAGTCTTCGCCCCGAAAATTTTCCCGCCGAACTTTTTCTCGGTAACAATTCACTCTTGCGCCAAGCTTAATTATATATTAAAATCAGTAAAGAAATAAGAGAATACTAGTTATTTTAAAAATCATCCTCAAAACCCTATCAAGGGATATTAGCAATTATTTTTTGAACTTAAGCTTACTTCGTTAATATCGATTTATTTTCGAAAAATAGTAGAGGAGACCCGGATGGATCTCCTCATTGGATTTAACTCATATTTAGTCCGTAACGAATTAAATATCTTGGGGGTGATTTTTAAAATATGTTTAGTAGAATAATAAGTTATCAGAATATCGAGGCGGCTTATTTAGAAATAATTGAGCAATTCGCGGCCGACCGACGTAATTTTAGATATCACGGCCTAGATAATATTTTTTTGCACGATCTCGACCTAAAATCTCAAGCAATAATTAAAATTATTCAAACCGACCTCCAAAAAATTAAAGAAATTGAACCGGCTCTCGCCGTACAAATTCCTAAAAAAAATAAACCGGAGCAATATCGAGAAATTTTTATTTATAACCTTAAGGAGAGAATAAAGGCGCAAGCTATTTATCGCGTAATCTTACCAATCTTTGAAAATAATTTTTCTGACCGACTTTTTTCTTATCGTCCCGGGAAACCTCCTTATTTAGCGGCACAGAGCTTTTGTCGTCGCTACCGTCGGGAATTCTCCAAAGATCAGGCTCTCATAATAGATTTAAAAAACTACTCTGATCGGATAAATCGAACGCTGATGTTTCAGCAGCTGCAAAAAATTATTAGTGACCAAAAAGTTTTAGCGCTTCTCCGTTTATTTATTTTTAATAAAGTCTATCGCCAAGGAAAATACACTGATCCCGCCCAGGGACTAGTGCAGGGCGTCCCTTTAATCGCTCTTCTCGCTAACTTATATTTAACGGACTTAGATTTTAAATATCAAACTAAGTCCGCTTTTTATGTACGGGTTGGCGATGATTTGGCTTTTTTAGATCCCGCTCTCGATAAACTCCAAAAAATACTAGCGACCCTCGCCAACGATTTAACGGCCCGGGGACTAGAACTTAACCAACAAAAATTATTTTTAGGCGCGGCTCGCGACCAATATTCTTTTTTAGGCTATAATTTCAAAGCCGGACTTATTAGTTTAGAGCCGGTATTTATTAAAAGGACGATCGCCGACTGGCAAAGAATTTTGACTTATAAAAACGCGCCGCCTGACGCCAAATTAAATTTACTAAGCCGAATAATGAGCAAGCCAGAAAATAATTTTAACCGACAATTTCAAAAAATAGTAAAAGACAAGTCCCAAATTAATAATTCGGCGCAAATTAAAAAAATATCGGAAAATTTCTTTGCCATTTTAACTAAGTTTATTTACAAACATTACTCGCCAAGAAATCGCCGGTTATTAGAAGAGAAATTAAAAAATATAAAAATAATGTCTTTATACAGTATATATAAAAAATTCCATTATGATCGAAATTAAGGAACAAGTGCGGCTGTTAAAAAAAATTAGAATCAATCGTCATAAACAAGCGACAACCGCCAACTCGGTCTTACAGTATAATTATTTACTAATGTTTTTTAAAAAACATCAACTAATTATACTAGGCACTATCCTCCTTTTACTAACCCAAGGGATTATTGAAACATCTCTAGTTTTTATTAGTAAAAACCAACTAACTTTTAGCAGCCCAAACATAACTAGTTCTTTTTTTTGGTGGTTATTTATCACTTTTTTCCTTATTTTTCTGGTTAATTCCTTTGTCGCCATTAGACAGGAAAAGACCGTAGTCGTTCTTTTTATTAATAGTCTTCGCCGACGAATTTTTAAAAATTATCTTGGTAAATCATTAAACGGCATGAAAGCAGAGGCCCAAGCCGCTTTAATCGCTAAAATTTCCTACCACCTACCTCTAGTATCCCTAGGCATATCCAATTCATTATTTGGCTTTATTCGCTGGCTAATCTATTTAACTTCCGCCGTGGTCGTCGCTTCTTTCGCTGGTTTAAATATCTTAGTTATTTTAATAAGCTTTTTATTATTGTCGATTATGATCGCCGTCCCCGCCTACTTTATCGCTCAACGCTATATTTCTCAAGAAGTTACTTTCTACTCTCAAATTATTAAATTAATTGATTTAAGCGCCTCGGAAAAATATTTTCTCAAAAGTTTTAATTTAGAAACAACCACCCTAAAAAAATTCGATCGCCTAGTAGATTTTGACTCTATTTTTCGAATTCGACGAGATTTATGGATGAAAATGGGCTTTAAAATAGTCTTCGCTCTTCTTCTGATTATCTCTGTTTTAATTCATCTTTTTCAAAATAATATTACGGCCACTATTAATTTAATAAGTCCGGAATTAAAATTTCTCTACGCCTTTCTTCTAATTTATTTATCGCGGGTCGCGACGGAAGCCCTCCGCATCGGTCTTTACTTTTTTCCTGGTCAATTAGGGTTATCCCTCACTATTACTCCCCAAGGAAAATATCTTCATCGGGCTAACCGCGTCGATATTAAAAAAGAGATTACTTTCTATAGCCGCAAAATTAAATTATTTAAAACCGGTCGTTATTATCGAAAATTAAGTTTTGACTTTTTAAGAGGCGGCCGCTATCTATTTTATGGTGCTAATCTTTCGGGCAAAACCACCTTGGCTAAATTATTCTGGGGTAGCGAGGCTTACCAGTCTAAAGCACTAAAAATAAAAATAGACGGCCACCGTCTAAATTTTTCCGACTATCAGCGCTTATTTAATAGAGGCTATTTTTTCCAACCCAATTTTTATTCACAAAAAAGCTTGCTAGAATTAATTCTTGGTTTAGACCGAGAAGCCACTGATTTTTCAGAAATTGACCGCGCTTTAAAAATTATCGCCGCCTATCCATCGTTAGTAGAACTGGTCTCAACTGATAATAACTTTAGCTTAGCGGCCGATAAAATCTGGAACAACCCCGCAGCAGCCTTTGCCCTACATTCTTTACACTGTCTGGTCAACCGCCCCTCCCTCATTATTATTGATAATCTCTGGCTAGACCTAAATTATCCCGCTATCAATAAAATACTAAAAATCATCAGCCAAGAACTGCCCGAAGTAATTTTAATTATTTTCGCTAGCCAGGATATTAATCATTTAACTTATAACAACCGCTATGACTTGGATAAAAATTTTGAGACAAAAGACTAAAAAGGGGGATGGCCGTAATTGGCTAGCCCTACTTATTTTTTTCGGACTACCCCTAGTGTTACTCATCGGCGGTTTATCTTTAGGCGTAAAATTCTTGCCTTTCTACCAAAAAGCAAAAAATATAATTTTAGAACCGGCCCAAATAATAGAAATTAGCGAACCATTTTCTGGTAATTTATATTTTAATGATGAACTCGGCATAGATAACTTTTCCAGCCTAATTATTGCTAACCTCGATACCGCTAAATATAAAATTGAGCTAGCTATGTATTCCATGGATAGCGCGACTATTGCCGACGCTCTCTATCGCGCCGCCGATCGAGGCGTACTAATTAACTTAATTTTTAGTGATAAACACCAAGCAATAATTAATAAATTATTTAAAAATCCTCATCAAAATATTACAATTAATTTCCGTAGTTCTGATTTAGGATATATGCATCACAAATTTCTCTTAATTGATCGCCAGACAACCGCCCCTAAACTATTTTTTAGTTCTTATAATTTCACGAATATCCAAGGGAAATATGATCCTAGTTTTATTTTAGAGACTAGCCGGCCGGAGTTAGTGGATATTTTTGGACAAGAGTTTGGACGTTTAGCCGCAGGCCAACACGGCGAAGCAAAAAAAGCGACGACTAGTAATCCCTTCGCTGCTCTAATAAAGTACCCCGAGGGTTTTCTAGAAATTTGGTTCTCGCCGGGAACGGCTCAAAAAAACGTTAAACGCCGTATGTTAAATTTAATTAAAGACTCAAAAAGTAATATCAAAGTCATGATCTGGACTTTGACCGATAAAGAGATCGCCGCGGCCTTAGTCGCCGCCGCCCAAAAATTACCAGTTAATATTATTACTGATGATTCTAATTGGTCGGTGGACAATTCTGTTTTTCCGATTTTAGCGGCGCAGAAAGAAAGACAAAATTTAAATAATCTAGAAATAATTACCGACAGTAAAAATAGTGAAGGAATAAATAAACTATATACCGGCAATAGTCTTAATTCGTTCTTGCATCATCATCTGATGATTATTGATGACCAAACCGTGATTTTTGGCACTAATAATTGGAGCTACAACGGTTTTTCAAAAAACAATGAATCAATCATGATTTCTAATATAGCAAGCCTCACTAGCGCTTTTGAACAATCATACTCAACTAACTATAATAAAAATAAATAATTTGACTATTCTTATATCTTTAATTTGAAGAAAACAGCCTAAATACGCGTAATAATCAGGCCAGGATTAATAAAATCACCGATTAAACAGGAATAATTATAAATAAAATTTATTATTTATCTTATTTTTGTGCTATTATATTAAGATAATATGCCAAAATACCAATATATAATCGAAAATAACGATACCCGTCCGGATCAGACTCTCATAATAACGCTTAAGCCCAAGACCAATAAAGATATCTTTAATTTTCAGCCCGGTCAATATGCGATGTTATCTTTTTATGACAAGGCCGGTAAATTTTTCATCAATCATCCTTTTTCTATCGCCAGTTCACCGACGCAAAAAAATTATTTAAAATTTGGCATAAAAATAATCGGCCAATTTACACAAAATTTAAAGAATCTCGCTCCTGGGAATAAGGTCGAAGTTTTAGGTCCTTTCGGTAATTTTATTTTTGATGAAACTAAATATCCCGTTGCCGTATTTATAGCAGGCGGGGTAGGAATAACGCCATTTATGAGCGCTATTAATTACGCGACTGATCGAAACTTGTCCAACCAAATATTCTTATTATATAGTAACCGGACTATTGCCGGCACTCTTTTTTATGAGGAGATTAAAAAATTAGCCGCTCAAAATCCTCATTTTCATCCTCAACTAAAAATTACTCAAGAACCAATTAATAATCTTAGTTATTGTGAAAACGGCTATATCACTAAAGAAACAATCACGAAAAATATTCAAGAGCTAGATCATAAAGATTTTTTCCTTTGCGGACCGGGACAGTTTATGAAAACGATGGAAAAAAATTTAATTGAACTGGGTGTCCCTAACCACAAAATTCATCAAGAAGCTTTTAATGCTACTCCGAACCTATCCCTACGAGAAAATGCTAAAAATATCTCCCTAGTTTACGGCCTGACAGTTGTCTTATTTATTTTTTTTCTAAACTTTATTCAACCCGCTAAAATTAGTTCGGCAAACGAGTCGGCTAAAATTTTCGAGCCAGCTCCAATTAATCTGATTAACAATGCCGTAAATAATCGGCGCAATGACATTATCAGCTCTAAAAAGTTATTGCTTAGCACTATTAGCTCTCTCCTGACTAAAAATATAAATACCAATACTAAACCTACCGCTGGATCAGCGCCAATAACTCAGCCCGCTAAAACTAATCCCGCGCCCATTATTCAACCCGTTAAAATAGCGACACCAATTATTAAGACCCCGGCTCAAAATCGCGCTCCCGTCGTAACGCCAAGAACTAGGGTCTCTTAATTATTAAAATATTATGAAAAAAATTAAAAAAATATCAACTTCATTATTACTAATTTTTTTATTCGCGCTGACGAGTCAGCCGATATTAGCTGAAGATGATGACTATGACGATTACGAAGAAAATAATTACAGAGAAAATAATGACGATCGGCCAGAAGTAATTTCCGCCGTTGAGGAGACCTCGGCCCCGGTAACACCACGAGTATCGACGATTGATGCCCCCGCCGCGACTGGCTTTCTGCCCACAGTAAACATTACTAATAGTTTAATTGATTCCGATCAAGACGGAATCATTGATATTTTAGATACTCATCCCGGTGAGGACGACTTTGCCTTTAGGATTCAAGACGCTAATAAAAATGGCCTGATTGATGATTTAGAATATTTAATGAACAAATAATCTAATATGCAGGCCTATAAAAAAATCCAGGCTCTGGGCACCGAAGTAGAATTTTATTTACAATCTGATTTAAAAATTGACTTAGAGCCAGATTTTTTAGAACTCAGCCTCTTAATTGATAAATTTGATCAACTATTTAACCGTTTTTCGGCGAGTAGCGAACTAAGTCGATTAAATAAAGCTACAAATAATTTCCAGGCTAACCCCGAATTAACTAAAATTCTACTAGTAGCCAAAGACTTTTATAATTTAACGGGCGGAATCTTTGACCCTACTATTTTACGAACTTTAGAAGAGCAGGGATATGACCGAAGCTTTGATTCTTTAGATTTAGGTGGTTCTAACGAACTAATAGAACGCCGACCAAAAACGATTGATTTTAAACAAATAATAATTAACGCCGAGAACAATTTTATTACCAAGCCCCCCGAGCTTAAAATAGATTTAGGGGGAATCGGTAAAGGGTATATCGTTGATAAACTCGTTAAACATCTAAAGGACAAAGGATATAAAAATTTTTGGATTTCGGCTGGCGGAGACATGTATCTCAGTGGTTTAACGGCCGACGGACAAACTTATCAAATCGGCGTTCAAAACCCCTTAAAAATCGCTAGCGATTTATTTAATATCGCAATGACGGCTCAAGAGCTGGCGGTCGCCACTTCAGGAATCGCGAAAAGACAATGGTCGGATAAACACGGCCACCGCTTTAATCATTTAATTGATCCGCGAACCAGATCTTCGGTAAATAATGGTCTGCTCGCCGCGACGGTTATTTCTGATCAAGTAGTGAAGGCGGATATTTATGCTAAAACAATCTTAATTTTAGGAGAAAAAGAGGGAATTAGTTTCATTGACCAGCAAGAAAATAGCGAAGCTCTCATTATCGATCGGAATTTAAAAGTTAGTTTGTCAAAAAATATGAATAAATATTTAACAAAAATCTAATGTTTAAAACTAATAAATTATTGATCGTGACGATCACCTTAATTTTCTTCAGTAATTTTTTCTTACCGGCGACTCTACTAGCGGAAAATGTCATTTATGCTACCTCGGCTAAAGACAGTGATTACGACGGCTTAACTGATCAGGGTGAAATTCAAATTTATAAAACAAATCCACAAAATCCCGATTCTGATAGTGACTCCTATTTAGACGGCGCCGAAATTTTAGCCGGCACTAATCCTTTAGATCCAAACAGCCCCCAAATAGTCTCCACCACCGATCTTAATTTAAGTAAGACTAGCGTTCCGGCGACTAGTCTTTGGCCTTGGTTCGTGGCGCGTGCTTCTGGTATAGTTAGCTACCTTCTCCTTTTTTTACTAATAGTTTCTGGTAGCGGCATAAAAACTTCATCATTATTTCGTTTAGTGAGTCCAACGACGGCTTGGTTAAATCACCGCTATTTAGGAATCGCTTTGACATTTTCGACGTTGATTCATTTGGGCTCACTTTTGACTGATAATTTTTTAAAATTTACTGTTATTGATATCCTAGTCCCCTTCATTTCTAGTTTTAAACCTTTATATTTATCGCTAGGCATCATCGGTTTTTATCTGTTTTTAGCCATAATTATTTTCTCGATCTTTTATATGAATAAACTCCCTAAAATCTGGCGCGTGCTTCATTATTTAACCTATCCCGCCTTTATTATCCTCTTCATTCATGGCTATTTTATCGGTACCGACACAACGACAAATTTAATGCAGTTAATCTATCTGACCACGGGGATTATAGTCGCCTTACAATTTTCTTATCGTCTATATTTTTCCTATAAACAACACTAATCAAAGAATAAAAACGGCCGCTTAATATGAATAAAAAACTGATAATATTATTAACCGTTTTTATCGATGTGTTAGGAATCGGAATAATTATTCCTGTTTTACCTTTTTATGTTGAGTCTTTTGGGGCTTCGGCCTTTACAGTAACTTTATTATTTACCGTTTTTTCTTTTTTTGCTTTTTTCAGCGCTCCTTTTTTAGGAGCCTTGTCCGACAAAATTGGTCGCCGCCCTGTTCTTATTATTAGTATTTTCAGCACCGCCTTAGGTTGGTTAATTTTTGCCGCCGCTCCCTCCATTATATGGCTCTTTATTGGGCGTATTGTTGACGGCGCCGCCGCCGGTAATTTTCCGATTGCCCAGAGCTATTTAATCGATATTGCTAAAGATGAAAAAGAAAAAACTAGTAATCTCGGACTAATTGGCGCGATTTTCGGTGTCGGTCTTATTATTGGGCCGGCTCTGGGCGGTTTCTTAAGCTCCCTATTTTTAAGCCTACCATTTTGGATAGTCGGCGGACTCTCCCTTTTTAACGGCCTATTAGCTATTCTCAATTTACCCGAGACTAAAATTAATAAAAACAAAAATCAAACCCTAGAATTTAACCCATTCAAACCTCTAATCAAGGCCTTAAACAATAAAGAATTACGCTCCGACTTTATCGCCTGGTTTTTAATGGGGTTCGCTTTGGCTAGCCAACAATCAGTTTTTTCTTTATATTTGAGTGACAAATTCTTTTTAAGTTCTGTTATCGTCGGCCTCTTTATGACCGGTAGCGGCATTATCCTGATTTTCAATCAGGCTTTTGCTCTGAAGCAAATTTGGTTAAAATATTTTTCTGAAAAGGCCCTGGCGGTGGGTTTAATGCCAGTGATTGCTTTAGGATTTTTTCTAATGGGCTTACCATATATCCAAATTTTTATTTTAGGTGTTCTATTTATTAGTTTAGCTCAATCTATTTTACGAGCAGTTATGACAAGTAGAGTAGCCGCCAAGGCGGGGGAGGGAAATCATGGAGCAATACTGGGCGTCATGAATTCGGTAATGTCGCTAGCTATGATTATCGGCCCCATCGCCGCTGGCTGGCTTTACGGCTGGGAAGAAAATTATCCCTTTTGGTTAAGCGCGCTGGCTAGCTTTATGGCTTTTTTAATATTAATTCGTAGCTATCGTCATCAGACGGAGAAAAACTTTGATTTAACTGATGAAGAACTAATATTAGGAGAACAAAAAATTGAATTATCCTAATATCTTGGTTATAATATCTGACTATGGCTAAATTATTCAAATTACATTCCGAATTCCAACCGGCTGGTGATCAACCGACCGCGATTAAAAAGCTGCAAGCTGGCTTAAATAAAGGTCTAGCTTATCAGACTCTTTTAGGCGTCACCGGGAGCGGTAAGACTTTTACGGCCGCTAATTTGATTGCGGCAGGGAATAAACCGGTTCTAGTCATGGCGCCTAACAAAGCTTTAGCCGCTCAGCTTTATCGTGAATACAAAAATTTTTTCCCCGAGAACGCTGTTCATTATTTTGTTTCCTATTACGACTACTATCAACCGGAAGCTTATTTACCAATTACCGATACTTATATTGATAAGGAAGCGATGATCAATCAGGAAATCGATCGTTTACGTCATGGGGCGACTTCCGCTCTTGTTTCTCGGCGCGACGTGATTATTGTCGCTTCCGTTTCTTGTATTTACAATCTCGGCGTCCCCGCCACTTATTTAGAGGCTAAATTAGTTTTAGTGAAAGGGAAACCAATGGTGCGAGCGGATTTAATTAAGCAATTAATTAAAATACAATTTGCTAGAACGAGCGGAGAAATAAGTCGGGGTCAATTTCGAGTCCGCGGCGATGTTTTCGAAATCAGACCGATGTCGGAGAATATTATTTATCGCTTAGAATTGAATGGTCAAAATATTAGCGATTTATCAGTGCTTGATAATACGACTAAGAATATAATGGATAATTTAGAAGAAATAGTAATTTTCCCGCCCAAACATTTTGTTTCTACTAAGCCACAAATAGAGGCGGCCATTAAAAATATCCAAGGAGAGCTAAAGGATCGTTTAGCTTATTTTAAGAAAGAAGGATTATTATTAGAGGCGGAAAGGCTAGAAAGACGAACTCGGTATGATATGGAAATGCTCCGGAGCTTGGGTTACTGCCATGGCATCGAGAATTATTCCCGCCATTTAACTGGTAAATTGGCCGGCGAAGCGCCTGATTCTTTATTAGCTTATTTCCCCTGGAAAGACGGCAAACCGGATTTTTTAACGATTATCGACGAATCGCATATCGCCGTACCGCAAGTCAGAGGTATGTATAATGGTGACCAGGCGCGTAAGAAAATTTTAGCGCAGTATGGTTGGCGTCTGCCTTCGGCGCTTGATAATCGCCCCTTAAAGTTTAATGAATTTGAAGAAAGAATAGGCCAAGTAATATTTACTACGGCTACTCCTGGTGATTTTGAATTAAAGCATTCTAAAAATATTGCCGAACAGGTTATTCGCCCGACCGGCTTAGTCGATCCAGAAGTAGAGGTTCGGCCGGTATTTAATAAAAAAGAAAATTATAGCCAAATTAACGATGTCATGAAGGAAATATCTAAAATCGCCGCTCTAGGCGAACGAGCGATTATTAATACTTTAACCAAAAAGCAGGCCGAAGATTTAAATACTTATTTAAATAGCCAAGGTTTTAAGTCTAATTATCTCCATTCTGATATTAAGACTTTTGAACGGACTGATATTTTAAGACATTTTCGCGAAGGGAAGTTTGACGTTCTCATCGGCGTCAATCTTTTGCGCGAAGGGTTGGATCTGCCCGAAGTCACCTTAGTCGCAATATTAGACGCTGACCGGGAAGGTTTTTTGCGCAGTGAAACTTCGCTCATGCAGACGATGGGCCGAGCGGCGCGAAACGTGAAGGGAAAAATTATTTTGTACGCTGATAAAATTACCGGCTCAATGCGCCGCGCCATGAAAGAGGCGGATCGGCGACGCAAGAAACAATTAAGCTATAATAAGAAGTATAATATAACGCCGACTAATATTACTAAAAAAATAGAAGAATTTTTAGATGCAGCGGAGAAATAATTTTTGTTTAATTATATGATTGAGTACGAAGCTACTTTCACTAATATTAATAAGGATGAAATAAGAAATCGTCTTAAACAAGTCGGTGCGACCCTGGTCAAACCAGAATTTTTACAGAAGCGTTTAAACTTTACTTTGCCGGCTGGCCATGAAATTAAGGGCGGTTGGCTTAGGGTTAGAGATGAGGGCGATAAGATAAGCCTTAGTTTAAAAATAATTGATGGCGATAAAATAGAAGATCAAAGAGAAACTTGTTTATATATTAATAGTTTTGCCGAAGGCGTCGCTTTATTAAAATCTTTAGGCTGTCAGGAAAAAGCCTATCAGGAAAGTCGTCGAGAAATTTGGAGCCTTGATAAAGTTGAAATTACTATTGATGAATGGCCATATTTAGAGCCTTATGTAGAAATTGAAGGGAATTCTGAAGAGGAAGTAAAAAAAGTTAGTGCTAAATTAGGCTTTGATTATGGACAGGCAGTATTTGGCTCCGTGGATATACAGTATAATAAAAAATATGGTTTAGATCGTGATAATATTAATACTATTGGTAAAGTTACTTTTGCTGGCCCCAATCCTTTTATTAAATAGGTTAGTCTTGAAATAAAATCATGTCCGAAAAAATGATCATCCGCGGAGCGCGGACGCACAATCTAAAAAATATAAATTTAGAAATACCGCATAATAAATTGACGGTTATTACCGGCGTATCAGGAAGCGGTAAATCGTCACTGGCTTTTGATACAATTTTCGCGGAAGGACAGAGACAGTATGTCGAATCGCTCTCGCCCTATATGCGCCAATTCTTGGGACAGAAAAAACCGGCCGACGTCGATGAGATAATCGGTTTAGCTCCTTCTATTTCTATTGATCAAAAAGCTTTATCGCATAATCCTCGTTCCACGGTTGGGACTTTAACCGATATCTACGATTATTTGCGCGTCCTTTACGCTCGGGTCGGCGAAGTCTATTGCCCGATCTGTAACACGAAGATCGAAAAACTGACGGTCGAAGAGATGGTTGATATTATTATTAATCGCGGCCATGACCTAAAACAAGAATATGTCGAGATTCTATCGCCCGTCGTCCGTGATCGTAAAGGCGAATACTATCAACTCTTATATAACTATTTAGGGCTTGGCTATAGCGAAGCTAGAGTAGACGGTCAGCTTCATTCCCTTAGAGATCAAATAAAATTATCACCGAAACAAAAGCATGATATCGACATCGTAATCGATAAAATATTATTAAGCGATCAAACCCGTTTATTTGAAGCCGTAGAGAATTCTTTAGAATATAGTAAAGGATTAGTGGTCGCTAAATACAAGACTCAAGAATTTCTCTTATCGTCTAATTGGACTTGCCCGAACGACAATTTTGCTTTTCCTGAGGTCGAGCCGCGCCTCTTTTCTTTCAATTCGCCCCATGGTGCTTGCCCGGATTGCACTGGCTTAGGCCGAGTAGATTTTTTCAAAGATGAGAAATGTCCTAAATGTTTAGGCGAGCGTTTACGGCCCGAAGCCTTGTCCGTCCGGATTAACCATAAAAATATTGCTGAGGTGTCAAAGTTGCCGATTAATCGAGCTCTGGATTTCTTTAATAAATATTATGAAAAGATGACTAAGCGCCAATTAGCGATCGCCGAAAACGTCGTGGTCCAAATTATCAGCCGTTTAGAATTCTTATTAAAAGTCGGTCTAAATTATATCTCTTTGGAAAGGGAAGCCCATACTTTATCGGGCGGCGAAGCGCAACGCATCCGCCTGTCATCACAAATTGGCTCCCATTTATCTAGAACTTTATATGTTTTAGACGAACCGACTATTGGGCTGCACGAACGTGATACGGAGCGTTTAATTAATACTTTAAAAAAATTACGAGATAAAGGAAATACGGTTATTATTGTTGAACATGATGAAAGGACAATATTAGAGTCGGATTATTTGGTTGATTTAGGACCACTAGCTGGCGTACATGGTGGTGAAATTGTGGCGATTGGAGAAACTAAGAATTTATTGAATGATAAAAAAAGTAAAATCACTTTTAAAGAATCTCTGACTCTCCAATATCTCAATGGCGAGCGATCTATTGACTTGCCGGAGAAAAGACGAGAACAAAATCATGGCAGTTTAAAAATACGAGGGGCTTACGCTAATAATTTAAAAAATATAAATTTAGATATTCCTCTGGGTCGTCTAATTGGTATTAGTGGAGTTTCCGGTAGTGGTAAATCGTCGCTCTTATATGACGTAATATATAAAAATATTACACATATTAAAAACCGTCCGGGTAAAGCGAAGTTAGAAAATGTTAAGGAAATAAAAGGCGCTGAATATATTAATAAAGTCATTGTGATTGATCAGTCGCCTATCGGTCGAACGCCTCGCTCTAATCCCGCTACTTATACTGGCATATTTACCCCGATTCGCGATTTTTTTGCCTCTCTGCCTGAGGCTCGGGAAAGAGGCTATTCTATCTCTCGTTTCTCCTTTAATCGCCCAGGCGGGCGTTGTGAGGCCTGTGAGGGGGCGGGAGCTAACTTAATTGAAATGCACTTCTTGCCGCCAGTTCTGGTCGAATGCGAGGTTTGTCGCGGCCGGCGTTTCAATCGCGAAACTCTACAAGTTAAATATAAGGGGAGGAATATTGCCGAAGTATTAGATATGACTATTGATGAAGCAATTATTTATTTTGACGGTAATTATTTAATTACCGATAAACTTAAGGTTTTAGCTTCAGTCGGCCTGGGCTATATAAAAATAGGTCAAAGTGCCACGACTTTATCGGGCGGAGAAGCGCAGCGGGTAAAAATTGCTAAAGAATTAACGCATACTCTAGGTAAAAGGACTTTATATCTTTTAGACGAACCAACCACTGGTTTGCATTATCATGATATAGATATGTTGCTGGGAGTCTTAAATAAACTAGTTGAAAAAGGAAATTCCGTTTTAGTTATTGAGCATAATATGCATATGCTCAAAGCCATGGACTATATTGTCGATCTTGGACCCGATGGCGGCGAAGAAGGCGGGCGCCTAGTCGCCAGCGGCCAACCGGAAGATATTGTTCGGGAAACAAAGAGCGTGACGGGAAAATACTTAAAAGAATATTTAAAATAATTTATGAGCCTATCTATCATCTTAGCTTTCGGAGCGATGTTCGGTTGGGGGATAGCCGACTTTTTGATCCAAAGGACTATCCAGAAGGTCGGTTGGTTAGAGGCGATCTGGTGGATAAACATCGGCAGTTTTATTTTTCTATTGCCGTTTGTTTGGAAATCATTCTTTACTCTGAACGGTCCAAGCATCATCTTTTTAATTATTTTAGGAATCATCTCTATCGCCAGCGCGACCGCTCATTTTAAAGCTTTAGAAGCAGGCAAACTATCGGTCGTGGAGATCATCCTGTTTTTTGAACTTCCTTTGACGATACTATTAGGCATGGCTTTCCTGCATAATAGCTTGTCGTTGTATCAGGTGCTCCTCATCTTATGTCTATTCGTCGGCGTGGTTCTCATATCCTTAGACCTTAATAAAATCCAACGTCATCAATTTTGGTTTTTTTGGCAGCGAACTAAGATTTTTTTAGAAAGAGGAGTTTGGCTGGCAGTCATTACCGCCGTCCTTTTAGCTTTAACTAATTTCTTTGTTGCTATTGGAGCTGTTAATATCGATCCTTTGTTGGCTATCTGGTTTCCTTGGACTCTCGGCGCTTTAGTTTGTCTGACCTATTTTATTTATAAAGGCAGATTGGGGAAAGTTTTACATGATGGCCGGCAGTATTGGCCGTTAATCCTAGCCATGGCTGTTATCGATATTATGGGTTGGCTATTCTTTTCCTTTTCTATATCTAAAGAAGGTGAGTTAGCCATTATTGCGGCCGTTTCCGAAGGTTATATCGTTATTGCGATGTTGCTCGGATTAAAATTCAATAAAGAAAAAATTCGCGGTTGGCAATATGTCGGAGCGGCTATCACTATTATTTGCAGCTTATTGATAGGCTTAAGCAATCATTAAATATGAAATTATCTTTCGATTCTCAAGTGTACAGATATGGCTACAAGTTCAAAACTAAAAAATAAGTTAAAGATTATTCCCAAAAAATCAGGGGTTTATTTTTGGTTAGATAAGAATAAAAAAGTCTTATATGTCGGTCGAGCGACCAATCTCCATAACCGTTTAAGCCAGTATTTCCAGAAGAATATCAGCCCGCGGATCGCAGAAATGGTCGCCGCCGCGGTTGATTTGAGATATGAAGTAACCGAAACGCTACTCGAGGCTATCATCCTGGAAGCTAAGAACATCAAGAAATATTGGCCAAAGTATAATATCGTCGATCGGGACGACCGCTCTTTCATATATGTCGTGATACCCAAGACAGATTACGCCAGACCGCTTATCGTCCGCGGTACTGATTTAAAAAAATTCGCGATCTCTGGCGCGGGTGCGAGCCGATCAGCTCAGTCGGCTAAAGTATTCGGACCCTATCAATCTTTTTATCTTTTACAGAATGCCTTGCGTCTGATCAGACGAATTTTTCCCTATGGCAATTGTCGACCGAATAGTGGACACGCCTGTTTTGATTACCAAATTGGCCTTTGTCCTGGAGCTTGTTTTGGCGCGGTGAGCGCCAGGGATTATAAAAAAAATATTAATAATATTATTCTGCTTTTGTCGGGAGAAAAGAAACGTTTAATAAAAAAGCTTATCAAAGATAATCCCGATAAAATTAAAGCCTTGCGTCATTTACAGGACGTTTCTCTATTAACTAAAGAAGAAAATCTAAGCGAAGAAAAAATCAGTCGCCTCGAGGGCTACGATATTTCTCATTTGCAAGGAAAAGAAACATATGGCTCAATGGTAGTATTTGAAAATGGAGAACCAATTAAACAGGAATACCGATTATTTAAAATAAAAGAAGCGCCGGCGGGCGATGATGAAAGAGCTCTAGCCGAGGTTCTGCTTCGCCGTTTTAAACATCCGGAATGGGCTCTGCCTGACCTAATCATGATCGATGGCGGAACGCCACAGATTAGCTTCCTATCCAAGATATTATCAGCTAGCAATATTAGCGTGCCACTGGTCGGAATTTCCAAGTTTGGCGGAGACAGATTGGTCTTCGCCGCCGGCAGCAATAAATCTCTGCGTGATTTAACGGAAAATATTAAGCCGACTTTACTTAAAGTTAGGGAAGAGGCTCATCGTTTCGCCAATCGCGGCCGCAAGAAGGGTCTATCTATTAGGTTTAAAATGAGCTAAAATATAAGAGACCAAATACCCAGAGTTTACATCATTAAATATAAAAATTATTAACTATTAATAATATAAATTTATGAAAAAATCTTACATTTTTCTAAGTACCTTAGGAATTCTAGCCGTGGCCGCGATAGTTATTGTCGCTCTAGCCATGGCTAATAGAATTAACAACCAGGATCGTTTTTCTATTACCGGTTCAGGAACAGTTTATGCTAAAGCCGATATCGCTAATCTCGAAGTGGGGCTGCGAACGGGCGCCAAAAAAACAGCGGCCGAAGCAACCACCGATAGCAGCAATAAAATGAATGAAATAATCGGAGAATTGAAAAAATTAGATATTACTGAAAAAGATATTAAAACTACTAGTTATAACTTAAACCCGGTTTATAATTGGACCGATCAGGCCGGCCAACAACTAATTGGTTATGAAGTTGTGCAGAATCTGACTCTAAAAATCAGAGATTTAAGTAAAATCGGCGACGTAATCGCTCGAACCACAGAAAAAGGCGCTAACCAGATAGGTAATATTAATTTTACCATTGATGACGAATACGCCCTCAAAAATCAGGCGCGAGAATTAGCTATTCAAAAAGCTAAGGAAAAGGCCGAATTAATTGCCAAGCAATCGGGAATGAAGTTAGGAGAGATAAAGAGTGTTTACGAGAATTCCGAACCAATGATGCCGATTGCTTATTCTAACGCAAAAATGGATCTAAGAGCGGGATCAGGAGAAACGGTTGTCGCTCCTAATATTCAAACCGGCCAAAACGAGATTAAAGTTGAAGTAACTTTAGTTTACGAAGTTAAATAAAATATTTATTTAAAAAAAGCGTTGTTTCAACAACGCTTTTTTTAAAAAGAACAAATTTAAATTTAAAGAACTATTAAGTCTCTCTTACTAAAAGCCGATTATTTGAACCTTCATGCTCATAGCGAGATTTTTTCATAAAACGATCCTGGAGATATTGTCTTAGTCCGCTTACTTCTTCGACTATTTGATCTACTCCATTTTTGAAAAAATCGTTTTTGTCATTAATACCGGAGCTAACACCAATAAATTCTATCGGCCGTCCCGATCGACGAACTAGTTCTAAATCAAAATTAATGGTGTCCCCGAAATAAAATATTTCCCCTGCAAATGAATTTAACTTTTTTATTTCGTTAAAAACTGAAGGGTGAGGCTTCACGTACTGGCAATTATCAGGCGTTACAACATAATGGAACATCTCTGTATTGAAACCTAAAGATTTATCCAATAACTTTAAACGCTCAGCCCGCCTGCTAGTTATCAAACCAAGCGTATTACCAGCATAGGCTAAATCCCATAAAATTTGCAGTAGATCAAAATCCACCACGTAATTCATGGGCGACTCTGGGTCAATCTTTAAAAAATCCGGCGTCCGTTCTACCGCGCCGACTTTTTCGCAAACTAAACGAGCAATTTCTGCAAATGGGTGTCCCCAAATTTCTTTAAGAAAAGTCTCTTCAACAGCCGGTAAACCAATTTTATTTAACACTCCATTAACTTGTCGGAACCCTGGTCTGGTAGTATCTAAAATCGTTCCGTCTAAATCAAATAAAAACATAGAAAAAACGCGTTCCAAAACTCTAGATTTCATGGTCGTATCTCCAATTGTGAAAGAAAAATAATTTAATTGTTACTATTTAAACACAATTAATTTTCTACGTCAATATTTCTATCTTGACAAATAATTTAAATCTGCTAATATATCCACATAATCAAATTCCTACCACAGACAGCCAGCCAAGCGCTTAGAGGCGCTTATAAGTCTTGCCGAGGTAAGAAATACTAAATTATAGTATTTTTACTAGTCTGTGCTACCACAGATTTTTTTATTATCTAACCATCATATATGCCTAAAAATAAAATTCAAAAACAAGAAATTTTTCGTAATTTAAACGAAAAAATTAAAAAATCTAAATCAATGGTCTTCGCCGGATTTGATGCTTTAGGCGTCAAAGATAACGAAAATTTACGCGCTAAATTAAGAAAAGAAAATAGCGAATATTATGTCGCCAAGAAAACTCTAATGAATTTAGCTTTTAAAGCCAATAAGCTAGATATCAATATTCGAGATTTCGACGGCAAGGTGGCGGCCATCTTTTCTTACGAGGATGAAATCGCCCCGGCCAAAGTTTTAGGAGAATTTCGCAAAGATAAAGATAAAGAAAATCGCGTTTTCTTTCTAGGCGGAATATTAGAAGGCAAATTATTATCAAAACAGGAAGTGGAAGCTTTATCTAAGTTGCCAAGTAAGACCGAGCTATATGCTAAATTAGTCGGTTCCCTGAATGCTCCAATTTCTGGCTTCGTTAACGTTCTAGCCGGTAATATCCGAAACCTAGTCAATGTTTTAAAAGCGATTGAAGAAAAAAAATAATAAATAATTAATATAAAAAATAATTAACTGGAAATTTGTTGCCTCCGGCTCAAATTATCCACTAAATAAAAGTATGGAAGAAAAAAATGTTGTCGTTCCGGCAAAATTTGAAAAATTAGTCGGCGAAATTGAAAAAATGAGCGTGCTAGATTTAGCGGAACTCGTTAAAATTTTAGAAGAAAAATTTGGCGTTAGCGCTTCAGCGCCGGCGATGATGATGGCTCCGGCAGCGGCCGCGGCGGCCGTTGAAGAAAAGGATAGTTTCGATGTCGAGATTACCGCTGGTGGCGCTAATAAAATCAACGTTATTAAAGCAGTTCGGGAATTAACCGAAATGGGCTTAAAAGAAGCTAAAGATTTAGTTGACGCCGCTCCGAAAGTTTTAAAAGAAGGCGTTAAGAAGGAGGAAGCCGAAAAAATGAAAAAGAGATTAGAAGAAGCGGGAGCTAAAGTAACTCTTAAATAAATTACCAGTTTAAATAAACTCAAAAATTTAAATAAACTTAAAAAAACCGCTTTTAGCGGTTTTTTTGATATGATGACTAACTTAACTTAATTTATTTTAACTGAACTTTCCAAAGGGAACTACTCGCTAAAAAATAAACTGATTTAGTACTTTCATCCACTGTAAAATCCAGAGAACTATTTAAAGAGTCAAAGATATACTGGCTAGTTAAATGGCCATCACTCCGGGATAAAACTACTAAACGCTTACTAATGGGCTCAAAAATATAAATATAATTCTGGCCAGCTAATATTTTTTGCGCTTGCGTCATAACCGGAGAAACGGGCAAAGATTTATAATCAGACTTCTGGCCCTTAAAAAATTTCATTACTTGACCACTGGCCTGTAAGACATAAATATCGCCATCGACTAATAAATCGCTAGCTGTATTTAAATTAGTCGCTTCCTTGAGCCAAGCGCTTTTCGCGCCAAAGCTAGTAGCGCCTCGCGTATAGCGATAGATTTGGTTTTGACTAGCGCGCAAAGCATACAAATTACTATTAAAAATTCTGGCTTGCCCCAGACTAAGAGCCGGCTCCGGTTCATTAACTATAATAGAGCTATTAGCTCTAGTTTTTATATTGAACTGGATAATTTTATTATCACTAGCATAATATAAATTATCTTTCTTATCAAAAGATAAAAACTGTAAACTGTTCACCCCGGTAATCTCTGTTTTAACATAAGAAGTCGATCCGGGCACGAAAGAATAAACAAGCCGATCGCTGCTCGCGAATATTTTCCCAGCGGCGAAGGTTATATTTTTTACCACAAAACTACTAAGATCATTTATTTTTACCGGCGGCTCCGCTTTAACTATCTTTTGAATTTTTTCTTGTTCAGTTTTTAACTCGCCGCTTAAACGCTCATAAATAGCTTTCTGGGCTTTAGTTTCTTGGGGCAAAGTCGCTAGCAGGGCTTGAGTTTCTAGCAAAACCCGACTGGCGCCCTCTTCGTCATTATAAAGAAGATGCGTAGCAATACCATTATTCTTTTCTTCAATCTGACTAACTAGATTATCAAAATTTTCTTGAACTATGCGACGCTGACGACTCCAATTAGTTAAAGATAAACTAATAACTAATACGAGGATAACTAGCCCTAAAGCCAAAAGTAAATATCGATTTTTTAAATTTAAACTGATTAGAGAATTTTTTAAAGCACGGCCGAACTTTTGCCACGACTGTTTATTAAATATAATGTTAATAATTCTTAGTGTTTTCTTAAAACCAGCTAATAAAAAATTAGATTCATGTTTAAAAAATATTTTTTCGGCTTTTAAGAAAGAGTCCGAACGAGCTAAATTAAGACTCTTAACTACTCCCAAATCTAGAGGGGCTTGAACATTTTTTTCCGATTGAACAGAATATTTTTTCTTAGACCGCTGCGGCTTAGTCAATTTAGTTCCTAGCCAATGTTTTAAATTTTTAATAATTTTAGAAAAACTAATTAAGCCGGCTGGGGCGAGCATCTGTTCAGTTTTTTGCTCGGTATAATTTAGGGAAGAAATAGAACTATGCGCCGACGAATTCGAAGTATTGGCATACGTTTCTTCTCGAAATTCTGGTAGGGACAAGCCAACGGTATTTTTAATGATTAGACCTAAAAATGGGACATAATTATTAATCTTATTGAGAACATTTTTAATTTGTTCGGCGGCGGTCATCGGTGGCAACTTAGTAATAATATCAACTAATTCTTTACTGGAGAGATATTCGAGCAAGGCTTCGCTGCCAAATAGAAAATAAGAACCGAGAGGAATTTCGCCACTAATCACGGAAGAAAATAATTTAGGTAATTGAATTCTATCAACTTGAGAGTCTTCGGAATTATTATCAGCGAACTCCGCCGCATTAGCTTCAACATTAATTAATTCATAATTTCCGCCGCGCTGATAGATTAAAACCGAACGGTTATGGCCAAAATTAGCAAAATGTAATTTGTCCTCAAAAACTACTCCTAAAGTAATGCTGGTCGCCGTGGGAGTCAGTTTAATTTTTTCTGCTAACAAAAACTCCGCCAAATCTTTATTAGTTCTAGTTAAAGCCGCTTCAAAAATATTTTCTATCTTTAAACCTTCGATCTTATCGCGAAATAAAATCTTTTCATCATTATAATAATTATGACCTAACGACGAAACTATAAAATCAAAGATTTTTTTTGTTTCTGTTTTTTTACCACCAATTTCGGCTAGAACAAAAATCTTACCAGCTAAATTTTCCTTTAAGGAGTCCGGCTGAGCGACAAAAACATCGCTTAAACCAGCCGCTTTAGCGGAATTCAAAATAATCGACGCAATCTTATTATACATAATCTAATAACAAATTTTGAACAAAATTTTAGTTTGACTGTTTTCTCTTAATATTATACTATAAACTTATAAATAAAGAAATATGCTAGAAGCTATTTTCGGCTCAGAAACTCGAGTAAAAATCATTAATTTTTTGTTATTGTCAACAGAAAAAAAGTACCAATTAATGGCTCTCGTTAAGAATTTGAATCTGTCCGCCGCCCCTTTGCGACGCGAACTAGATAACCTGGTTAAATTCGGGTTAATTAAGGAAGAAAAAATAATTATTACCACCAATAAAAAAAATCAGCCAGCTGAACAAAAAAACTACAGCGCTAATACCGCTTTCATTCTGTATCCCGAAATCAAAACCCTCTTTGCGAAAGCGCAAATACTCTTCAGCCAAAAATTTATAAATAATCTGCAAAAAATCAGCCAGACTAAATTTTTAGCTTTAAGCGGAATATTTACTAATGACTCTGAAGCTAAAACCGATATTTTAATCGCCGGACATATTAAAAAATCTTCATTTTTAAAATTAATCCAGGGTTTAGAAAAGGAGCTCGGTCGGGAAATAAACTTCACTATTCTTAGCGAACAAGAATTCCGCTACCGAGAAACAGTAATGGATATATTTTTATATTCTATTTTAGAAGGTAAAACTCTTATCTTGCTGGATAATCTTCATAAAACAAAGTAACTATGTCCCATTATTTCCCTAAAATATTGTCGGCGATAACCACTCTGCTTAAATATATTATTTTGGCCGGAGCGGCCTTTATCCTGCTAATTTTAATCGCCCTAGGCAGCGCTTATCATAATCTTAAAAACGCGGCGGAAAACGGTTTTACTGGTCGAAAATATTTAAGCGCCGCGGTTGACGCTGTACAAAGGCAGGATTGGCCAGCCGCCAAGAATCAGACGGCCGACGCCCGTGATTCTTTTATCTCGGCTCTTGAAAACTTAGAACAAACTAAGACTAACGTCGCCATCAAATATATTAGTCCTATTCGCCAGCAAATAAATGATTTAGAATATTTACTGAAAACGGCCGAAATATTATCCCGCTCGCTGGCCAGAGTATTACCTCTCGCTCAGGAATTAGACGACCTCCGCTCGGGGACAGTGAGCGGAAATTTTAGTGACCTTCCGGAAAATGACAAAAAAAAATTCTTACAACTTATCTATGAATCGGAACCTGAATTAAATGGCTTGCGGGCTAATTTAGAACTGGCGATTCTTAACCTCGATAAAATTCATCGTCTTAGCCTCTTATGGCCGATTTACGCGGAGATAAGTGATATTAAACAAGAACTGCAAGTGGGCTCGCTACTGATGACTAAACTATCACCGATTGTTAAGCTACTACCAGCCTTAACTGGTTATCCGAGCGCTAGTCGATTTTTAATTGTTCTCCAAAATAATGATGAATTGCGTCCGACGGGAGGATTCATTGGCACCTATGGCCTTATGGAAATAAAAAACGGCCAGCTGTTTTCTCTAAAAACAGACGATAGTTATCATTTGGATATGCCCGCGTCTCTTAGCGATAAATGGCAAACCAAGGCCCCCGAAATATTAAAAAAATATTTAAAAGTAGAAAAATGGTATTTACGTGATGCTAATTGGTCGCCAGACTGGCCGAGCGCTGCCCAAAAAATTCAAGAAATATACAACGGGGAAGCGACCGCTATTGGACAAGAGGCCTTATTATTCACGGGGATTATTGCCATTAATCCCGACTTAATCGCTGATTTACTAAAGTTAGTCGGACCGATAGAATTACGCGGCGCCAGTTACCGTTTTGATAATTTACAACAACTTTTACAATATAACGTAGAAGTCGCCTACAAAGAACAAAACATATCGGCCTGGGATCGTAAAGAAATTATTAATGAATTAATGACGGAAATAAAAAATCGTCTTTTCCGCTTAGAGTCGGCGCGCTGGAATCAACTCTTTAAAATATTGGACCATAATATAAACACCAAGAATATCCAAATTTATTTTAACGCCGCCACTTGGGAAACGCTCGCTCAAAATATCGGACTAAGCGGAGAAATAAAAAATCCCGCTAGTGATTATTTATTAGTAGTCGACGCTAATCTCGGCGCTTTTAAAAGCGACGCTGTCATGAAAAAAACCATAGAGTATAATGTTACTGAAACTAACACCGGCCTTCAGACAAATCTCAAGTTAAATTATCGCCACGAGGGCGGCTTTGATTGGCGAACCACTCGCTACCGTAGCTATACAAGGATATACGCCCCACTCGGCAGTCGCTTAATATCAATCGACGGCTTAGACTCGACTCAAGCTAATCTGAGCGTCGTTGATGATAAAAATTTAAACAAAACTGTTTTTGGTTTTTTCTGGACTATCGAACCAGGTAAATTTACAGAAATAAATATTAACTATAATTTGCCTAATCGACTTAAAACCGCCCTGAAAGAAAACGGCTACGAATTACTCGTGCAAAAACAATCCGGGCAAAGGCTAAAAACTTTTAAAGCTAGCTTTAAGTCGCAGACGGGGAAAAGGGAAGAATGGACCAGTCCTCTAGAATCTGACCAAAACTTCACGACCGCCACTCTTCGATAACTTTAATAAACTTAAACCGAAATCGACAACAAAAATCCCGCTATCAACCGGGATTTTTTATTCAACAATTTTTACTTTTTTCTATTCTATTATTTAATTATTTGAAAAGTGGTGCTATAGCTAAGTTTCGAATTCTCCGCCGTTACTTTAATATCAACGACGCCGGGCGCTAAATCAGGAACAACTAACTTTTGACTAAAACGTCCCCGGTAATCAGCTCGCGCTTGGCTACTAGTACCGCTAAAATTTATTTTTAACTGTTCGTGCGGCAAATAACCACCCCCCGATAAAGTGATCATATTACTGGGCGCCCCAAAATTATGATCTAAATTCAAATATAAATTTTCTAAACTACTTACTTCTTCTATCATTTCACTAACTTCAACCGCGGTTATTTTACGTAAATTTTCATCTAACACTAAAATATTTGAACCGTTGAATAAAACAACTTTATCGCCATTTACATCAACCACCTTGAGCCCCATCGCCCAACCCGCCGGTCCGCCTAAACTAGTCGTCCAGCGATAAGTTACTTCTTTAAGATTAGTTTTATTTAATTTAACTAAACCGGCGCCGTTAGAAAAATAAATATAATTATTAACCCCCGAAGAGCTAATATCATAGCCGGGATAATCAGCATGTTTAAAACTGGCTACTAAATCACCAGCTAAATCAAATTTTTTCGTATAATAATCGTCCACAATAAATAAATCACCATTATCATCCTGATAAGCCTGGCGATTACCAGGATTTTTTTTATAATTTACCGGGATACTTAAAATATTGGTCCGTTGACTGCGATCAAAAACCAATAAATGATTGTCTTGAACATCTAAAATATTTTCTGAGTTATAAGCTCTGAGATTATAAGAAGAGACGCTGTCGCTAATTTCATAGGCATTAATAACCTGCAAATCCTTATTCCAAACTTTTACGCCCTTATTGCTAACCGTTACTAAATCAGAGCCGAATTTATCAACTCGGCTATACCACTCCCAATAAGTATTCTTATCACTCTTAATTAAAGCTATCTGGTTGTCCTCGAACACTTCATATTTATATAATGTGTATTCGCTGACCGCATAAACAAAAAGGCGCCCGGCCTCGACTGAAAATTTCAAATCATAAAACTTACCATAAGTTCCAAAACGTTCATTAAACGGTTTAATCTTTAGGATCGGGCTCAAAGAGCGACCCTCTAACTTAAATAATTCTAAGCTATCGGAATTTGTCGATCCAATATAAAGACGACCATTAAAATTAACAGCGTCTCCGGAATAATAAGATTTTATTTTACTTTGGCTAGCCGTAGCTAGAAAAAAGATTAGGACAAAACAAAATAAAAATAAGAAAGCAAACTTTTTCATAAATAGACTAATATTAAACAGATTAAACTTACAGAAATGACTTCTTTCTATACTACATAATTTTATAAAAAATGTCAACGAAATGTATTGACAAAATAAAGTATTAATAGTAATATAAATTATTAAACAAAAAACAGTAAATTAACAAATTAACAAAAATAAAGAGGTAATATCGTGAAAGTACAAATGTTCATTATGTTTTTGGTAATCATGCTATTAAACATGATACCACTCAAAGCCCAGAGTCCAACACAAGCTCAAATACTGGGCTTAAACAACAGCGATCTCCATGCGTCCATCTTCGCCGGGTATTTTACAGAAACCCGTCAAGATGGATTTTATGAGGGGGCACAGATCAGCTACAAACCCCTTAAATTAGGTGCTTGGGGCGGCGGAGTCTATTTTATGGGCTCTCATTCATCTTTTCAAAATTATACTCTCGACCGTTACAAAGGCCAAGAAAATAATATCGAACAGGGGATCCAGACATCCTACTGGAGAAATCTTAACCGATCCTGCGACTTATTCGTAGGTCTAAATATCGGCGGAAGGTATTCGGCCAGTAAAGGGGAATCTTGGGGTGGTAAATACCAAGGGAAACAAAAAAACATTTTGATAACGAGCAATCTTAACATCAATCTGCTCAGAATGTCCTCGATATTCCCACGTACTCAACTCCTCATTTCCGCTCAACGAGGAGTTGAAGAGATGAACAACGCTACCTGGAATGGCGATACGCTCCGCTCTAGCCCTTGGATCAAAGATGGAATAGATTGGACTTTAAAAAGTTCAATTATAGATTTCGACATAGTCGAAGGAATCTGCGGTTGCGGAGAGAGAAGCTCTTTCCTGATATCCCCTAAATTAATCCTAGGGGGAATATACGACGCCAGTTATCCGAGTGCCTACAAAGTTGGCGCGGAACTAGGATTTCATAAACGAAGTAAAGATGATTTTATATCACTTTATTTCGTGGCTAAGTTTAGACCATTTAGAGAAGCCCAGTTTACTATAGGTCTAAATATCGGCCTAAATAACTTTTAAATCACAAACAAAACAAGAAAGCCCGGTGAACAAATCCGGGCTTTTTCATTTTCAAAAACCAATATTTCATTAATCCTTAAGATATCGCTTCTAATTTACCGTGCTGTTTAAGACTACCGGCGTCATTTTTATCTTGAGACTTAGGCACTACTGACTGAACGGCGAAGAGCGCGCCGACTAAAGTCCAAAAATGCCATTCTAAAGCAGTATCACTTAAAATATTATCACCGAAACTCGCTAAATAAATAGAACAAGCCAAAGAAAACATAAAAATATTAATAATTTGAAGCCGCGCTCGTTTCTCGACTCGATAAAATTTTAAAAAACGAACAATTAAAACAAGTACTAAAAGGGCATAAAGACTTAAACTCACGAAACCACCTTCTAAGGCTAAGCGCATATAATCATTATGCGGTTGCGTAGCGCCTAAGCGGAAATCACGATTCCGAGCGATAACTTCCTCAGCTAAACCAACGCCATAACCGCTCACTGGATGTTCTTTGACATACGAAAAACCATCATAATACAAACGCCAACGCCAGGCGATAGAGCCGGAATTATCACCATTAAATATGGTATTAAATCGATCTTGAAAAGAAATAGAGCTAAGATATAAAAATAAAAAAACTAAAGCCGCAGCGACTAATAACTTACGAAATTTAAATAATCCCACTAGTAAAATAATTAATAAAAGAGCCAGATAGGCGCCGCGCGTATAAGTAAAGGCGAGAATGAAAGAGAAAAAAAGCGCCAAAAAAAGATAGATATAAGCTTCCAGGCGGCTTTTTTTAACCGTCAAAAATACAAACATCGCTAGCGTAATCGATAATAAAAGATAAAAGGCTAACATGTTCGGATGAATCATTGTACCATAAAGACGATTAACCCCGTTTTCTGGCCAACCAGAATTCGTAAAAAACTGATATAAAGCAATAAGCGATGGGAAAAGCGCTGACCAAACAATCACCTTAATCAACTTAGTTAAATCATCATTAGTTTTTATAAGAGTCGCTCCCAAGGCTAAACTAAAAATAATACTAGCATAACGCGCCAACTCTTTAACTGACTCAGTAATATTAAAAGAATAAGTTAATGAATAAACCGACCAGGCGAAAAAAATTAGCCATAAAAATAATAACGGTTTCTCTTTAAGGTCCCGAAAATTATTAATTAAAACAATTAAAGCAAAGAGTGCCATAAAAGCACTGAACACGATATTAATATTTAACCCCTCTAAAGAAAAAAGACCTTGGTTGGTTAACATGTCAATGGCTGGACGTAAAAACATAAATACCAAAAAGCCGCGTTGGTAATCCAATATACTAAGAGTAAATATAATTAATAAAATAACGAAAAAAAATTTTGTTGAACTGTCGAAGGGAAGGAGTAAAATGATAAGAGCGCTGAGCAGGGCCAGAAAAACCAAAAAAGAAAAAAATAGCTTAGACCTTAATCTATCAGCCATATTATGGTATGATAATATATTATTGCTTAATTTTAACTTAATTTTCCCTAAAAAGTCAAAATATGAAAATACTTTTAGTTAATAAATTCTATTATCATAGAGATGGGGTCAGCAACTATTTATTAGCTTTAGAAAAACAACTGACCGCCCTAGGCCACACCGTGCGAATATTTGCTATGGCTAACCCAAAAAATTTGCCAAGTCCGGATAAAAAATATTTTGTTTCTTATCTCTCGTTTGATAAGCCCGGCTTAAAAAACACGGTCCGAGCGCTCAGTAGAATTTTCTATAGTCGGGAAGCGAAAAAAAAATTTAGCGCGCTCCTAGACGACTTCCATCCCGACGTAATCCATATTCATAATATTTATCATCATATTTCTCCCTCAATTTTACCAGTCGCGACCGCGGCGCATATTCCGGTCGTTATGCATTTACACGACTATAAATTAATTTGTCCAAATTATAAATTATTTACTAAAGGTCAGGTTTGCGAAAAATGCCATGACGGCCATTACTATCACTGTTTTTTTAATAAATGTCTAAAAAATTCTTATTTAAAAAGTCTCGGGGGATCGTTAGAAATGTATGCGCATCATAAACTTTGGCCAGTCTATAAACGCCATATTGAATTATTCATCGCGCCTAGTCAGTTCATGAAAAATATTTGTCAAAACTTTGGCTGGCCGGAAAATAAAATTATTCACCTCCCGAATTTTTATGACGACAAAGCTCATCAAGAAACAAAATCCGAAAAAAGAAAAAACGGCGACGAACCTTATTTCCTTTACTACGGCCGCTTAGCCGAAGAGAAGGGCGTAGCAGTTATTCTCAAAACTTTAAGCCAGGCGCCTGGCCGCTTAAAAATCGCCGGCGAGGGACCAGAAGCCGCAAAACTTAAAAATCTGAGCACTCAATTAAAATTAGAAAACCGAGTAGATTTCTTAGGCTTCCAGACTGGCGCCAATTTAGACAAACTCATAAGGGAAGCGACCGCTGTCATTGTCCCGTCTATCTGGTTAGAAAACATGCCCTTAAACGTCCTAGAAGCCCTAGCTAGACATAAAATTGTTATTGCCTCATCAATAGGCGGTATTCCGGAGATAATCCAGAATGGTCGTAATGGGATATTATTTACGGCCGGATCGAGCGAAGAATTAGCCAAAATTATCAAAAATCTCGACAACCTAAATTTAACTGAAATCGAGAAAATGGCCGGAGAAAGCGTAAAAGACTTCAATATTATCTCTCATACTCAAGAAATCCTTAAAATATACACTAAAGTTTTAAAAAATAAGATCTAGTCTTTATCAAACTCGTCTTAGTCGCTATTGACAATATTTTTATAATATATTAAGATAAGCTATTAATATATCATTTAAATATCATCTAAAATCCTAAAAAAGAGCGAAAATATGGAAATAAACCATTTCTGGCATTTACTTAAAACAAGAAAATCAGTTATTTTATCAACTTGGCTTATTTTTATAATCCTTGGTTCTCTTATTACCTTTTTACAACCCCTAAAATATGAGGCTAAATCACGCTTACTAATCGTGCAAAACGTGGCCGGAATTGATCCTTATACTGTTTCCAAATCTAATCAATATCTTAGTAGCCTTTTCGCCCAAGTTGTCTATTCTAATTCCTTCTTTGATCTAGTCACAAATTCCAGTAATTTTGACATTGACAGAAGCTATTTCCAAAGTACCTATAAGAAACAGATGGAGGTCTGGGAAAAAAGTATCGCGGCTAGCAGTCTAAACGATACCGGCATCATTGAAATTTCTATTTATCACCCGAACCCTTATCAAGCCAAGGAACTGGCTCTAGCGGCTAATGACGTTCTAATTAACCAAGGCTTTAATTACCAAGGAGGCGGCGATAATATTAAAGTTAAAATTATCGACCAACCACTAGTTTCTGACTACCCCGTAAAACCTAATATAATTTTTAATTTAATCGCTTTCTCTCTACTTGGTCTTATCACTGGCGCCAGTTATTTATATTTTTTTCCTAATCAGGTTATTAAAATGATTAAAACAACGCCACTTATTATTAAGCCAGACTACCAACCGAAATCTCCTACTCTTGAAGCAGAAAACCGAACACCGGAACATCATCACTACGCTCATACTAATAACGTTACCAAGCCGTACTCAGCGTCTAATGGAATCAGAGTTCAAGCTGATCCTATCCGGGGAAGCATTAATAATGTATTACCTAAATTTTAATTATAGACTTCGATCCTCTCTCCGGCTCGAAGCTTGTGATTAAACAAGCAATCGTTTAAAAAATGATTGAGGTTTGCACCTTAAAAATATTCAAATCATAATCCAAAAAGGAGGTCTATAATGGACCAAGCAAAAAAAGAAAAGTGGCAACACATAGGAGCAGGAGTCCTAATAATGGGACTTATAGTTCTTATTGCTGCCCTCGTAGTCCGTTACAATGGTTGTGACGGAACAACTGGGAAAAAAGTCGTTCAAACAGATACTGCTAAACAGACTGAATTGAACAAAAACACTGATAATGGAGGAAGTTCCTCCATAAGCCGATCCGAATTCGACGACTTAAGCGCTGAAGTTGCGGCGCTCAGAGATTGCTGCGAAGGCAAAACTGGACAAAAAGCAACGCTTAAACCAAAGTCTGCTCCTGCTCCCGCTCCTGCTCCCGCTCCCGCGCCCAAACCATCTCCCGCTCCCGCGCCCAAACCATCTCCCGCTCCCGCTCCCACACCGGCAGTAAACTATCAAAGCGTATTTGATGGATCTCATGGAGTAACTGTCGATGAGAAAGGGTATCTCATTTGGTGGATATTGGATTCGGAACTAAACGCCGGGGAAAGTCGCCCGACTATTCAACAGCCGGAACTTAACAGACAAGGGGGACCGAGATTCTCTCTAGAAGGGAATATGTGGATCTACAGATCCAAAATCCTCTATAGCGGAAACGGATTTGACCTCTGGTGTATTTACATTGGAAACCATAGCGAATATGGCTTCCCAATGTTTGTCCCACATGAACTAGCTAAAGTGGAGAGGATTGATTCGGAGATGCGTCAACATAAGAATGACATTGGTTGGGAATACGTTTCCCCAATCAGATTCACGACGCGCTAAGTCCTCCTCTCTTTCAAAAACTGTTTAACTATTCTTATTTCAAAAGATAGCTAAACAAAAGGGTCTGATTCACTCAGACCCTTTTTATATACAAATTAATTTTTATTTAGCAGTCTATTTAATCTCTTGATATAATCCCAGAACTTTTTTAGCAATATCCAACCAGCTATATTCCTTTTTTACTCGTTCTAAAGAAGCGACTCCTAATTTAGCTAATTCCTGATTTGTTAACAGTTCCTTCATTTTAAGATATAAATCATTAACATCATTGGTTTTAAATAAACATCCCGTACCGCTAAGCGCCTCCTGATTAGCTTCAATATCACTAGCTAAACAGGCTAAGCCGTAAGACATGGCCTCTAATAAGGCAATCGACAACCCCTCGCTTTCTGAAGCCTGAACAAAAGCATAAGCGTTAGAGTATAACTCCGCTAAAGTGCGCCCCGTCTGATTACCAGTAAAGATTATTCTTTGATCATCGCCGGCTAGTTCATGAAGTTCGCGGACGTAATCGTTAGTATAGGCGCCATCGCCGACAATAACTAATTTTTTATCAGTTAATAATTTCTTATAAGCCGTAATCAAATGATGAATCCCTTTATGACGGACCAAACGAGAAATCGAAACAAAATAATTACCTTCTTCTAAACCCCAACGACGAATTTCCTGAACCGGCATTCTTTCCTTAACAGTCGCTCCGTTCGGAATATAGACGGCCGATTTATGATAAGTATCAAAAGTATATTTTTTTAATTCTTGAGAAATCGTCACCACTCGGTTAGCTAATAAACAACCAACTTTTTCTCCAAAATATAAGTACCAACGCGCTAAACGTCCCCATTTCTTATGTTGATAATCGCGACAATGAAAAGTAAAAACAATCGGCGTTCTCGGCTTTAAAAGACGTGCTAACCAAATAAGGGAAGCCGGACCGACCGATTGAAAATTAATAATATCGACCGGACGACGGATTAAATCTAGACAAGCTAAAAAAGTGTGAGAAATCGCTTCAAAATTTTTACCCGAAATATTCGGAAGGGGAATAATTTTGATATTCTTATATTCGGTTAAATCATGACTATAATTTTTACGAGAATAGACCAAAACTTCTTGACCCTGTTGGGCTAGATTTAAGGCTAAATTCTCAACATAGCGCTCTACGCCGCCTGTTTGAGCCGGTATTCCTTTTTGTCCAATAAAAACAATCTTCATAAGAATATAACTATATCAATAATAACCCTTAATCATAGGATATATTAAAAATTTTGTCAATAGAATAAAAATTATTTTAAAATTGGCTAAATTATTTAAATATAAATTAAAATTTTACAAAAAAAGAGGCTCACCAGAGAACTTCAAGCTTAGTGCTTGAAATTCCTTGATGAGCCAATAATCACTTATACTAATTATACCTAACAACGGTAAACGTCCGTTGAGAGGTATTTTTTCCGGGAGGAGCGACAGAAATAATCTGCGCCTTTAGAACTAGATACTTCTTATCAAAGAATCCAGATTTTTCAATCGGAATTCCTAAATAATCGTCGGGAATACTTGAGTTGAGCCCTACTCGAAGCGATAAAATACCGTCGGGGACATCGGCGTAATTAATTGACGCGACTCCCCAATTCGGAGAACTTGTCACCGCTATTTCGGGGATGGGATTTAGAAATTTACCAGTCAAAAGATTTTGTCTTCTAATAAACGGGCTACCAACAAACTCTTTGCCGAGATTGACATAAATTAAAAGCTTATCAGTAAGGGGGGTAAAACGGATTACGGCAGTATCTCCCACATCGCCCAAATAACCGGGTAATGAGGATGTAGTAGTTGTGACGGTAGTGATAGTCCAATCGGAATTAACTTTGAACCCAATGTCAGTACCAACGCAATACTGACTGAAAAACTTAGCCCATTTTTTGACTCCATCAATGGAATCGATTTTTCCGATTCCCATATGATAGATCTTAGGAGTCACAATGAATTTGATCATTACATATGGAGCTACCCCGCTAGTATCCAAACTGGTCGAATCAGATGACCAGTATCTTTTTTTAGAGACAAAGGTCGCGTCCCAGCTATTCATATCGCCGGTGTAATAAATATTATTACCGGCATAAGCAGCTAACGGCTCTGTTCGAGCGAACATAGTCAGCTGAGCTGTGTTGTTTCCGAGCGGAACCAGAGGGCTAATCACAAGATCATAGCCACCGGAGAGTGTGAGTAATAGATTCACCGTTATGGAATGAACTTGCCCCGTACTTGCGGTACCAATAAGTTTAACAGTCGCTAGAGACCCAGGCGTACCATTAAATTCTTTGACAGCAATAGAATCAAGAACATGACTCGAGTCTGAGAATATCCATTCCCAGCTGCTCCATTTAATGGCTGGATCCAGGCCTACTGCTCGGAAAATGACTTTGGTATTTACCAAAATCACAACCGTATCTCCTGCTGCCAGCGTTTTATTGCTGACGGAAATAGCGAGTTTTCCCAATATGACATCCGGATTACCCGAAGGTGGTTCAACCGGCATGTCATGACGACAACCGGCGAAAAAAACAAATAACAAAACTAGTGAACCGATGAACTTTTTCATTTTAGAGCCTTTCTTTATGTGATATATTTTGAATTATTAACGAACTAAATAAATTACCCGTAAATACAGATATTCAACAGTATCATATTATTAATTTAATGTCAAATAAAAAAGAAACAAAAAAGAGGCCGATAATCGGCCTCACAGGAATAAACTAATAATAAAATAAACTTTAAAATTTTACAACCATTTTTTACTCTTAAAAAATCCTAACATACCTAAAGTTCCCGCTAACATAAGAGCAATAATTAGCCAAAATCCGTAAGGATGATTAACTAAAGGCATAGCGGCCGTCCGCATACTGAAAATAGTGGCGACTAAAGTAAGAGGGAAAACTATGACCGAAAAAATAGTCAAGGTTTTCATGATATCGGTCATACGATCATTTAAAAATGATTCATTAGTATTGTTAAGTACTTCCACCATTTCTTTTTGATTATCTAAAATTTCCCAAATTCGCTTAGAGTGATCAACTAGGCCGGCATAATATTTTTGAATCGCTTTTTTCTCGACTAAACTACTTTCCATCTCGACCAGTTTTTGTAGAATATTTTTATGATTTTGAATAATTTTTCGGATATTAACGATATTGCGCCGCAGAGTCAAAATCTGCCTAACCGCCTGGCTCTGTTGATCGGAAAAAATAAGATCTTCGATTTCGTTTATCCGAACGCTATTTTCGTCGAGCAGCTGATAACAGCCATCGATTAAATGTCCTAGAATTTCATACAAAAGAATCGCGGAGGACTCTAGGGAATAAGATAAAAGGGAATCGGGGCTCTTCTTACCTAAATTAAAAAAAGTAGATAAAACTTGCAAACTATTATTATTCACCGTAATCAAAAAACCGTGACCCACAAAAAAATCTACCTCCGCCGCTACTATTTTATCGTTTTTAAAAAGGGGAAAATGTAAAACCAAACAAAGATAGTCTGAACCACGAAAAATCATGGGACGCTGAAAAGAAACGGAGGCCGCGGCAACCTTCAAATGGACTAAATCAAACTTATAATTTTTACGGAGATAATCAATTTCATTCTTACCGGCATTAATAATATGAACCCATTTTAATAAGGCCGGAGTTTTAGGATTATCAATTTTTAATTCCTCAATCCGGTCGGTAATTTTTTTATAATTAGACATAAAAATACCAAAAAATTAATTGACTAAAGTTAGCGCGTATAATAAAATCAAGATATGAATTATTATAACATATGGTCAATATTTTGGGAATAAACTTAAGCGATTTAAAGCGTTTCGAAATAGCCAAAAAAATTGAGGAATTTCTCGAACAAAAAGAACGGCATTATCTAGTCACTCCCAACCCCGAAATTATTCTGGCGTCTCATCAAGACGAGGAATTATTCTATATTCTCAATAAAGCGGATCTCGCAATCGCCGATGGTTTTGGTTTAAAATTAGCCGGCCATTTTTACGGCGAAAATATTCCCCGCTTAACTGGAGCGGATCTAACTTTAGATTTACTAGAACTAGCTAAAAATAGAGGCCTTAAAATAGCTATTTTAAATTGGCGAGCCGGCTTATCAAATAAAAAAATTTTAACGGCCGCTCTAACGAAAAAATATCCTGGCCTCTTAACATTAATCCTGGACTTAGATCGCACTCCGACTCTGCCGCCAGCCGCCATCACGGACTTAAATAATTTTGCGCCTCAAATACTCTTTGTTACTTTCGGCTCACCTTACCAAGAAAAAATTATCTATCATAACTTGGCGAAATTAACGACGATAAAATTAGCCCTCGGCGTCGGCGGCGCTTTTGATTTTATTAGCGGCCAAGCTAACCGCGCCCCTAAATTTTTAAGACAAGCCGGCTTAGAATGGTTATGGCGCCTCGCTGAGCAACCGCGCCGCTTAAAACGAATTTATAACGCCACCATCGTCTTTTTATATAAAATAATACGCGCGCGTTTTATCAACCAATTCTTATACCGATCAAATGTCGTCTGCTTCTTATATAAGAAAAAAAATAATATTTATCAAGTGGCGATTGTCCAAAGAGAAGATAATCATAACCATTGGCAATTACCCCAGGGTGGCCGAGACGGACAAACCGTGGCGACCGCCGGCGCTCGGGAAATGGCGGAAGAATTAGGCACAAATAAATTTATCACTAAAGCTATTTTTGAAAATGTCAGTCGTTATAATTTTTGGGGCGAGGGAAGCCGAAGAAGATATCAACGTAATTATAAAGGACAAAAACAGAGTCTTTATATAGCCGAATTTACTGGGCAAGACCGAGATATTAAAATAAACTTTTGGGATCATACCGCCTGGCGCTGGGTCGAAACCGATAAATTAATAGAGTCTGTCCACCCGCACCGGCAAGAATCGACTCGGATATTCTTAGATAAATTTAAATCATTAAACGCTTAAAACTCTAAACTTTAAAAATATGTTTTTTACTAATAATAAAATCCGCTTACGCTTCGCGCCGTCGCCAACCGGTTTTTTACATATCGGTAATTTGCGTTCCGCTCTTTTTGGCTACCTCTTAGCTAAAAGTTGGGGCGGAAAATTTATCTTACGTCTGGAAGATACTGACCAAAAAAGAGAAGTGGCGGGAGCAGCCGCTAGTTTAATCGCTATTTTACAATGGATTGGCGTAAAATTTGACGAAGGTTATGGGACGGGCGGCCAGTACGGTCCATACGTCCAAAGCGAACGCTTGAATATTTATCATAAATTAATCGACCAACTCCTTAAAGAAAAAAAGGTCTATCGCTGTTTCTGTAGCGAAGAACGTTTAAAAGAAATGCGCGACCGCCAGATCGCTCAAAAACAGGCGCCCCGCTATGATCGTGCTTGTCGGGAGTTAAGTTCTGAAGAAGGGGAGCGTCGTATTAAAGCGGGAGAACAGTTCGTCATCCGCCAAAAAATGCCGCTTTCCGGCGAGGTTCTTGTCTTCGATGAACTGCGCGGTGAAATTAAATTTTCAGCGGCTGACTTAGACGACCACGTTTTAATAAAATCCGATGGCGTCCCGACTTATCAATTTGCTAACATCGTCGACGATCATTTAATGGCCATTTCTCACGTTACTCGAGGCGACGAGTGGTTACCATCATATCCTAAAAATATTTTATTATACGAAGCTTTCGGTTGGACGCCGCCGAAATTTATTCATCTCCCCCTCATCCTTAATAAAACGGGCGGAAAACTTAGCAAACGACAAGGCGATGTTTTCGTAGAACAATATAAAGATAAAGGTTATTTGCCGGAAGCGATTATTAATTTCTGTGTGCTCCTCGGCTGGCATCCTAAAAGTGATAAAGAGCTTTGGTCGCTGTCAGAATTAAAAAAAGAATTTTCGCTGGCTGGCCTCGGCGCCAGTCCCGCCGTTTTCGACGCGGAAAAATTAGATTATTATAATGGTTATTATTTGCGCCAAAAATCTTTACCAGAATTAAGCGCTTTATGTCGACCCTATCTAGAAAACGCTGGGCGAGCGATTACTAACGAGAAACAACTCGAAAAATTTGTCAGCCTCGCCCAGGATCGTTTAAAAAAATTAAACGAGATTGTCGAATTGACTGATTTTTTGTACTCTTTGCCGTCTTACGAGCCACAATTATTATCTTGGAAAACCCAGACTCTCGAAACGGCGCGCGCTAATTTACAAGAAATAAAAAGGGAACTAGAAAAAATAGCGGCGTCTGACTGGCGAAAAGAAAACTTAGAAAAAATTATTCTCACCTGGATAAAAGACGGGAATCGAAAAAATGGCGATTATCTGTGGCCGCTTCGAGTCGCTTTAACCGGACTAAAAAATAGCCCCGGCCCATTTGAAGTAGCGGACGCTCTAGGCAAACTTGAATCAATAAATAGATTAAACCGTTGTTTTATCTAAACTATATTCGTTTTATTTAAGCTATATTCTATGTTATCGCAACTTTTAAACCATAAATATTTAAATCATCAATATCTAAAAAAATATTTATTCATTTTCCTAATTTTTGGTCTTGGACTCATAACCGGATTAATTTTCCTGCCGCCCAAAAAAATAAACACAGACTCTGATAGCAATCGTCAGTTAGGCTTCCGCCTTATCAGCCCGCTTCTAGAATGCAACGAAAGCGCCAGTAATAATCAAGCATCAGCCCTAGAAAACGAGCTACAAGATCTAATTAATAAACGGATTAGCCGGGGAGAAATTAAAAATGCTTCTTTATACTACCGCGACCTTAACAACGGCCCCTGGATAAATATAAACGGCGACCAAAAATTTTCGCCCTCCAGCTTACTAAAAGTTCCAATTTTAATAGCCTATTTAAAAATCGCCGAAAGCGATCCGAGCATTTTTAATAAAAAAATAACCATTAACCAAACAGACAATATATCGGACATCAGCCAAAATATTATTCCTTTAAAACAGGTCCAAATCGGCAACGAATATACTGTGAACGAATTACTGGAATATATGATTGAGTATTCTGATAACATCGCCGCTAATAGCTTAATTCAAAATTGCCCCACCGCAATTTTAGATAATGTCTATGCTGATTTAAATTTAGCTAATCCTCTTAGCGGTAATAGTGAAAATTTCATGACGGTTAAAACCTATTCTTTATTTTTTAGAATTTTATATAACGCTTCATATTTAAATCGGGAAATGTCAGAAAAGGCCTTAACTCTGCTGACCAGAACTAATTACTATAGCGGTCTAGTCGCGGGAGTGCCCCTCAACGTGCCCCTTGCCCATAAATTTGGGGAAAGAGGCTTGCCGGAAGGAAAACAACTTCATGATTGTGGAATAATCTATAAAACCAGCCGTCATTATTTACTTTGTATTATGACTAGAGGCGATGATTTTAATCTGATGAAAAATGTCATTAAAGATCTTTCTAAGATAATCTATGAAAAACAATAATTTACAAAAATTACAAAATATGTTATACTGTAATAAATTGTAAGAACATGATTAAAAAATTAGCTAAAATAAGTCTCTTGTTAATACTTCTATCAGCAATATTTTATATAGCGCCTCTAGTTTATAGCGCCTATAACAGTCCGGACAAAGAAATTGACGATTTAAATATTAAAATTCAAAATCAAAAAAAACAATTAGAAATAATTCGTTCCAAACAACGCGCTTATCAAGAACAGATTAACTTAAAAAAACAAGACCGTCTTAATTTAAGTAACCAATTATCAATAATAGAAGACCGGCTAGCTCAGGCTAATTTAGATATTGATAGCGTTAACTTAGAAATAGACAAACTTGGCCTCGAAATAAAAAAAATCGAGATTGACAGTAGTAATACCGATAAAAAAATCGAAGACCAAAAACAACACATTGGTAATTTATTACAATCAATGTATAAGCAAGATCAAGTATCCTCACTGGAGATGTTACTACTCAATAATTCACTATCAGATTTTTTAAACCAAATAAAATATCTAGAAGAAACAAATCAAGAAATTGGTAATAGCGTCGCTACGCTCAGAAATAATAAAAAAGAACTAGACCAAAACAAACTCAGCCTTGATCAAAAAAATCAGGAGTTTTTGGAATTAAAAAAACAATTAGAAGACAAACAGGATAATTTAAGTTATGAACAAAAAAATAAAAATTACTTATTAGAAGAAACTCGCTCTTCGGAACAAGAATATCAAAATCTCTTACAACGAGCGAAAAGGGAACAACAACAAGCGGAAACCGATATCGCTAATGCCGAACAGCTCATCCGACAAAAGATGTCGGAAAAAGAAAGAAACCGTTTAAATAACGGGAACAATACGATTGCTTGGCCCGTACCGGTTAATACTATTGTCGCCCGCTTCCATGATCCGGATTATCCCTATCGCCGACTTATCGGCGAACATTCCGCCGTTGATATTCGAGCTAAACAGGGAACAGCGATTAGCGCCGCGGCGGATGGGTATGTAGCTAAAGTAAAATTCGATGGCAGCAGCCGATACGCTTATATTATGCTTATTCATGGGGATGGTTTAGCGACCGTTTACGGACACGTTTCCGCCGCTTATGTTATCGCCGATCAATATGTCACGCGGGGTCAAATAATCGGCCGAACGGGCGGCATGCCGGGTGGGGCTGGTTCCGGACCATTTACTACTGGTCCTCATCTTCATTTTGAAGTGCGTTTAAATGGTCTGCCCGTCAATCCGGAATCTTATCTGCCATAAACATATCTACTATAACTAAAAAAAATAACCCAGTAAATTTTACTGGGTTTTTTCAAAAAATGTAATTATGGTTACGTCGGCCAAACGTTAGTTTTGATGAAGGTTTTGATTTTTTCCACTAATTTAGAGATCAAATTATCGGTTGGCTTCGTAAAATAATCCGTCGCCCCAGCTGTCAGGCACTCCTCTTTTGACGCCAAAGTCGACAGAGCAACAATCGGCATATTTTCGTATAGCTCTCTAATTTTACTGACATTTTTCAGGTCGCTATCAAGGCGAAGTGCCGCTATACTAACAATCAAAAGATCGGGTTTGTTTTCCTCTAGTAATTTAAACACTTGCGTTGGTAAACTACTATCACTGGTAATATCAACTAAAGGAGAGAGAAAATGTCCTAACAGTATAGATAGAACAACTCGACTATTTTCATAGTCGTCAATGATTAATATTTTTAATTGTTGATCCATTTTTGAACTCCTTCTATTTTGAATTTATAATTTGTTAAAGAATAGTTTATCTTACCTAATTTAATCAATTATGTCAACAGTTAAAATTTTCATTTTTTTATATTAACAAGGCTATGAATTAGGGAGGGATATCAATATTTAAAACTTCCGTCCCTCGTGAACCTTGCGATGAATATCTCTTAATTGTTTATTAGTCACATGCGTATAAATCTGAGTCGTCGCAATATTGCTATGACCTAAAAATTCTTGGACCGTCCTTAAGTCGACGCCTTGATTAAGCAAATCAGTCGCAAAAGAATGTCTTAAAGTATGCGGCGTGGCCATAACCGGTAGACCACTTATTTTAACATATTTTTTAACGATATCTTCCACGCTTTTAACCGTTAAACGACGAGATTTATCGCCTTTTTGAGCTCCGCGCCGGTAATTAATAAAGAGGGCCTCGTCCAAGTCCTTCCTTTCTTTAAGATAGGCTCTTAAAGCCTCAACCGCTCGACCAGAAAAATAAACCGTCCTAATTTTACTGCCCTTACCAACCACCGCGGTCTCAATATCCTTTGTTTCGTCCTTAATCCTCAACTGATCGCAATCTAAGGCCACTAGTTCAGCGACCCGCAGACCGGTAGAAAATAGCGTCTCTAGTAAAGCGCGATCCCGTAAACCAATAATCGAAGCGGCGCTCGGCGAAGATAAGAGACGCGATAACTGTTCTAGTTTTAAAAATTTTATTTCTTTATCGGCTTTATCTTTAGCTAGCTTTACTTTAGAAGGCGGCAGGGAATTGATATCTTTTTCGACAAAAAACTCTAATAAAGAACGCAAAGCGATTAAATAATAATTTTGGGTAGTTTTTTTTAAGGTTTTTCTGGTCTTAGGGTCTGAATGTCTAGATAAGTATACTTTATATTGCCAAATATGTTCCGGCGTCAGGGAAGCGGGTTCTAGGGCCTCTAACTTAGTTTCTTTAAGCCAGCCAAAGAACTTTCGCAAGAAGCGGGTATAATTTTCCTGAGTCTTAGAAGATAAGCCTTTTTCCACCTCACAATAATCAAGAAAGTCAATTAAATATTTAATGATGGCTTTATTCTGATTCATAAATTAATTATAGCATGATTACCGAGAGAAAACAGCGGGGGATTAAGAAAAAACATCACTATTTACTAGGCTTTAGACCCAACAATACTTCGCATAATGTATATTAATACACGTATATAGAGAACCAAAACAAAGGCGTCATAGACGCCAGAGTTCCGCTAACTTATAATTAGTCCCATTAAATGAACTTCCGGCTGGAACATTAAGACTATTTTTATGATGAGCAGAAAAAATCCAACTGTCGCTAGACAAAAAACGAATACCGCTAAACCAAATAAAAATTTAAAAAATCCTTCCATATAGTTTTATTTAAAATCCGGATTAATATAGATCCGGTCGCCATAGCGAAGATCAATATAATTCGTCTTACTAAAATTATCCTTTATTTTTTCTTTTTTGACAAGCGCCAAATAATTGACTTGATTTTCCGCCGATCCTTTAACATTAAAATAAACTGTCGGACCCTTAACTATTTTTAACTTAACCGTATTGAATTCTTGATCGATAATAAATTTTTCTATCGGCAAATCCGGCTTCAGCTTGATTAAGCTATCTAATTTAAAAATAAAACTTAAATATTCGGCTGACAGGGCTAGTTTATTGCGTTCATCGATTAAACTCCGGGCGCTACGATTTTCTAAAATAAAATATTTTTTCTTCGTCTCTTCGCTAACCGCTTGCTCTTTAATAATATAGGCGTCCGGGGAAGCATAAAAAAAGGCACTTCCCTCTTGAAAAATAAAAGCGTACGGCCTTTCACTGATAATTAAGCGCAAAGTATGCGGTAATTTTCTTTCGACTTTTACTCCGGCAAAATTATAATTAGCCATTATTTTACTGGTCAAATCAGCTTGATTAAATAAAAAAATATTAGCTTCTTTAAAAAAAAGATACCGGGGCTGTAAAGTTTGCTTCCAAACAATATTCTCTAATTCCTGGCTAGGCACGAGCGAAAGACCCTCCACGGTCAAACGCTGTATCGCCCAAAGCGGCGCAGCGCCAAAAAACCAAATCAAAATAGAAAACAATATTACTAAGCCCCCTAAAATAACCGGCCAAAAACTAGTCCAGGATCTAGCTCCTTGACGCTGTTTAAAAAAGGGATTACTGAGGTTCTTACGCTGATAATCTTTTTTAATTTTTTTATAATGATTGTTGAATAAATTTTTCGCCAGCATTTCATTATTGATTTAACACGCGCCCTTGTCCAACGTTAAAACGATCATCTTCAAGATCGGTCGACAAGTATTTTAAGCGGCCGCTTAGTTCAACTTTAGTTAAAGAGTCCAGGGCATAATACTGCGCATTGTTAAGTAGGGGAAGAATCCGACCTACTTGAGAGACGTTAGGCGTTAATTTAATTTCAAAACCAGCTCGATAACTCAAATCACTTCCCTTCTTTAAATCTTTAATTTTCCAGATTATCTGTCGGGAGGAAGTATTATAGTTAAATTCTCCGGCTAAAAGTGAACGACCATTCGCTAATTCTATTCCTAATGGTAAATTAGCACTAAACACAACATTTTTAAAATCATAGTTGCCGTCCGCTTCCCAAAATACCCAGTAAGAAGTCGGGATACCGACAATCGGTGGCACTGGTCCAATCCCCAACTGATCACCCTGAGGACTAGTATAATAAGCTAAGTTTTTAGCTAAAAATTCTGCGACAATTGTTAAATCAGGCAAGTTATCAGTTTGTTTAAACAACTGCTCTCGAAATGAATACTCACTTTGCGCCTGCCAATTAATCAGCCGATCGACGGCCTGACCCGCAAAATGAATAATAATTTGCGCCTCAACGCTTTCTCCTGCCTCTAAACGAGCTAGGGTTATGGAGCGCTCATGTAAAATAACCGCCCCGTCAGGAGCTGCGAGCTCCAGACGATTGATAGTAATATTTTTAGCAAGCGGAATCAAATTAATCGTCGCTTCCTTAATAACGGCTGTACCTTTATTGCGAAAATTAATCTTCAAAAGCACCCCGTCTTTAATACTAATACTAGAACTGGCTACGGTAAAATCGAGTTCTAACGGCGGTTTGCTTAAATCAACGACCACCGGTTGATAATTGGGATTAGTCGTTAAATTAGGATGATAGAAAAAAAGAACAATCAAACTAAGCGCTAAGAGAAAAACTAGTAAGGTCAAGGAGAGGTCTAAAACAAAGTGCCAACGGTTATGGAGATAGAACCTCTCAAATCGACTGCGAAAATAATGATGAATATTTTTAAACATATAATTGTTAGAAATTGAAAAATATTTTTTTCAATTTCAATAAAAATTCTTTAAACCAACTAAAATTTCCGCCTGGCCGTCATTATTTATATCGCTGGCCGAAACCCTAATTCCCCCATGAAATTTTTGGTCATAAGCAAAGAAATTTCTTAAATTTTTTCCCCGCGCAGAAAAAATCCTAATTTGCGGCCCGCCGGCGCTCGCCGGCCCGGTCACAATTTCTAAAGCGCCATCACCATCTATATCACCCAACGCGACATTAACCCCACCGCGCATATTTTTATCATAAGCCAAAAAGCTAGTCTTCAGTTTACCTTGAAGGGAAAATGTTTTAACCACTGGTTCATCTCCCTGCCCTGGCCCGGTCACAATTTCTAAAGCGCCATCACCGTCTATATCACCCAGCGCGACATTAACCCCGCCGCGCCTATTTTTATCATAAGCGAAAAAACTAGACTCTAGTTTACCACCAGCCGAAAAAAGTTGAACTTGCGGCCCGCCGCCTAAACCGGCCCCAACGGCTATTTTCTCCAAAGCATTATCCTTAAGACTAGCAGCAAAACTTAAAGATTTTTTATAAGCCACACCGTAAGGCTTTAAATTCATCATCTGCCGACCATTGCTAAATAAACTAAGTTGGCCAAGAGAGGCACCTAAACTAAAATTTGACTCCCCCTCGAAATTAGAAACAAACACTTCTGACGACCCCGGGAACATACTAAGGTAAGAAAAAAACCCATTGCTAACCGTCTCTCCCTGCCCATTAAAAACCCGAAAAAAATAACCATTAGTAAAGGACGCCTGATTGATCACGACACTAGCTTTTTTTAATAAAACTACCGCATCCCGCGATTCTAGTTGAATATAATTTATTTTCTGACCGTTATTAAATAAACTGTCCTGTTGGCCATTAATTTTTTCAAATTCTTCCCTTTGAAAAACATAAGTTTTCTTTTGAGAAGTAGAGTTAACTAGAGCAATGCCATTTTTAAAATCACGACGCCATAAGCCGGCCTGTAACTTCGTGGCGGAATTATCTAACAAATTATAAAGAGCGGATTGAGCGGCCCCTAAATTAACTTCGTATTCGTCATACCACCAAGTCTGTCCGTGATTAGTGACATCATAATCATAGCTATAGAAACCATCGCCTAAAAGCGTACTGACGAGCCCATAACGGAAATGCCGAAAATTATTCTGATTTTTATCATAAACATTAATAATTGGCAGCTGCGGATTTAAATTTAAACGAGATAATTCCAAATAAGTTTCCATTGAACCGGCCCAAGTTCCGCCGTTCTCCCAAGGCGCGGGAAAATTCTCCAACATCATGCCATTAAGTAAAGGCTGAAAACCCTCATAAATCTGACCATTACCGACAATAACGAAATCTTGGCCAGCGAGCGCTCTAGTCTTAGCTAACATCTTTTTAAAACCGGCGGCCCAAAGCCGATCGACTTCGCTAGAGCTTTCGGGAACGCCGTCATTATTAAGATCTAAGGACTGAGGACTAACCCAGCTAACGCTGTTCCAAGTATTATCATAGAACACTCCGTCCCACAGGCCAGAAGACTTTAGCCTAGCCACGATAAATTCTGGTAAATAATCGATAAATCTTTGTCCTGTTTCATCGACGGGAGCGCCATCAGACAAATTAAACATCGAGGTATTCGGCCAGTTTGATATTTTATTGCCGCTCATGTCGCGCAGCCACCAAGCGCTACTTATCCCCTTATTAAACTCTTGTCTTAAATAAGCCTGATTATAATAATCAACTTTATCTAATATTTCCTGAGACGTAATATAAACTAAAATAATAATTTTCGGATTCAACTCTCTAATTCTTAAAATCTTATCTCGACTAGTTTCTTGAGTCTCCATGTCTAAGACTAATAAATTCCATTTAGCTAATTTCGGAACCTCCTCGTCACTAATTTCCCATTTCAAAAAATAATTAGCTAAACGGGGAAAATTGGCCGGCAAAACCGCCGCCTGTAAGGCCAGCGGAGAAAAAATAGCCAAAACAACAATTAAGCCGAACAGCTTTTTCAACATAAATAAACGTCTACTTAGGCTTAATAATCTTAAGACCACGCGGTAAATATTGACGTAAGACTTTAGGAATTATTACCGAACCATCCGCCTGTTGATTTTGTTCTAAAATTGCCGGCAGAAGTCGGCTAGTGGCTAGCCCCGAAGCATTAAGCGTATGAACAAATTCATTTTTAGCCGTGGCTAAATTCTTATAACGTATCTGACCGCGCCGCGCTTGGTAATCTAAAGCATTGGAAATACTACTGACTTCTTTATAAATACCCATACTAGGAATAAAGACCTCGAGGTCATAAGTCTTAGCCATGGCGGCGCTACAATCGCCAGCGGCTAGCTTAGATACTTGAAAATGTAAACCCAGGCCAGCGACTAACTGTTTAGCATTATTAACTAATTCAGCAAACATTTCCCAAGATTTTTCCGGATGAGAGAAAATAAACATTTCTATTTTATTAAATTGGTGCCCGCGAATCATCCCCCGCTCTTCCTGACGATAACTGCCGGCCTCGCGTCGAAAACATGGCGAATAAGCAAAATATTTCAAAGGTAATTCGGCTAAATTTAAAATCTCTTCCCGATGATAATTACCGAGCATCATCTCGCTCGTTGCGTTCAAACATAAATTATCTTGAGTCCAAAATAAATCATCACGAAATTTCGGCAGGTGTCCGGAAGTATAAGCCGACTTTTCGGTCAGGAGAAACGGCGGTATTAAAAATTGATAATTATTTTTAACGTGAAAATCAATAAAATAAGATAACAAGGCCCACTCCAAAAGAGCCCCTAAACCTTTATAGCACCAAAAACCCGTGCCGGACATTTTAACCGCCCGATCGTAATCAATTAATCCTAGAGAAGTCGCTAGTTCAACGTGATCTTTAAGGAGAAAATTAAATTTAGGCTCTTTACCGAAAGTAGAAATTACTTCATTATTTTCCTTACCGCCAGACAAAACATCCGGCGCCGGAATATTAGGCAACTCAATCAGGCGCTCGTGCAAATCCGTCTCTAAGTCAGCTAACGACTTCTCTTCCCTTTTTATTTTTTCGCCAAGAGATTTCATCCGCTCAATGATATCAGGAGTCGGTTTAGTTTTAGAATACCGGTTACGCTCGGCTTTAGACTCTTCTAGAGACTTAATCAAAACCCGTCGCTCATCGTCAAGACTAATAATTTTTTCTAAATCTAATTTCTCCGGCAACATCCTCTTTAACAAAGCCGCCTTTACTTCTACTAAATTTTCCCTAATTAATTTAATATCCAACATAAAATATTAGGCTTTAAAAATAAATTAATTAATTATTTCCCCGCCGAAAGTCTTTAAAAGATCACCCAGTAAAGCCCCCGGTAAACTATTATGCGATTCCGGAATAATCGAACTAGTCTTAGCTGTCTGGTCGGAGGGCGTCTGTTTATTAGAGACGGCCGTTAGGCTAACTCGATTAGCAATTTCCGACTCACCAGTCTCACGCTTAATTTCTAAATTCTCATCAATTAGCGAATGAAAACTTAAATGAGCCTGAAAAGTTTCCGCTAAAGCCTCCTCTACCATTTTTTTAATACTAGGATCATTAATCCGATCTTGATGAAATTTATATTTAAACACTAAACCTAAACTACTATCGCTTATTTCACCCGGCTCACAATTTTGCATGATAAAAGATAGAGAATGATTATACTTTTTAATCTTCAGTAAAAATTCCGGCCACTTGGCTCTCACGGCGCTCGCCGCTAAACTATTCATTTTCGCTAAAACCGGCTGATTATCAGATCGCATTTCCTCGCCAGGTTTCTTCCCTAATGCCGCTTGAGAACTACTAGAAGATTGGGGGCTGCTGGAAGATCGAAAATCGCGACCGGACGAAAAGTCGGCCGAACCGCCATCAGATTTTAGCGGTTTAGCCGGACTAAGACATAACTCTACTATAGCTATCTCTAGCGGCAGCTGCGGAATGGCCGCCGCCCGATTATCTAAAGAAATATCTAGAAAACGACGAGTAAAAATTAAAATCTGATCCCAACTCAAATAAGAGGCCACTAAACGTAAACGTTTTTCCAAGCTTTCTCCTAAATCCAAACCTAAACTATCAATTAATTCCGGGTTTAACTTCTCTAACATTATTTTTCTTAAGAGGCTCACGATCTCGCCCCCTAATATTTTCATGTTCACGCCATTATCCACTAAATTATTAACTAGAGCTAATCCTTTAGCGGCATCTTTATGACCGAGAAAATCTATCAAACTCAAAGCATCATTACTATTATAATTAGGCACGACTAATTCGGCCTGTTCACTAGTTATTTTTTTACCGCCCAAAGAAAATATTTGGCCTAGCAGGCTCTCCGCATCTCTCAAATGACCGCCCGAACGACGGGCGACTGACTCTAAAATTTCGGGAGCAATATCAATTTTCTCCTGAGCGGCAATATAGGATAATTTCTTAACCACGTCTTTAACGCTTATTCGTTTAAAATCAAAACGCTCGCAACGAGAAATAACGGTACTGGGGACCCGCTGGATCTCCGTAGTACACAGAATAAAAATAACATAAACAGGTGGCTCTTCGATTATTTTTAAAAGAGCGTTAAAAGCGGAGATCGATAACATATGAACTTCGTCGATGATAAAGACTTTAAATTTCGCTTGGGCCGGCGCTAAACGAGAAAAAGCAATGATATTCTCCCGGACATTATCGACTCCGGTATTACTGGCAGCGTCTATTTCTACCACATCTAAATTTTTACCGGCGGTAATTCCTCGACAATTATCACATTCGTTACAAGGATCAAAATCCTCTGATTTTCTCTGCGTACAATTCAAAGCTTTGGCCAAAACCCGCGCTAAAGTAGTTTTGCCCACCGCTCGTGGTCCGCAAAATAAAAAAGTCTGCGCTAAACGATTAGCGACAATTTCGTTCTGTAAGGTTATTTTGATATGATTCTGACCCAGTATTTCCGAAAACTTTTGGGGGCGATAATCACGATATAAAGTAGACATAATATAAATTAAAAATCAAAAAATAAAAATTAATGCCCGGAACGACGGCTAATATCGGCCTCGACTAAACGAACATTCTGACCATATTTCAAACGACTCAAAGCTCTGATTTGATCGGCAATACCAGCTTGTTTGAGCCCAAGTATCGGCCAAGTGGTCTTTAAAGAGAAAGGCCTAGTCGCGCTATTATCCACTAATAATTTAAGATAAGCCGTCCCTTTGTCGATATTTATTAAATCATACTCATTAAAAACCGGAGAAAATTCTTTCACTAAAAATTCAGCGTCCTCCGTGCCAATTTTAAAACTAATCATGGTCCCCACGTTACCAAATACCGCGTCTTTAATTTCCGTATTATTATTTTTACTGAGCTGTCCGATATATTGATGAGCAATAATTAAATTCAAAGCATATTTTCGGGCTTCCGATAAAATCTGGCAAATAGAATTAGTAGTAAAATTTTGAAATTCATCAATATATAAATAAAAATCTTTTCTCGCCTCGCTCGGCATATCCGTCCGCGATAAGGCGGCCATTAAAATCTTGCCCACCAGAATCATACCCAGAAGATAGGCGTTCATTTCTCCGACTAAGCCTTTAGGCAAATCAATTAATAAAATTTTCTGCTTATCCATTATCTCCCTTAAATTAAAAGCACTTTTCTGTTGACCAATAATGGGACGCATCATGTCATTAGAAATAAACGACGTAAGTTTCGAAGTGATGTAGGGGACGATATTAGCTAAAGCGGCTTCCCCGCCGGCCTTTTCCGCTTCTTTGCGCCAAAAGTCAACTACCGTTTGATTCTGACAGCGACTAAGTTTCAAGCGTCTAAATTCTTCATCGGCTAATACTTTAGGAATTTCCATTAAAGTCGAACCACTAGCTGGGTCATCCATGACTAGAAGCATGGCGTTTCTCATATACTGTTCAAACATTGGTCCACCAGTAGCCTTTAAATCATATAATTTATCAAAAATGCCAATCATCTCATTAATCACAAAACTTTTTTGCTCTGGATACTTCTCATCATATTCTAATAAATTAAGGGCTAGAGGGCGCTCCAAATCGCCGGGCGAAAAAATTATAACGTCCTCCGCGCGCTCCGGCGGAATACGATCTAAAATATCAGTAATGAGATCGCCGTGCGGGTCAAGAACACAAACCCCTTCACCGTTTTGAATATCCTGAATAGCCATATTCGCCAACAAAACAGATTTGCCGGTACCAGACTTACCAATTATATAAGTATGGCGACGTCGATCAACTCGTTTCATTCTAATCTCCCGCACGACCCCTCGATAAATATTTTCACCCAAGCTTATCCCTTCGCTAGGCACAGAGGCCGGCGCAGGCGCAATTTTCGCCGTTAGCCAATCAATATTAGGCGTTTCCATGTCTCTTAAGGGGAAATGGAAAACACTGGCGAGTTCCTCGCTATTAAATAAGAAGGCGATATTTTCACGAAAATAACGGTAGATGAAATCTTTAATGATTCTCTCGGGTTTATTTTTATTCAACCGCGTAAACACATTACCATAACTAAAATTATTATATTCAGTAAATACGCTAGAAATATTTTCCAAATAAATATTAGCCTGTTCTTTAGTTTTAGCGCAGGCGATCAAGCGGATATTAACATCCAAACCCGCTTTCATATTTTTTTCCTCAATTGACTTTAGCATCTCTTCTTCAACGGGCGATAATTTTTTAACAACTTGATGGCTGGTATCCCGCTCTTTTTCTTTTTTGGTCTTAGGGAACAAATCGTTGAGTAACATGCTTACCCCCCCTAATAAACTAGTAGTCCGTAAACCCTCGGCCACCGAATTTTTCTGTTGAATTTTAGCGACTACTCGTCTGACCCGGCCGTGCCAAGCGCCGTTAGCGCTACGAACGACATACTGAATAGCGACACTTTCATCCTTCTCTAATTTTGACAAAGTATTAATCAAAGAATTCAGAGGATCCACTTCCATTTTTTGGTAAGTTTTAATCGGAAAAACTAAACTCTTGCTGGTTTTTAAAATCCCCGCTGCTACTTGTCCTTGTAAACTGAAAGAATTATAATCCTCGACTTCTTCAATCACCGCTTCAGAATAATGCGCGTGAATTTGTTGCTCTAAATAACGCGCCCCGGCCGCCGGAGTCACCACATAAAAAGAGATGCGGTTATGATGAGCGACAATTTCAAAAGAAAACTGATCGCTACGACCGAAAAACCAAAAATTTAAACCTCTTTGCGCCCTTAAGCCGCCAATCGCCGCAAAAACTGTCTCTCCCTTAGCAATTTCTTCTTTCAAACGCTCATTACTTTCTTCTCTTTTTTCGTCGCCGACTCTCTCTTTCGGTAGACGCACTAAAAATACTTGATGAGGAAAATAGCGCCGGCCAGAAAATAAGGAACGAATTAACAAAAAAATAGCTAAACAGAAAAATACTAGAAAAATGCTAGCTAATAAATAAACAACTAAACTATTTAGGTCTATAAAAAATTCCATAAAAACCGCCGTCTAAACGAGCTTATATTAAAATCTATTTTTTATCTTTATAATCTTGTCCGCTTTAATCTTAGTTTCTTGCTCTAAAAAAAATTTATTAATACCCGGGAGCATTTTTAACCAATCTCTAATTAGGCCGATTATCTTATTAATCTTGACTTTGGTTTGACTTAAAAGGACGTTAATCTTAGACACGGTTTCCTCCCCTTTTTTCTTAAAAGCCGCCTGCTCTAAGGGATTCATCTTTAAAAATATCTCATTTAGTCCCTCCTCTAATATAAGGTCAATGGCCGCCGCCCTCTGACTTTCTAAGGAATTTAGCTTTGAACTAACGGCCGCAACCGGTGACGCGAAAACTTTAGAAGCCGTCAAAGGCTCTTGTGGTTTTTCTGTTTTTTTCGCCGCTTGTTCAATTTTAGTCTCAGGACTAGTAATTTGTTCAGCCTGGCTAGCTGGCGCTTCGGGCGGACTTAATAGCGTTTGCTCAATAATTTTTTCACCAGCCATATAGGTTCAAATAAATTATTTCTTAATACTAATTGCTTCGACGGGACAGGATTCTGATGCCTTAAGCGCATTATCATTTTCTTGAGAGTTCACTACTTCGGCCTTACCGTTTAAATTCATCTGAAAAATTTCCGGACAAAGACTAGCGCACATTCCACACCCGATGCATTTATTTTGATCTACTTTTACCATAAAATTAAATTAAGACTAGCTAAGATATAATTAGCTAATATTTTTAAAAATTTTTAATAATAATTTCACTATTTTTGCTGTTTTTATTATAACATATCTTATAAAAATTGAAACAATCCATTTGACAATCATCTCGCCTTTTGTTATACTAAATTAGAATAAAATAATTAGCATAATAATAACACGCTATCGATATGTTACGTGTTATTTGTTATTAGAAACTTCTATGGCACACAAGAAAGCCGCCGGTTCAACCTCATTAGGCCGCGAATCAGAAAGTAAACGACTAGGCGTTAAGCTAACTGATGGCGAGCGAGCTAAGACTGGCGCCATTATTATTAGACAACGGGGCACTAAATATCATCCTGGCCTCAATGTAAAAAAAGGCAAAGATGACACTTTATTCGCTTTAAAACCAGGAATCGTTAAATTTTCTACTAAAAAATTAAAAAAATACGATAATTCTTTAAAGATCTGCAAGGTAGTCAGTGTTATCGGAGCTAAGTTAGAAGAAAAAACAACGGTCACCAAATAAACAAACACTATATTTAACTTAAACTAAAATAACCCTTATAAAGGGTTATTTTAGTTTTTTGATTTAACGGTCAAAAATATTCAATAGTCGGTTTAATACCCAAAAATAGTTGATGAATTAATCATTATATTTAAATTTTATTCTATTGAATCACGAATAAAGTATAAAATACCTCGCTCATAATCAAATAAATCTTGTCTGAAGTTAAGGACGAATCCTTGCGCGGTCAACAAATTAATAATATATTGACCATTAAACTGGTCATCTAGCCGGTGATATTCTAAAATTATTGATTTTATTTTATTTAATTGTTTAAAATTAGATAAAATTTCGTACTCCGTCCCTTCACAATCCATTTTTAACAAATCAATATTTTCTAAATTCTCGCCTCTAAGAAAAGTATCTAAATCAATACTAGCAACCGCCTCGCCGGCGTTCCCTAAATTATAAGCATTACTGTTAAGACCGGCCGTTTTCAAATATGCCGACCCGGATTTACCGGCCAGCGCCATTTTAATGGCTTTAACGTTTTGCAAACCATTCAAATTTATATTATCAACCAGTATATTATAATTAGACTGAGCCGGCTCAAAACAATAAACTCTCGAACTCGGGAGCTTATTTTTAAGATAAAGGGTAAAACTACCAATATGAGCGCCAATATCGATAATGACGGCCTGAGGATTAAGGGCGGGAGCAATAATCTTAAAGGGATATTCTTGGCCACTTAAAATTGTAACGACCTCATGTGCGTCCACCGTATTGCTACGGACTTTAATTTTTAAGCCAGAATATAATTTCAAAATAAGATAAGGCCCGGAACTGAGCTGTAAATAGTCTAAACCAGCGGAAACAAAATTCCTAACCGTTATTAAAGTCAGTAGAATTTTATTAATCAAGCGCCATAAGTGGCTATGAGCTCTCCAAGCATAAATATTCAACATATTTATTTACCGGCTTTTTTGCAAACTTTAATAAATTCCACAAAAAGAGGATGAGGCGCCAAGGGCCGAGAAATATATTCTGGATGAAATTGAACGCCCACAAAAAAAGGATGATCGCTTATTTCAATTGCCTCGACGATCTGACCATCCGGCGAAGTCCCAGCGACAGTCAAACCTAATTTTTCAAACATCTCCCGATAATCATTGTTGAATTCGTAACGATGCCGATGACGCTCAGAAATTATTTTTTTATCAGTAAAGCGAGAATAAGCTCTAGCGACATGGGTTTCGGCCACTAACTGACAGGGCCAAGCCCCTAAACGAATCGTCCCCCCATAACCCTTTTCTTTAATTAATTGCTCCTGCCCCGGCATGATATGAATGACCGGATTTTTAGTTTTATTATCAACTTCCGCCGAGTTAGCATCAGAAAGCGCGGCGACATGGCGAGCAAATTCAATAACGGCCATCTGCATCCCGTAACATAAACCAAAATAAGGGACTTTATGAGTTCGACAATACTCGATAGTTTTTATCTTCCCTTCGGCGCCCCGTTTCCCCCAACCTTGGGGAACAATAATCCCATCTAAGCCGCGCAAACTTTCTTCCCCCTTCTCTTCGATATCTTCCGCACTCAACCAATTAATATTCGCGTGGCACCGATTTTCGGCGGCCGCATGTTTAATCGCCTCAATAACGGAAATATAGGAATCCCCTAAAGAAAAATTACCGCTCGCAAAATACTTACCGACAATACCAATATTAACCAGCGGCGATTTTATCTTAGAGGCCGCCACCATTTTTTTCCAATCCTTATTATTACTCCGCCGTCGGAGCGGTAAATTAAATTTTTCCAAAATTCGTTCGCTCAATTTATCTTTCTCAAAATTCAAAGGGATATCATAAATCGAATCAACGTCGGGAGCGGCAATAACCGCTTCAACCGCTACATTACAATTAATCGAAAGTTTTTCTCGCCGCGCCATATCAATCGGTTGTTCGCTGCGCGCAATTAGAAAATCGGGCTGAATACCGGCCCCCTGCAAATTACGGACAGCGTGCTGAGTCGGTTTAGTTTTCATTTCCCCAATCTTATTAGGAATAGGCAAATAAGAGACAATAACAAATAAGACGTCCTTCGGGTGATATAATTTCATCACTCGAGCGGCCTCTAAAAATAATAAATTTTCATATTCGCCAACCGTACCGCCGATTTCAATAATCATGATTTCCGCCTTAGTCTTTTCGACGGCCTTATCTATTCGCTCCCTTATTTCCTGAGGAATATGAGGAACAACTTGAACGCACTTTCCTTTATACTCTAAATTACGTTCTCGGCTAATGACCGTCTGATAAACTCGGCCGGTAGTCATATAATTCTCCCGATAAATATTCTTATTCAGGAATCTTTCATAATTACCAATATCTTGATCGGTTTCATCGCCGTCTTCCGTTACGAAAACCTCGCCGTGTTCAATGGGATTCATGGTTCCGGCATCCACATTAATATAAGGATCCATTTTAATCGAGCTCACGTTATAACCGCGGGCTTGAAGAATTTGGCCGATTGAGGCAGTGGTAACTCCTTTACCAACCCCGGACATCACACCGCCGACCACAAAAATATATTTGACAGTGGCTCCTTTTTCCTTCCCCGCCGGAGCGGACTCTTTTTTTCCTGACATAATTTATTTAGTTTTAATTTTATTGACCTTGGTATTTACCTTTGGTTTTAGTAATTCTAAGGCTTTATTAAACTGCGGATCTAAATTTTTATCAAGATCAGTCGTACTTAATTTAACTTCAATATTCGGTTTTATTCCTTTTTCATGGATAAAATCTCCCGCCGGCGTTAGCCATTTCGCGATGGTCACCTTCAAAGACGCCCCGCCGGTCAACTCTCGAATATTTTGAACCGAACCTTTTCCGAAGCTAGTTTCTCCAACAATAGTCGCTTTCTTATAATCCCGCAGGGCACCCGCTAAAATTTCCGAGGCCGAAGCGCTCCCACCATTAATTAAAACAATCGTCGGAAAATCTTTAAGACGAGGATGGCCGCTAGCCTGGTATTCATTCTTATGATTGTCGCTGAATTGTTCAACCACTACGGGACCAAACTCAACCCACTCACTGGCCATCGCGACCGCCGTTTCTAGATACCCCCCCGGATTATTACGTAAATCTAGAATAATTCCCTTCGGATTTTTAAGGAGAGCCAGGCTCACTGCCTCATTAAATAAAGCTTCCGTATCATCATTAAAATTACTGACCCTAATTACGAGAATGCCATCGGAGCGTAATTCAGTCTTGACGCTTTTTACAATAATAATAGAGCGAGTAATCGTTATATCGCGAGGCTTATCTTTACCGCGAATAATAGTCAAGACGACTTTAGTATTTTTTGGCCCACGAATTTTTTTAACAACTTCATCAACCGTCAAGCCTAAAGTCGACTTCGCATCAACGGCATATATTTTATCGCCGGAACGTAAACCCGCTTTCTGAGCCGGCGTCCCGTCTAAAGGCGCAATCACTGTAATCACATCACCGCGCATACCGACTTCCGCTCCAATTCCTTCGAACGTTCCCGCTAAATCGTCAGCGAACTCTTTCGCTTCTTTAGGATCCATAAAAACCGTATAAGGATCACCGGCCGATTGGGCCATCCCCTTTAAAGAACCGTAAAATAAAGCTTGATCGGTCACTTTACTCTTATCAACAAAATTACTTTTTAAATTATCCCAAACCTCCCAATATAAATTAAAATCTAAAACACTAGAAGCCGTGCTCGTCGCATTATTTTCGGCCTCCGGAGAATAGGCGAGCGATCGCTCAGCCCTCATAAAACGCCCGCCCTTATTTTGCCCCAAATAAAATCCGCCACCAAAAATAGCGCCCAAAAAAATGAGGACAAAAACACTTAAACTTATTTTTCTTAAAATATCCTTATTAATAGTCATAATTAAAAAATAAAATATTTAACTAGTTTAAACTCGCCAACCGCTAGTAGTTATTTTCTTAAAATAAGAGGTGCGGCCGGATTACGTAAATCAATTAAACGAGACGGTTTTTTTCGCCGACATTTTCCGGCGTCAACCACCAAATCGAAATCGCGTTTAACGGTCGGAAAATGTGCATAAAGTTCTTTTAAATCGGCAATCGGCGCCACGCGGCTAATGTTCAGGCTGGTTGAGACGAGCGGCGTGCCAACTCTATTCAGTATTTTAATCAAAAATTTACTTTTAGGCAAACGCAAGGCTAACCCGTCAGAACCGCCGGTTAATTCTGGCGGTAGCTGTCGGCGATGATAGAGAATAACGGTCGTCGCCCGCACTCCTGAACGCCAATATAATTTAAGCAGCTGCTCTTGCCGGCGGGAAACAAAAACATATTTTTTCAACATGGCTAAACTACTAACTAAAACGGCCGACGCGGTTTTCGGATCGCGTTTTTTTAAACGATAAATATGTTTAATTGCCGCCTGATTGCTCGCCAGACAGCTAAAGCCATAAATAGTGTCAGTCGGCAAAACGACAATTTTGCCCAGCTTTAAATAACCGGCAACTAAATTTATAATTGCCGGCCGCTCCTCAGAAGGATTAATCGCTAAATACATCATGGCTTTAAATAATAGATTTAAGAGCTTTCAGCGCTTCGGGCAAAACCGGTAAAATTATATTAACAATTTTTAAGAGAAAGGGGGCAATAACCGAGCTAAGCAATTGATCGCCTAAATAATCGCTAATTAATGAATAACGAGAAACCACGTAGATTATCAAGCCGAGAAATAAAGATCCTTCCAGGAACCCGAGTAAGCCGCCCAAAATATTATTAATATAACGGCTCCCTGGTATAACAGCAATAAAATTAAACAGTTTTTCAATTAAAATAAATAAGAGATTAGCTAAACGAGTCGTTAAAACAAATAGAATAATAAAAGATAAGATTCGTCCGATATTAGCGCTGACATTAACGAAGCGGTGCCCCCAAGTATAAAAGGCTAGATAAAAATGACTGGCTAAATAAGCCCCGAGAATTAGAGCAACCACGTTCCCTAAAATTTTAATCAGCCCCTTAGATAGTCCATTAAAAATAAAGGCAGCGAGAATGACCAGCAAACTGATGTCAAAAATAGACATATATTTAGATAATTATAAACGAGGAAATAGGCTTTCCCCTTTTTTTATTTGCGTTTGGCTAAACTGTTCTTGAATTTGAGCGGCGGAAACAGGTAAAAATGGCTCTAATAAATAAGCTAAATTAAGAATAGTTTGTGCTAAGGGGATAAGGATGGCGGACTGAGCGACTTTATCCACGATTTTCCAAGGCGCTGTGCGAGTAAGAATTTCGTCACTAACTTTTAATTTTTCTCGAATTAAGTTTAAACCTTCGTTAAAACGATATTCCGACATCTTTTGCTCAAAATTAGAAACTAATTCTTGACTATCAGGGTTTTTTAAATCAACTTTTAAACTAGTAACAATATTATTCTTTTCCAATAAATTAGAAACACGCGCCACTAAATTTCCCAAACCATTAGCCAAATCGGCGTTATAACGTTCCCGAAACTTATCCGTCGAGTAATCGCCGTCCTCAAAAGGCGGTATTTCTGATAATAAATAATAACGTACGGCGTCACTACCGTATTCGTCCGCTAAAGCATAAGGATCGACGGTATTACCTAGGCTTTTACTAATCTTCTGACCGTTGACAGTCAAAAACCCGAAAACTAAAACTTGAGTAGAATGAGGTAATCCGGCTGATAAAAGCATCGCCTGCCACATCGCGGCCTGCGGCCGTAAATTATCTTTACCGCAAACCTGCAAACCCGGCCAATATTTTTCAAAATTTTTTAAATCCTGCGGCCAGCCAAGAGTCGAAACATAATTAACTAAAGCATCGAACCAGACATACATCACTTGGCTATCATCGCCCGGCACCGCGACGCCGTGCGGCATTTTTTCTTTGACCCGAGAAATACTAAAATCCTGCAAACCACCGGCCACAAAAGCACGAATTTCCTTCAAACGACCAGCCGGCAGAACAAAGTTTGGTCGCTCATCATATAATTTTAATAGTTGATTTTGATATTTAGAAAATCGAAAAAAGTAATTCTCCTCTTCAATAATTTCTAGTTCCCGATTAGGATGGAGCGGGCAATGATCATCTACTAATTCGGAGTCGGTTTTTTCCAGTTCACAACCGACACAATATTTAAGCTTATATTCTTTCTTATAAATATCGCCCTGCGCGGCGCAACGACGCCAGAATTCTTGCGCGGCAGCTTGATGACTCGCTTCAGTCGTACGAATAAATTTATCATAGGATAAATTTAGTTTTTCTTTTAATGGTAGAAATTTAGCGGAATACAAATCACAATATTCCTGAACCGCTAAACCAAGCTCCTGGGCCTTTTGATAAATTTTCCAACCATGTTCATCCGTGCCAGTATTAAAAAAGACGTCTTTCCCCCGTTGGCGCTCATAGCGGGCGACAACATCGGCTTTAATAATTTCCGCCGCAAAACCAATATGCGGCTCGGAATTAATATAGGGTAAAGTAGTGGTAATATAGAAAGTCTGGTTCTCTCTCATAACTATTTATTAAATTTATTTTTTAAGTAAAACGACGAATTCTCCTTTTAAATTATGAGGATCTTTTTTTAATTCGGCTAAAACTTCACTAGGACTCCCCTCATAAAAACTTTCGTGTAGTTTAGTTAGCTCCCGCGCCACGCCAACTAGTAACGGGGATTTCATCTCTTCGCTCATCTTTGCTAATTCCTCTAGGAGTTTGACGATGCGGTGTTTTGATTCATAAACTATCGCCGGATAAAGGCTTTTAAAAATTTCTTTAAGCAGCGTCTGTCTGCCCTTTTTATGAGGTAAAAATCCTAAAAATAAGAAACGATCAAAACCAGCCCCGGTAATCGAAACCGCCGCCGTCAGCGCCGCCACCCCGGGGATGCTTTCAATTAGAACCTGACTGCCCAAAGCGGCGCGCACTATTGAAACCAACTTACCGCCGGGATCAGAAATCCCCGGCGTACCGGCGTCAGTCGTCAGCGCTAAATTTTTCCCCGCTTTTAAAAGGGCAATAATTTTATCGACTTTTAAATCTCCCGAATGCTGATGATAAGAAATAGTCGTCGTTTTTATTTGATAATGGTCTAAAAGTTTTTTAGTCACCCGCGTATCTTCGCATAAAATAAAATCCGACTCCTTTAAAACCCGTAAAGCCCGTAAAGTAATATCCTCTAAGTTGCCAATTGGCGTAGCCACTATTCTTAAAGTACTTATAGTAGTCCTCATAATCATTTAGTGATACAATTATTAACCCAGATTTTCTCGGCGCTCCCGGGCATATTTCGTCCAGTCTTCAGCAATTTCTACCAGCACCTTGAAAGGCGTTTCGATAATAAAATCAAATAAAAATATAAAGATATTAATTTTGGAAAAATTACTCGACAGCCAGCGCCCGGCTAAAATAATCGGCATGTAAAATAAATCCAATAAAAAAGTAATAATATTTTCTTTGCGTTCAACGACCGTGAGTTCTTTTATACCTTTCGTGGTCATAATACTAAAGAAACTAACAAATGCTAAGAAGAATAAGAAAATAGTAATACTCACCCAGTTGAAATGAATTAGAGCCAGCAACCGAATAATAAAATAAACGGACACACAAAAAGCCGCCATATAAATTAAATTGAATAAACCATCTTTTAACCAGTTACGTAGAGCGGGACGACGTAAAATAATCGGCTGTTTACGCTCCTCGCCAACCAAAGCGATCTCCTTAATACCGCTGATAATTTTTTCCGTATTGTCAGTCTTAGGAACACGAATAAGCATGACAATTAAAAATAATAAAACAGCCGGAAAACAGACATTAATTACTAAAGATAAGATATTGAGGGGTTCACCGAATAATTTAATGGCCGGCACTTCTATTAAAAAAACAAAAATAGATTTAGTTAAGAAAATATAGATGATACTACGAATCGCCGCCCGCCATAATCTCTGTTTAGCCCGGTGATACTTCTTCTGGCAAATTTTAGTAATCGCCGCCGTAAAACTTTTTTGGCCTTTCTCTAGCTCACTATAAAACTTAACGGGATCATCGTTAATTGTTTCCACTAAAATAAAGGAATAAAGGGCATAACGTTTAACGATTTTGTCGAGTTGTTTAACTAGAGGATGATGTAATTGGGTATTAATCGTCTCTTTTAACGTCACGATATTCTTGGCCAGCTGGTGAATTTTTTCCGTATCCGCGACGCTCGCTGGCGCCTGTTCGCTAAGCTCTAGCCATTCGCTGTTGTAATATTTAAATAAGACGAAACTGAGCATGTCTTCATCAAATTTCAAAAAATTACGGGCAATACTCAAATAAATCTGGATTTCTAAATCTTCGCCATATGGCAAATCACTAGGTAATTTTATATTCTTCGATAAAAAAACAAACAAATTATTAACGATAGTCTGTTTGACTTTATTGGGCGTTAAATTTTCTTCAATTTCACAAGCGGCCAAATTCAGAAGCCAGCGGACTAGCTGATTCTTGCTATTGATTAAATCCTTAGCCTTATTAATATCCGTCTTCAAGCTTAACTCGGCGTTAATCTGAGCAGCCACCTGATTCTTTAGACTAATATACTTATCGAGCATCCGGCCTAACTCAAAAATCTTCTCCTCCGGGATCTGATTATTATCTAAATAACTACCCCGAATGAGTTCAATTAGTAAATGCTCAGCAATCTTAGCAGTATCATTTCCCATCACCACGCCTTCAATGACCACCTGACGGTGAAGAATCCGAGCAATCGCGTTTTTACGTAGTAAATGTTCTTCATCATAATCGACCGCATTCCTTACTTTCTCATAAAAAAAGGACAGCCGGGAAATTAAAGTTGAAACCTTAATCACCGCGACATTATCATCCTGATTATATTTCTTAGAAATTTCACTATAAATAATCTGCAACAACTTCTTAGTATCATCATTTATCTCCAGGGGCTGGCTAATTTCAATTTTTCTGCTTAAATTTGGGCTAACCATAAATAAATTTATAAAAAAATAGCAAATACCAATATCTAAAATAAAGCTTAATTCCATTTTATCTTGTTTATCTTTAAAAAGCAATAAATATACGACTAAAAACCGGATTCTGAGGACCAGTCGGATAAAATTCAAAATGATCTTAACAATACTTGACATGCCGATAAATATTCTGTATCATTTTATTAGATAAAAAATGGCCTTTAGGGCTATTTTTAAATAAAATAATATGAACAAAATAGTAAGCTATATCCAAGAATCAATCGCGGAAATGAAAAAAGTTACCTGGCCGACTAAAAAAGAAACCTATAACTATACTCTACTCGTTATCGGCATCAGCCTGGGCGCCGCTATTTTCCTAGGCATTTTAGATTACCTTTTTACTTACGGCTTGCAATTTATTATCAATAAATAATTTCGTTCTTAAATTTATTAACCAGCGAGTCAGCGAGATGAAAATTTATTTTCATTTCCGAGCGAGAGCTAGTTAATATCAACGCTATGGCCAAACAACTTTTAAACCAAGGTCGCCGCTGGTACGTTATCCACACTTACTCCGGCTATGAGGAAAACGTCACGCAAAATTTAAAACAAAGGGTCGAGTCTCTCGACATGGAGGACAAAATTTTTAATATTCTAATTCCCACGGAAAAGAAAATAAAAATTAAAAATGGGAAACGTAAAGTAGTCGAGGAAAAAATCTTTCCGGGCTACATTTTAGTCGAGATGGAAGTGACCGACGAATCCTGGTATATCGTCCGCAATACTCCTAACGTCACGGGCTTTATCGGCACGGGCACCATTCCGACTCCTATTAGTGAAATCGAAATCAAGTCTCTTCAGAAACGGATGGGCGTCGAGGATCCTAAATTTCAAATCGACGTGGCGGTTGGCACGCCGGTTCATATTAACGAAGGCCCCTTCAAAAATATGGAGGGTAAGGTAACCGCCGTTGACGAAGCTAAGGGAAAAATAAAAGTTTCGGTCTCGATGTTCGGCCGCGAAACGCCAGTTGAATTAGACTTTTTACAAATTAGAAAAATTTAAAAAACGAGCAGCGCTTCTCTGCCCTTAATATTCAGTCAACAAATTAGAAAAATATGGCTAAAAAAATAAAAACTAAAATAAAATTACAAATTGCTGGCGGTCAAGCTAACCCGGCGCCACCAGTCGGTCCAGCTTTAGGCCAACACGGTTTAAATATCGCCGAATTCTGTAAACAATTTAATGATAAAACCAAGGATAAAATGGGCGACATCATTCCGGTCGAAATTACCGTTTATGAAGATCGCAGTTATGATTTCATCTTAAAAACCCCGCCCGCCGCGGAACTGATTAAAAAAGCCGCTGGCATTAAAAAAGGTTCTGGTAAACCTTTAACCGAAAAAATCGGCACTATTACTAACGCCCAATTAGAAGAAATCGCTCAAATAAAAATGTCCGACCTGAATGCTAACGATCTAGAAGCAGCCAAAAATACCATTGCCGGAACGGCCAGACAAATGGGAGTCGAAATAAAATAAAAATTATAATTTATTAATTGTGGGAGTCGACTTAAATAATTTTAAGCGACGATGACCACGAAATAAAACTATGGCTAAAGAAAAAATAGTTAAAGAAAAAAAGACCATTAGCAAAAAGGGGGTAATAAATTCGCCGATTATTAAAAAAGAAAAAAAACAAGATTACTCGACAATTTATGACCGAACTAAAGCCTACTCCCCGGAGGAGGCTCTAGAAATAACCAAAAAGATTACTAAAACAAAATTCGATGCTTCTTTAGAGGTTCACTTTCGCCTAGGTATTAATACCAAAAAAGGCGATCAACAGGTTCGTGGTTCGGTCAGCTTACCACACGGCACCGGAAAAACTATCAAAGTGGCAGCCTTTGTTTCTCCAGAAAATGAAGCGGCCGTTAAAGCGGCGGGGGCGGATTTTGTAGGCGGTGAAGAGCTAATTGCCGAAATTAAGAAAACCGAAAAAACTGATTTCCAAGTAGCTATCGCCGAACCTGCTCTTATGAAAAATTTAGCGATGATCGCGAAAATTCTCGGCACCAGAGGTTTAATGCCCTCCCCGAAAAACGATACCGTTACTACCAACCCCGTCAAAACCGTGGAGGAACTAAAGAAAGGTAAAATCAGTTTTAAAAATGACGATACAGCTAATGTCCACGCGGTCATTGGTAAAATCAGTTTTGATACTAAAAAATTATTAGAAAATTATCAAACCTTACTAGATATCGTCAAAAAAAGTAAACCGGCTGCTTCTAAGGGAACTTATATTAAAAATATCAGTTTTTCGTCTTCGATGAGCGCTGGAGTAAAAGTGAATCTTTCTTAACATTATTCCCGTCTAATTAAAGCCTAATCAAATATTGACTTATTTTATCAATACTGCTATAATGATTAATAGGTAAGCGTAAAAAAAGAGCGGACCAAACCGTTCTTTTTTTAAGAAAAAGGTCGTCTTACAATTAAAAAAAATAAGTAGAAAAAAAGATGAAAAAATTATTTGTCGGCGGCTTGTCTTTCAAGACGACTGAACAGGGCCTAGCGGATTCTTTCGCTAAAGCCGGAAAAGTTTTGTCCGCTATTATTATCACCGACCGGATGACTCACCGCTCTAAGGGCTTCGGCTTTGTAGAGATGGAAAATAACGATGAAGCGGATAAGGCTATTGCTATGTTCAATAACCAAGAATTAGATGGACGCACCGTTGTGGTTAACGAGGCTCGTCCTCTAGAAAAGAGATTCTAACTACACGATTTAGAAATAAACAAAAACACTCCCTACGGGGAGTGTTTTTGTTTATATGTAACCAATGATTTCAACTGCTATTCAAAATTCCTAATCGGCCGATGACTAAGAGCCGGCTCATCTCGTCCGACTGCGGGCGGCCCTCCGGGCGACAGTTGATCGGCTGAAACTGCCTGACGATTAGTATCCGATGATACGACGGCGGCGCCGTCACGATGAAATAAATTATCTTTAGTCTGTTTTCTAATAGTATCCACCACTTTTTTCAAATCATCACGATCCTGCCAGCTAAAATGGCTTCCCTCCGCTTTAACCATCTTACGCGATTCCTTCATAATGTTTATCTTATCCCGCCGGCTGATCATAACCTTTGAGCCGACAGCCTTGTTTTTCAAACGATCAGCGATAAGATTATGAATCTGTTTCAAGTTATCAAAAGAAAGATTCTTAGTCGTAGTTCTTCGACCCATTGTTTTGACGCCCATCAGTTGGCCCTTAAGTCCAAAATTAGTTTTTTCACCCAACCGCTTATAGTAAGATCCCTCAATCATAAGCCGACCGGAGCCGATCTTATCCACATTTAAATTATCGAAAACACTCCTGACCTTACCGACTGGCGAGCTAAGAGAACGACGATCATTATTGATTATCGACCCCAAACCGCCGCCAGAGCTGACTAAGGGTCGCACCGGTTGTATATTCATAAACTATTTTTCAATTTTGAAATCTGTTCTATTAAAATTGTATTGAAAGCCAAAATAATAATAAAAATTAAAATCAGAGAATTGCCGCCCAAGAATATACCACCCATAATAGCAACGATAGCTGCGCCCAAAGTGGTCACAATATTATCCATGGCCACGCCAACAATAGCGTCGCCGATTCGGCCGTTAGCATGAACGGAAAAATTGTGAACTACAATCATCTCGCCGAAACAGCCGATCAAACCGGCTAAAACGCCGGTAATAACGAAAGGGATATGGGTCAGGTGAGAAAACACCTCGATGGCCCTAACCATACTCTCAGCGGCAAATAAAATTGCTAAACCGGACATGATTAAATCTAGCCAAATACGCCAAGTCCCCTGGCGATTATAATATCTTTCGTCATTCACAATCTCTGATAACGGCGATTCGGGGCGCTCACTCTGACGAAAATAATAAAGAACGCCAGCGCACAGAAAAAACAAGGCGATACCCACCGGCCAAATCAACTCATACATGTCACCGGATATCCCCATAATTCCCGCCTCGACCTTACCGAATAAAACCATGCTAATCGCGACAAAAGCCGTTAAAACAGTCAAAGCCGTTAAAATTCTAATAGCGTTATCAATCTCCCGCCGCGTTGGCTTGTTCTTATGTTGGGTAATCGGATTCAAGCTGCCGCCCGACTTGAAGAACGGAAACATTAAAATATTTCGACCAGTCAAATTCGCTAAATTTTGACGATAGATACACCAAGCCGCGTGAATAATATTGTAAATATTGGAACCAAAGGTAGTAGCGGCGGCGACAACAGCTAAATTAATAGCCCGCGTATAATCAGTGTCTCTAATTTTTAAAGAAATAAAAGCCGCAACTATCCCAATAACCATATCCGGAAAAGCTGTTCCAAAAGCTTGCAAAAACCCGCCCGCCAGCTTAGTACGATCCTTTAAAACATCCGTTGTCTCTTCGATTACTTTGGCCGTGCCGCTAAAAATATAACCAATGCCGATATAAAATATCAAACCGATGACCAAGGCCTGGACCCACCAGACCCCACCCTGATCTAATAATTTATCGACCAGTAAAAATCGCAAACCTAAAGCAGCGACAATATAGACGATAATTTTTGCGAACTTATTTTTGATCAACATACTGATTACTTTTTATTTTTTTAAAATCTTTACGGCCGGGATTTTCCTTTTAACAGGCTTAATACCGGGCTTAATAATTTGACTCTGCTCATAATCAGCGATTGCTTTTTTTAAACCAGCCACGGCCATCACCGAGCAATGAATCTTTTGACTCGGTAACCCGCCGAGCTCCTCAACAATCTTCTGCCAATTATATTTTTTCGCGGCCGCAATAGTTAACCCTTTGACCTTTTCAGAAAGAAGCGAAGCCGTAGCAATATTAGAAGCACAACCAAAGGATAAAAATTTTACATCTTTTATTCTTCCCTTTTCTACTTTAAGAAAAAAATTAAGCTGATCGCCGCAAACCATATTACCAATTTGCGCATAGCCATCTGGTTTCTTAATCGAGCCGACATTCTTCGGTTTTAAAAAATGATGTAAAGTCTTTTTGGTATAATTAAGAGCCATAAAATTAAAATTATTGACAGTCCCCTCTACCCCTAGTTAATCGGGCTAAAACTTCGCAGACGTTTCACCGTATCTTTCAAACATTTAAGAGTATAATCAATTTCCCGCCGCGTATTAAAGCGACCTAAAGAAAAACGGATATTACTATTAAGATAATTCTTATCTAAGCCAATCGCCCTTAAAACATGAGACGATTTCAGGTTAGTGGCCGAACAAGCCGACCCAGTCGAAACATAAACTCCTCGAGACGACAAATCAATCAGAATAGCTTCACCTTCAATATTCTTAAACATCACATTAAGATTAGCCGGGCTACGCTTAGTCCAAGAACCATTTAATTTAACGTCCGAAATCTCCTTTTTTATTTTTTGCCAAAAATAATCACGTAAACCTTTGACTTCCCGTAAATAAGTTTTCTGTTCTTTATAAGCTAAATCTAAAGCAGCCGCTAAACCGATTATGCCCGGTAAATTATAAGTACCCGAGCGATAGCCTTCTTCTTGCCCCCCGCCGACAATTAGCGGCCTTATTTTAACCGCTCGGTTAAGATAAGCTAAACCAACTCCTTTTGGCCCATAAAATTTATGAGCCGATAGCGTTAAGAAGTCGAGAGCCATTTTCTTAATATCTAAATTTAAATAAGGAACGGCTTGAACCGCATCGGTATGAAAATAAGCGCCCGCTCCGTGAGCGATTTTAGCTAAAGCAGCGATATCTTGAATAGTGCCTATCTCATTATTTACGGCTATGATAGAAACTAAAATAGTATCTCTATCAACTAATTTACTAAGTGCTTCGGGTTTTACTAGACCATTTGCGTCTACCGGCACAAACTCTATTTTAAAACCCTCATCGGCTAGTTCATGAGCCGATTCGCGAACACAGGGGTGTTCAATATTAGAAATAATAATTTTATTACCACGCTGGCGATTAGCGCGCGCGACGCCTTTAATAATAAAATTATTGGCTTCCGTCGCGCTAGAACAAAAAACAATATTCTCGGCCTCGCCGTGTAAAATCTTCGCGACCTTCTTTTTAGCCTCTAAAAGCTCACCATAGGCCTCTTGACCAAGCCGGTGGATAGAAGAAGCATTTGCGTATTTAGTCGTTAAATATGGCTTCATTTTCGCCAAAACGCGCGAGTCTAAGCGCGTTGTGGCGGCATTGTCTAAATAGACGGACATATTTTAATTTATCCCCACCAAGCCAAATTTTGGTTAGTGAGAATTTCTATTTCAATAATTCAATACTGTTAATTATTACCTCAGCCACCGGCCGATCATTCGCTCCAGTTTCTACCGCGCCAATTTTTTTAACAATCTCGAGGCCGGAAACGACTTCCCCGAAATTAGTGTGGTGACCGTCAAGCCAAGGGGTCTCCGCCGCTGTGACAATAAAAAACTGGGAACCATTAGTATCCGCACCAGAATTAGCCATCGCTAAACTACCAATAACCAGTTTATGGTTATTGAATTCGTCTTTAAAACGGTAACCCGGCCCACCCGTACCATAAACACTAACATCACTCCCCCGACTTAAGGGGTCGCCGCCTTGAATCATGAAATCTCTAATAACGCGGTGAAATTTAGTGCCATTATAAAAACCGGCCTTAGCTAAATTCAAAAAATTGTTAACCGTCACCGGCGAATCGGCTCCATAAAATTTAACTTTAATATCGCCATAATTAGTTTTAATTAAAGCTTGCGAGTACTGCTTTAATAGGTCTGATTGGTTGTCGGGAGTTGACATAGATTCATTATTACTAACCGGCTGGCTCGAGGCCGGAGCCTCTTTTATAATAGTTTCGCCAGACGGGGCGATCGCGCTGGCCGCGGCCGCTGAATTATTATTTTGAATAAGATCAGGAGTAACGACAGGGCTATTCTCTTTTAAGCCCCCACTCTCCTCAGCACTTAATTCCGGCGCCTGATTAACGCTTTCTTCAGAATTTTGATTAACATTTTTATCGGTTTCGGATGAATTTTCTTTAGAACAAGCGGTCACGCTCAACACAATCATTAAGATTGTTGAAATAAAAAACAATTTTTTCATACTTTTATACTAAATTTATAAATATTAGACTTTATAATGGCGCTTCATTTCTTTTTCCTCTTTCTCCCGTTCTTCAATAATTAAAGCTTTCGCCCTCAGCCGCAATTCCGCTAAATCAAGTTCCCCAATTTCTTGAGCCCGTTTTTCTAAGTAAGCAGAATTATTTAAAGCCGGATCCTCAATTACTTCGCCTAGTAATACGTCTAAAATCATGCCGATCTTCGGTCCGGCCGCACTCTGCAAAATTCGCATGATGTCATCGCCCTTAATTTTCAACATTTTCACAGAAATCGGATCATTCTGAACGCTCTCGAGCATATACTGAAGATGACGTAATTTATAAGGCATCGCCTTAGGCGTTCCTGAGCCTAAACGATCGGCGACCCGTAAGTCTAAAAGATCCTGTAAATTTTCCTTACCAACCTTAACCACTAGACGACGAACGGAGGCGGCGCTCACTTCCCCCACATTATAATAAAACATGTGATTTTTCACAAGATTAACTACACGCCGGCTATCATCAGTCGAAAATTTTAAACGCCGCATAATCCGCTCTGTCATTTTAGCTCCTAAATATTCATGGTTATAAAAAGTCGCTATCCCTTTAATAATTTTTCTAGTTTGCGGTTTACCGACATCGTGTAAGAGCGCTGCTAAACGAACGGGCCAAGTCTTATTCGGACAATGTTCTAAAGATAAAACATTATGTTTAAAGACCGGGTAAATATGGTGGCGATCTTGGGCGACGCCAACGCCTTGTTCGAGCTCTGGCAAAATATACTGTAGAAGTTTAGACTCATGCAAAAGATTTATTCCCAAGGCCGGACGATCGGAAGATAAAATCTTAATAAGCTCGTCACGAATTCTCTCCTGAGAAACAAATTTAAGACTGCCGGCTAATTTTATAATCGCCCGCTGAGTTTTCGGCTCAAGAGCAAAACCTAGTTGCGCGCTAAAACGAATCGCTCTTAGCATCCGCAAAGCATCTTCTTTAAAACGATTGCTCGGTTCGCCCACGGCGCGAATTATTTTATGTTTAATATCTTTTTCGCCGCCGAATAAATCAATAATTTCTCCCGGTTTAGTTGGATTAAGCGCTAAAGCGTTAATGGTAAAATCTCGGCGCTCTAAATCCTTATCTAATTCTTTTTCGAATAGAACTGCGTCCGGATGACGGCGGTCAGAGTAACCTTGTTCGCTCCGATAAGTCGTTATTTCAACCACATCTGTTAGTTCTCCTTTAGCGCCTTCGTTTAAAGCTGGCTGGCGAATCGGCAGCAAAACCGTACCAAAATTATTCTCATACTTCGCAGCGGAAAAAACCGCTAAGATCTGTTCCGGCCGCGCATTAGTCGTAATATCCCAGTCTTGTGGCGCTTTATTCATTAAAACATCGCGCACGCAGCCACCAACAATATAGGCCTCATAATGAGAGGCCTCCAAATCCTTAATAATATTTAAAATATAATCGGGAATATTCATACAGATAATAAACAGATAATAAATCAAGTCTTAATATTTATATTTCACCCTTAATTTCTTTCTCTAAACGGACCAGAAACTGCTCTTCATAAACAATTCTCTCTGCCCCAATTTTTTTAGCTGTAGCGGTATATAATTTTTCCAATAAATGTTTTTCTTTTAGTTCCCACTGAATTTGGACACTATGTTTCGAACGATCTTTAATTCGTCCATTAAATTTACCGCCGACTAAATTGTCCTGCGCATATTCTTCTAAGCTAGCGACCGTTTTATAAATTTTGGCTTTATTTTTTCCCATCCAAGCATAGCCACGCGCCACGCCAATCGCTCCGATAGCATCTAACTTATCAGCGTCAAACAAAATTTTAGCTTCGATAGTTTTTGGCTTATTATCTGTTCGATACCGATGCGATAGAATACAATCCTGAATATGAGCGATCTGGTCTGGCGAAAAATTAAGTTTTTCCAAAATTGGCTTCGCCATTTCCTGACCAACTACCGCGTGATCAGTCGCGCCGGTCGGATCATTAGCTTCTTGAGCGCCGCCAATATCGTGTAATAAAACGGCGGCTTGCAGAATTTCTAAATCAACGCCGGTTTCATTTTCCGCGATAATTAAAGCTAAATTATAAACGCGCAGGACATGATCAAGATCATGCGCCGAGCAATCTTTTAGTTCCGCCATCGCTAGCTGTTTAATTTTTTCAAATTTTTCGTCCATCATAAATAACCACTCTAAAAATTAGCGCGCCGTCCACCCGCCATCGACATAAATAACCGTCCCGGTCACATATTTAGAATCTTCACTCGCTAAATATAAAGCGGCTTGAGCAATATCATTAGGCTCGCCAACATGTCCTAAAGGAGTATTAGTTTCTACTAATTTTTTAAAATCAGGATTCTCTAAAATTCCTTTGGTCATATTCGTTGCAATAAAGCCAGGCGCAATCGCGTTCATTCTAATACCCAGGGGCGCTAAATCTAAAGCCGCCGCATGAGTCAACTGGACGACTCCGCCTTTAGTAGCGGAGTAAGCTAAGGCGCCCGGAAAACCAACCTGGCCTAAAATAGAGCTCATATTAATAATCGAACCCTTAATTCCCGCCGCTTGCATCGCTCGAGCCGCGGCGCGGGCGCCATAAAAAACTCCGAATAAATTAACCCGCAAAGTTCGCTCCCAAGATTCGTCGGTCGTATCAAGTATTCCGCCTAAGGAACCGATCCCGGCGTTACTAACCATAATATCTAGACGCCCAAATTTATCTAGCGCGGCTTTAACCAACGCTTCAACTTCTGAGGCGCTCGCCACGTCACACTTAACAAAGGCGGCTTGAGCCGGATCTAATTTTAAATCATTGTTGCTAACGTCTGAATAAATTACTTTGGCGCCTTCGGCGACAAATAAATTGGCAATTGCTAAACCGATGCCGGAAGCGGCGCCGGTTACAACCGCTACTTTATTTTCTAATTTCATATGATTAATAATTATAAGACTAGAGCAGTCTTTTTTATTTTCTTAATATTTTAAATAAACTTAGTTAGGTAATTAGCGAGTTCGACAAAGCGATTCGCATAACCCCATTCATTATCATACCAAGAAATAACTTTGAGTAGATCGCCGCCGACTATTTTTGTACTCTTTAAATCAATAATTGCGCTATGAGAATTACCAACAATATCCGCGGAGACTAATTCTTCGCTCGAAGCTTCGATAATTCCCCTCATTTTTCCTCGCGCCGCTTTGATAAAAGCTTTATTAACGGTTTCCACCGTGGTTTTTTTATTTAACAAATAAACAGTATCACAAATCGACCCGACTGGCGTCGGCACCCGCACGGCTAGTCCATCAAATTTATTTTTTAAAGCCGGAATAGTTTCCGTCGTCGCAATCGCCGCGCCGGTCGTCGTCGGAATCATATTAATAGCGGCGGCACGCGCCCGACGTAAATCTTTATGCGGCCCGTCAACTAAATTCTGATCAGCGGTATAAGAATGAATCGTCGTCATAAGCGCCTTCTTAATACCGAAGGTTTCTTTAATTACTTTAGTCGCCGGAGCTAAACAATTAGTCGTACAGGAAGCGGCGGAAATAAGATGGTCAGATTTAGTAATCTTTTCCAAATTAACGCCCGGAACGATGGTCTTAACTCCGCCCTTTTTCGCCGGAGCGGACAAAACTACTTTTTTAGCACCGGCCAGAAGATGCAAGTTCAAATCGGCTTTATTAGTAAAGCGGCCCGTACATTCTAAGACAATATCGACTTTCAACTCTTTCCAAGGAAGTTGGGCCGGATCTTTAACGGCCAAAATCGGGATTTTTAAACCATCGATGAATAAGGCGTCTTTAGTCGCCCTAATTTTTTGATCCGTCGTCCCGTAGCAAGAGTCATATTTCAATAAATGAGCCAGCGTCGCCGGATCAGTCAAATCGTTAATAGCGACGACCCGCAAATTCGGAAAACGCATCCAAATAGCTTTAAGGGCGGCTCGGCCAATTCGCCCAAAACCATTAATAGCAATATTTACTTTTTTCATATTGATAAAGTCTTAATTATAATCATAATATTCAATATTATAGCACGCTTAAACAATAAATAAAACGAACTAATCTAGGCCACTACTGCTCATTTCCTTTCATTTTCTTAGCCTTCAAATAGGTCGCAATCGCTATATACACCTTTCTTTCTTGAATAGTTAATTTCTGACCAGTCGCCTCGATAACCTGTTCAAATAAACGGACCGCTTTCTCTGGCGACTCCGAACCATTTTTTACTTCAAATTTTTGAATAAATTTATTAGCTAAATCAAATACTTGAGACCCCGGATTGACTACTTCGCTAGACGAAGTAGTCTTTAACTCTTTTTCAAAAAATTTCTCAAACTCCTTTTTCACTTTAGAGCTACCCATATTAGAACTGCTAAATGGTGTATACCAATAAGCATCTAACACGTTCTGGAGAGCAAACAAATCTTCTCCCGTCGTTTCATATTTTAAAATAGTATTGACCACAGTTTCTAGGTCACCATTAGTTAGTTTCTTAATGGCGGCCAAATCATTTGATTTAACAATATTCATAATTTCCTCCAATTTTTTATTTGCGTCTTGAACTATGGAGCCGATTGCTTCACTGCGCATTTTTTCTTTCTCAACAATACTCGCGCCAGATATTCCTTCAATTCCCGAGGGTGTTCCATCGACCGAAAAAACTTCGTTGCCACCGCGCGCAGTCGGCCAAAGGACAAAAGCTGTACTATGGGCATTAGCAATTGTCGCTGTTTTTCCGTTGGGCATAAATCCCGTGAGGACGCCCGAAGGAAACCCCGCTTTGCGCAGCAACGCTGATGTCAACATCGCAAAATCAGCACAGACCCCGGCATATTTTTTCCCCTCGAGGGAAATCTTATTCTTTTCCCGGAGCTCATCAACGCGCGACTCCATTATACTAAAACGGTCTTCTAAAGAGGCTCCAGTCTTTAACGGAGAAACTTCCCTATTTTTCTTATCATAATAACTAACCTGGCGCACAAAATTTTCAATCGCCATCACCTGCTCCTTAGGATCTTTATTTTTTATACTCTCAATAAATAAATCGGTTTCTTCCGGTAATTCCGCTAGCGGCGTCAGCATAATATCGCCATATTCACGGACGAATTGTTTCTTATATATTGCGTATTCACTAGCCGTAACATTACGCATTTCTCTAGGAATTTCATTCTGGCGGACCGAATAAATAATTTCTTCCGCTCGCTTAGTATCTTTTACCGTTCCCTCTCCGAGCGGCGAAAACTCCGTTTCGCAAGCGAGTTCCTTTCCTTTTTTAATAGCTTTAACGCGCTCTTTAATAATCGTTCCGGAAACCGGTTTAGGAAGTTTTGTTTGTTGACCCACGTGCGGCAAAGTAATGGTAATGTCTTTAGTTTTTTCGCTCGAAATATCAGCTACACTAAACTGATATCTACTATCCCAAGCCGACCCGTTATATTTTCCAAAAATTCCTGTCACGACTAGCTCATGAAGCGGCTCTCGGAATTTTAACACTTCCTCTTGATATTCCTTTTCTGGATCGCCGCCGGCGAGAGAGTCGAGTAGACTATCCGGATTTAAATAATCCTCGGGAGAAGGCTCTCGGCCAAAATTTAAGGTATTTGATTCAAACCCGGAATAGCCAGAAAAACCTCGCCAAGTCTCCTGATCCTTTTCTAAAATACTAGGAAAAACTTTGGCCGCTAATTTCCCTACGCCGCGCCGCGACGACTTTCGAGCGGCTAGCATATTAAGAAATATTTCTGGAGAATCTTTGATAACACTATTAACCGATCTCACAAAAGCGCGCGAGGTTTGAAGTTCTTTTTTTAATTTATCCCCTAATGTTTTCGGTTTTTTCTTAGCAATTTTTGACTCTTGTTCTAAATAGTTGTTTATTTCTACTAAAAGTTTTTCGGCATCAAAATCGCTATCTTTTTGCCCACCACTAGATTGTATTATTCTATTTGAAGTAAAAACATTTTTATTTTTACTATATAGGGCGGCAGCAATTTCTGCGGCCGCAATCACCCGATCATTCTTTAAAAGTTTATACAGGATATTCTGGGCAGACTCTCGATCATTAAGAGCAATCATGATTTTTCCAGCCGCACCGAGATAACCTGTTGCTAAACATTTCTCCATAGCTCCCTTAGCCAATTCCGGATTTTTACTAGCCACGGCAACGGCCATATCAGCGGCAGCCGTCTCCAGATTATGTTCAAAACACCCCTCAATAATACTTTCAAAAAATATAATATTCTGAGAGAATTCCGGATCTTTACCTGCTAAGGCAACCGCAACCTCCACGGCCGAAATAAAATTATTTTCCTCTAAATATTTATACATAATATTCTTAGCAGACTCTAAATCATTAAGGGCGACCTCAATTCTTCCGGCACAAGCAAGATAACCTTTTTCTACTAAACATTTCTCCATAACATCTTTAGCCAATTCCGGATTGTTATCAGCTATGATAACGGCCATATCAGCGGCAGCATAGAGACAACGACCAGCTAAACATTCTTGTATAATATTTTGAGAGAATATAATATTCTTAGCAGATTCTAGATCTTTGGCGGCTAGAGCAACAATAATATCCGCGACCGAAGTTAACCAATCGTTCTTTAAACATTCTTGGATAAGATTCTGGGCAGACTCTCGATCATCAAGCGCCACCATGATTTCCGCGGCCGAAGAAAAATATTTAGCCTTTAAACATTTCTGCATTAAATCTTTCATTTCCTCTTCAGAAAAATAGCGAGCATTTTTTTCAATACCTCCCGTCGTCTCAATACTAGACGAACTTTTTGAATCGTTTATATCGTCCCTATTCCCTTCTTCTGAATAATAAAACTCCGTAATTACCGCGATACTGGCAAAATTATCGTCTTGGCGTAACTGAGAAATTATCCTCCTGGCCTGAGCGATATCGCCAAGCGCAATAAATATTTTAGCCGCTTCTTCGTAGTCTTTCTCCGACTCTAGCGACTGCGCTATTCTTAGCGCACTATCATCAGCCTTAATAGCAATCGATAATAACCCCATCCTAAATTCTTCCTCACGATGATAAATCTCATCATTAGATGGACTATACTCCTCAGGTGATCTTTGCATTGTTAAGGCTTTAGATATTATATCTTTATTCTTCGTTTTAATAGCAATATCATAAATATCCAATAACATTGCCCCAGTCATTTTCCCCGACGCCGGCAGAAAATCATCATCAAAACAATAGTTAACCAGTTTTGTGTCGCCAATACTAACCGCTAAAAAACCTACTTTAATAGCATCGCGTAAATTCGTTCTAACCGACAGTTTTTTGATTATTTTTTTAACAGTTTCTTTATCTTTAAGCGCCAGCGCCAAATCGCCAGCTCTAAAAAACTCTTCCATTTTTAGGCACTGATCCATTACTTCTCTCGCTGAGTCCAGTAACTCCGTGTCGCCCAAACGATTAGCAATTGTTACAAAATCAGAATTATAAATATTATTTTTTATTAACCGGCGATAAGTATCTTTATGATTAGTGGCGACGGCCACTTGAGTAGCGGCTAGCTCCTCGCCCATTTCAGTAAATTTTTGCATCAAAACCACTGCCTCTTCTTCGGTAAATAAGGGTGGTCTTGATTCAACAACTTCAGTTTTATTTTTTTCAATTTCAAATTTCCCTAAATCAGGTCTTAAGGTATGAAGGATATTTAATAAATGAAGTTTGCGAGAAAGTTCTGGCGATTGATTTTGTCCCTGTTTATCTTTTTTATTTTTTAACTGCCAAACAAATGTTAGATAGTCTCCAGCTAAACCATGAGCGATAGAACCCTTGCTAACTCCTGAGGTCATAAACTCCTCCCGCATTTTCCAAGCTCGATCAGAATCAAGACCAGCTAAACCCTTAGCGATTGAACCTTTATCAACGCCTAAAACAATAAACTCTTCCCGCATTTTCCAGGCGCGATCAGAATCCAAGCCAGCCAGACTTACGGCAATGAAACCTTTATTAATTTCGCCTGAAGCCATAAGCTCCTCCCGCATTTTCCAGGCGCGATCGGAGTCAAGACTAGTAAGACTTAAAGCGATGGAATTTTCATCAATTGCGCCTGAAGCCATCAACTTTTCCCGCATTTTCCAAGCCCGATCGGAGTCTAAACCAGCCAGACTTTCGGCAATAGAATCTCTATCAACTTTTTCAGCTTTGTTTGAAGCCATAAGCTCATCACGTATTTTCCAGGCCCGATCAGAGTCCAGACTAACAAGACTTAAAACTATAACAGCTTTACTAGTTTTGTCTGAAGCCATAAACTCCTCCCGCATTTTCCAAGCCCGATCGGAGTCAAGGCCAGCCAGACTTAAAACGATAAAATCTATATTAACTTCACCTGAGGCAATCAGCCTATCCCGCATTTTCCAAGCACGCTCCGAGTCTAGGCCAGCCAGACCTTGGGCGATAAGACTCCTGCTAACACCTGAATCCATAAGCTCCTCCCGCATTTTCCAAGCCCGATCGGAGTCCAGACCAGCAAAATTTCGGGCGATCAAATTTCTGTAAACACCTAAGGCCATAAGTTCCTCAAGTTTATCAAGGATTTTTTCTTCACTAAGATATTTAGATTTTTCACTTTCACGCTTATTGGCTAAAGAAAAATCTCCCTGTTCATCAATTCTGAGCTGGCCGCCTAAACTCTGAATTTCCTTAATCAGATTTTTTTGCGCCTGATCATTTTGCCGGTTAAAAGTAAGATCCAAGGGCTGATACCGAACAGTGGCAAATTTCTGAGCGGCGGCTTCAGTTAAATTAAATGTTTCTTTAATCTTGTCTAAATCGTCTTGGGATACAAAAGAGTCCCATTCTAAACGATCAATAATAGCGAGCGGAAGACGAGCGCGTAATTCTTCTAAAACAATCTCCCGCGCATTCTCTTTCCCGCGTTCTAAATTACGAACATAAGCTTCTAACCCCGTATGTTTATATTTTTCTCGCAAACCAGCGCTTGAGCCAAAATGTTCTTTGACTAATTTACTAATTCTATCTCCGTCAGTTTTTTTTATCTCGGCAAAAAGTATTTTTAAAACATCGCCGGAGTAATAATTTTTTTCTAGCGTCGTTTTAATAAGTTCAATATTTTTTTCCCCTAAGCGCTCGCCGCTTGACCGGGGATCTTTTTCGCCAATTATTTCAATTTTTTTAGTACTTAAAAACGGTTCATAGGCCCGGTCAAGCTCTTGAATAATTTCCCGCTCCTGGCCATATTTTTTCGGCTTGGTAATTTCTCTACCGGCCTCAACCGCCTGGCCTAATTCAGCAAAATGCGTTAACAATTTTTTCGCGGCTTGTCTTTCGGGTTTTCCCTTAGCTTGAGACAAACCAATCGTCGCCACCTTCAAGGCATCTTCACTGTGTTTTAAATAAAATTCCGGCGCGGTAATAATCCGCGCGACATCACTAGACGTTAGACGCAAAGTTTCTACTACTTTTAACCCATCATCAATAGAATGTTCGAAAATACGGGAAACAACTTTAATCTGTTCTTCTTTAGAAAGTAATCGGCAATATTCCACGGCTTTTTTTAGAGCTAAATCTTTAACCTGAATAACATCAACCATCCCCTCTTTTAAAGACGTTTCAGTTTCTTGTTCAGTACGAGCCGCTCCCTTTATTTTATCTTCATCAACCGATTCGTTTAGAACCTTCTTTTTAGGGCTCGCTGTTTGATTAATTAATTCTGTAAACATATTACTAAATTTTACTCCTCTGAAGCTTAAAAAAAACCGCCCTTAAAATTGGCGGTTTATTTTTCTTTTCCTCGGTGTTTATTAATATCAACTTCAATCGTTACGTCTCTTTCGTCCGGCTTATCCGCGGCCACTCTAACGTCAATGGTCTGTTTTAAAATATGATGGCCGACAACGACGCCACGCGTTCCGGCGATATTTACTTTCGTGCCGAGAGGCGGCAATTCACCGGCCATTTTTTTATAACCCTCGTATTCAAAAGATAAACAACACATCAACCGGCCACACATCCCGGAAATTCGCTCGCTCCCGCGATGGACGACCTGTTGCGCTTCGGCCATTTCGGAAGTAATCGACGAAAACTCATTAATAAAAGTCCGACAGCATAAACCTCGACCACAAGGTCCGCAATCGCCAGTTACTCGCGCCTCATCGCGCGTGCCAATTTGTGTCAGACGGACATTAACATTAAAATGAGCGACTAAATCTTTCACTAAATCGCGAAAATCAACGCGGCCTTCGGCGAGAAAAGCGAAATTAAAGCGATTACCTTCTAAAGAAAAGTGAACATCGATTAACTTCATCGGCAAGCCGTGTCGCTGAATCATTTCCTCACAAAATTTTAAAACTTCAGTTTTTTTCGCTTGATCAGGAATCTGAGCAATATCGTCATAAACGGCTAACCGTAAAACTGGTTTAAGTTCTTGTTTAAATGGCTCCGTTAAATTTTTGAGATTAACGACTTTCCCTAACTCTAGACCTAGTTCCGTTTTAACTACGACATAATCACCGGCGACGAGAGTTAAACCAGCCAACGAAAAATTATAAACTTTATCCCAGGGAGCGAATTGTACTTGCGCGATTAACATGGGATGAGAAAAAATTCTAATCCAAAAATAGATTAAAATTTAGATATAAATTAGAGAGAGTAACGAACAAATTGTAAAATATTAGCGCCACCTAAAATATCTTTAACTTTTTTCTTGTCGTCTTTAATATACTCTTGTTCCACTAAACAAACCTCGGCGTAATACTTACTCATCTTGCCCTCCAGAATCTTATCAATCATATTCTCCGGCTTACCTTCTTTAAGTAGTTGTTCCTTATAAATTTCTTTTTCCTTAGCCATTTCCGCGGGATCAACTTCCGTCGACCGTAAATATTTAGGATTGGCCGCCGCCACTTGCATCGCGATATCCGAAGCTAAAGTCTCCTGCCCCGGTTTATCTAAAGCGACTAAAACGCCGAGGCGTCCGCCTAAATGAGAATAAGCGGCGACACTGGCCCCTGAAACAATAGCAAAACGCTTCAGACCCATCTTTTCGCCAACGGTACCGCTTAAAGTAGCTAAACTATCCTGGACGCTTACGCCAGTCATAGAGAGAGCCAAAAGTTCTTCTAAGCTACCGGGTTTTTTAGTTTTAACTAATTCTAAAACGGCAGTGGCGAAAGCCTGGAATTTTTCATTACGAGAAACAAAATCGGTTTCCGTATTAAGTTCTAAAATATAAGCCTCGGTTTTATCAGCGCTCAGAGCGACCTTCACTACTCCTTCATTAGTCTCGCGATCAGTCCGTTTCGCGGCCTTAAGAATTCCCTTCTTACGGAGAATTTCGACCGCTTTATTCAAGTCATTAGCGGCTTCCTCTAAAGCTTTTTTACAATCAACCATGCCCGCGCCGGTTATTTCGCGCAATTGTTTAATTAATTCCATATTGAGATAAGTTAAATTTTTATTTAAGATTGCTTTTCCCCTCTAAAATAGCGCTTTTAATCGCGGCTAAAAGGAGCTGAATAGTTTTTGTCGAATCGTCGTTAGCCGGAATAGGATAATTCGCGTCTTCCGGATTAACATTAGTATCGCAGATAGCAATAATCGGAATATGTTTTTGTTGCGCCTCGCGTACGGCCGTCTCTTCTTCTTTAATATCCCAAACGAATAAAGCGTCCGGTAATTTAGTTAAAGCGGCTAAACCGCCGACGCGAACTTCTAATTTTTTAATTTCCCGATCAAAATTCAAACGTTCTTTTTTTGTATATTTATCTAATTTACCAGCCTCCCGTTTTTCAATTAAGTCTAGATATTTTTTTACGGATTTTTTAACAATAACAAAATTAGTTAAATAACCACCGAGCCATTTCCCAACTACGTATGACTGGCCCGTTTCTTCGGCCATTTTTTTTAAAGGCGCCGCTACCTGGCTCTTCGTGCCGACAAAGAGAATATTTTTCCCCTCCGCCACTAATTTAGCCATAAATTCTAAAGCTTCTTGTAATTTTTCCTGAGTTTTTCTTAAATCAATAATATAAACGCCATTTTTAGAAGTAAAAATAAATGGCTTCATCTTCGGATGCCAACGGTTAGTCCGGTGGCCAAAATGCATGCCCGCTTTAAGCATGTCTTCAATTTTTGGTACAGTAATCATATTTTTTCTTTTTAAGGCCGAAGCCTGTTACATCTGCTCTCCAGCCTCGGAAAACCGAGGAAGAAAAATAATGGCCAATAAGGCCTTAAGAGCATGATAATTAATTAAATTTTTATAAAAATAATATAAAAAAGAGGTCGATCTAGAGGCCGTACCTCTAAAATAAATATATAGGAAATTTAAGCTATTGTCAAGGTTATTTTGACTATTTCTGATAAAAATCGGTAATCGCCTGATTGAACTCCCGCGCGGTTTGATTATAGTTATTAACTTTAAGTTGATAATCAGTTAAAAGGTCATTATAGACTTTAACTAGACTATTATAAGAGCTTACTAAATCATTATACTGGGCGCTCTGACCATTATTATAGTAATTATCCATTTGAACTTTTAATTGGCTTAAATCGGTTTCTTGTTGACGCGCGGCGGCGTTAAGAGAAGTTAAAGCGGTTTGCTTAGCCGCCAAACCTGTCTTAGTAAATTGCAAATACTCGATTTTAGCGCGCGTCGCCGTCAAACCTTTATAAATTTGGCCATTAGTCTTCTGATAAATTTCTACTTGGCCTAAATTAGCGCTATTAAACATCGAACCAAACTCATCCGCCGTATTTTGGGCTTTCCCGGGACTAATACTTTGTGGAATTACGCCCAAGGGGAAATAATTAGTCGTCTCGACATAACAATAGCCAGAACCATTTAGAGAGTCACTAGTCGGGCAAGCGACGCCTAAAGCGCTGTGATTAATTTCTGGGAAATCTAAAACCGCCGCGCCATAGCCTAATTTTCGTAGTAGCGCTACGGCTAAAAAAGTTTTATCCGAACAAACTCCTCGACCGAGGTACAAAGTTTCATAAGGATAATAGGGACTGATATTACGGTTGGAGTCAACTGCGACTTTCGCCTGATCATAAGGTAAATATTGCACTAGCGCTAAAGTAAATTCTAATAATTCGTCATCGCTCCATTTATTTTGCGCCGCTACCGCCCTTAAATCAGCGAGTAAATTATCTAAAGAATAATCATCTGCTTTAACGTTAAAAAATAAACTATAAAAAGACTCTCGCAAATTACTAGGGGCGGTATTATTAAAATAAGTATAAACTTTAGGAGAATTTTTATAACTATTATATAAAGACGACGATAAAGTCTGACTTATATCATAACTAGTATTTTTATACTTAAAGCTAAAACGTTTAACGGACTCCGAAGAAGTTGACGCTCTAGAAATTGGCGCGTCGGCCGCCGCTTCGGGATTCGGATTGAGCGGCGTTATCTTAGGAGAAATTACTTTAGGCGGCAGCGTTAAATTACTTAAATTTTTATTAGTAATTCCTAGCCCCTGGCTCTTAATTAGACTAAGGACGACCGACTCGTTCGTGAGGGGATATAATTTAAAGTCCAGGGGGCTAAGATAATAGGCCTGTCCCTTGTCTTCAACTTTTAAAAGAATACGCCCGGCTAAGCGCCGCGGCGTCGTTTTCTGAAAAACCGCCCAATCTTTATTGCTAACGCCTAAACCTAAAGTACTTAAAGTTTTTAAAGCCGCTCCTCCTTTAACTAATAAATAACGACGATTATCAGACGGATTAACGTACCAAGCCTGCCCCCGATCTTCGACTTGAATTAAAAAACGGCCACGTAAATTAACCGCCGCTTGCGCCGCTGACGAATAATAACTAAAACCGTTAATACCAAAATCAGCGCCAAAAACTAGGACGCTGACTAAACAAAAAATTATTATTTTAATTTTTTTTGAATTCATAAGAATAGGGACAAAAAATTTAAGCTCCGGTTCTACCTAGTTTTAAAGATCCGATCCACTAAAAAAATTTAATCCGCTAAAGTAATAAAGAGATCCTCTTTTGGCACTAACGGCAAATGGCTAACATCGTTAATAAAACTGACTTTAACATAACCGTCGCGATCAATCACTATCTTACTAATTGAAGACTGGAAAATTTCTAAGGACAAGAAACCGAGCACATCAGCATCCAGGATACCCGTTATCAAGGCTTTAATAAAATTACCGTGTGAGAAGACAAGCACCCGATGACCGCGATTGCGACGGAATAAATCGGCTAAAGCGCGCCGCGCCGTTATTTGCATCTTATCTAATTCTTTATAAAGCTGCGGGTGAGACGGTAATTTATTCTTTCGGCTCGACTCGGACATGTTAAAATATTTAATTTTATGCCAATGCGTCCAATCAATTTCATCCAAACGCTGATCAATAATCATCGTCAAACCAGTTTTCTTAATATAGCTCGCCGCCGTCTCTTGAGCGCGAATTAAACCACTAGAATAAACTTTATCGATATCAAGAGACAATAATTTTTTAGTCAGATATTTTCTCTGCTTTAAACCGAAGGGGGAAAGAGGCATATTATAAGGCCCCCGTTTTTTTTCTAAAGAATAATTAGGATTACAATGACGAATTAAATAAATTTCCGTATAGGGACGCTGCGTCCGGGGCTTAAGTTTAATATAAGGATTCTGATACATAAAAACGGTCAACTAAAAAATAAGACGGTAAAAAAAATTAAGTTAAGTAATAAATACTAAATATTAGGTGCTAGATCATAAATACTAAATACTAAGTATTAGATCATAGATACTAGATGCCAAATAATAGGTACTATACTAAATACAAAATAAAACTATAAATTATCCTGAACAAATTTCCAATTTAATAAATTATGCAAAACCGCTTCCACAAAATCCGCGCGGCGATTCTGATAGTCTAAATAATAAGAATGTTCCCAAACGTCGAGAGCCAAAAGAATTTTTAGGCCGGACGTTAGAGGATTATTAGCATTAGCCGTCTTCATTATTTTCAAAACTTCTCCCTCACGAACCAACCAAACCCAACCGCTCCCAAACTGTCCTAAAGCCGCGGTCTTAAACTGAGCATAAAAGTCAGTTAAAGAGCCAAAAGATTTATTGATCAAGTCTAAAACGGCCGCCGTCGGTTCTATTTTAGTCTCGGCCGGCGCTAAGCATTGCCAAAAAATCTGATGATTATAGCTTTGGGCGGCGTTATTAAAAATAGCACTCAACGCGGGGTTGTTAGCGGTTTTCACGACTATATCGACTAAAGACATATTTTCAAATTCCGTACCGATAATCAGCTTATTTAAGTTATCCAGATAAGCCTGGTGGTGTTTGCCATAATGAAATTCTAAAGTACGAGCCGACATATACGGCTCTAAAGCCGACTGTTCATAAGGTAATATTGGTAAAGTAAACATAAAATTATTATTAATTAATTAGTCTAAACAATTAAATTATAACTTAATTATCTTCAAGTATCAACCGCTTGCCGCAGAGCCCGACGTTTTTTCTGATAGTCCGGAATAGTTTTAGCCACGGCGGACCAAAAATTTGGCGAATGATTAAATTCGCCTAAGTGACAAAGCTCGTGAACAATTAAATAGTCCCGCAAAGGTGGCGCTAAATCTAAAAGACGATGATTGAAATTAAGGTTAGCGCGCCGCGAACAACTCCCCCAGCGGGTACTCTGGTTACGAATACTTATCCGCTTATAACTAAAGCCATAAAACTGATTAAAATATTCCAAACGCTCTTTGACTAAAGAATACGCAGCGACTCGTCGTTTTAAATAACTAGCTTTATCGAGCAAGGGCGCAAGCCCGCGCCGCGGTAACTTATCAAGTTTTTCTTGCAACCATTCCTTTTTACTCTCGATCAGAAGCCGTGTTTGTCGCAAACTTACGTAACGGGGTTTAGTAATTAAAATCCGCCCATCTCTATAAACGCTTAAGCGTAAATTCTTCGATAGGCGGTTAGTCTTAATTTGATATTCAATAGTTTTCTGATTATTTAGAATCAAAGAGGACATGACGACGATTTACAAATTTTTATTAAGCGACCTATTTTTCGGCCGACCTTTTAACTGGCCGCAAGCGGCGCCTATCGCCGAGCCAAAACTCAAACGAATAGTCGCGGGCACGCCATTAGACTCTAAGATTTCCTTAAATCTCGCAATTCTTTCTCGACTAGACGGCTCAAAACGACCCGTCGGATTATAAGGAATAAGATTAACTAAGTAGAGAGGCCGCTGTAATAATTTAGCGAGCGCAAGAGCGTCGGCATCGCTATCATTGATATTTTTAAGCATTAAATATTCGAACATAACCCGCCGGCCAGTTTTAATAATATAATGATCAACCGCTTTCAAAATTTCAAACAAGCTATATTTTTTAGCAATCGGCATTAAGCCGGCTCGCTGCTCATCCTTGGCTGCGTGTAAAGATATAGCTAAATTAATTTGTAATTTTTCCCCTGCTAAACGTTTAATACCCTCTACTAGACCCGCCGTTGAAACCGACATCCGGCGCGAACCAATATTTAAGGTCTCCGGATTATTAATAAATTTGACGGCTTTAATAAACTGGTCATAATTTAAAAATGGTTCACCCATACCCATAAAGACTAAATTATCTATTTTAGCGCCCCCTTTTTCGGCTTTTAAATAACGCGCCCATAAAATAACTTGTTCAACTATTTCTGCGGCGTTTAAATTACGAGTAAAACCACGTTCGCCGGTCGCACAAAAAACGCAACCCAAGGAACAACCAACCTGAGAAGAAACACAAACCGTATAACGGAAATCACTACCACCATTAGTCGGGTCGACCGTTTTTTTTCTTTGACGAATTAAAACAGTTTCTACTGTTTCTCCGTCTTCTAAAGTAATTAGGGCCTTTAGACTAGTCGTGCTCGTCTTATCCTTAATAATCTCCGCTTTAATTTCGAGCGGGCAATCAAGCGTTAATTTTTCTCGCAAATTCTTCGGCAAATTCGAAACCTGGTCCCAAGTAGCAATAAAATCCTGAAACACGGCTTTATTTACCTGGGAGTAGCGATACTTTGCTTCTGGCGCTAAAATTTGGGTTAATTTTTCTAAATTCATAGTGGTGTTATTCATTGATTAAAAATCGGCTGGATTATTTTTCTAAACTATTTTTCTGGATTATTTTTTATGAAGAGTTATTTTGACTATTTCACTGCGCGCTGCGGTTCGCATCGGCGGCCCCCAAGAACCGGCTCCGGAATTGACGATCAAGGAAAAATCTCCTTCGGTAAAAAATCCATAGCCATGTCCTTCATGAGCTAAATTAACGATATAATTAAAAGGCCAAATCTGACCATCATGCGTATGCCCCGAGAGCTGTAAATCAATACCGGATTTTTTAGCGAGAGCAATATTCTTAGGCACATGTAACATTAGAATACTAGGCTGATGCGGATCATAGGCGACCTGTTTTAAAATCGCCTCTTCTAAATTAAAATCACTATTAAAAGAATAATTAATGCCAATAATCTGCAAACCATCAACCACCACCAGCTGATTATCCAAAATCTTAACCGGATTATTTTCGAGCATACTAATTACCCGGCTGAAACCTAAATATAAATCATGATTACCAAAACCGTAGTAAATCCCTCTCGGCACCTGTAGCCGCGTAAAAGGATGATTAAGCCAAGAAAAATCTGATTCGGTTCCGTCGAATAAATCACCAGTAATAAAAACGGCTGTCGGTTTTAACGCCTGAATCCGATCAATTAGGCGATCAAAAAATTTTTTGCGGTGAATCGGGCCGAGATGAACATCGGATAATTGCACAATCACTTTATTATCCCAGGCGGCCGGTAAATTTTTAATAAAAACTTCATAACTAGTAATTTGTGGAAAAAAAGCCCGGTAGACACCGGCGATGGAAAGAAGGAGAGCGCCGGCTAAAAAAATAATCTTGAGATGTAAATCGGGGACATAAAAACCAAATGTCCAACCGGATAACCTAATTAAAGCAATTAAAAGAGCCATCAAACAAAGATTAATCGAGAGCCCAACCCAAAGATTAGAAAAAAGATAATAAATTCTGGTCAGAAGATTATCCCATTTATGAATAATATAAGAAGCGATAAGAGCATTCAAGAATAAACCAAAGATAATAATCGCCACCATGGCCTGATTATAAGCCGAAGTAATATCAAAAAACCTAACCAAAATATACCAAAATAAAACATTGGCCACAAACAGGATCAGCATCGAAGTAGCAAAAAAGATAAATTGCATCATATATTTTAGTTTTCCGGAAGACTAAAAACTGAGGATTAGAAAAAGGGCTTATTTAACGCTAAAAGGAAAAGTGGCGTAGCTCGCTTTTTCTCCCAGCGCCGCGGCGATTTCTAAGAGACGATTATATTTAGCGGTCCGCTCCGAACGAGCGGGCGCGCCAGTTTTAATTTGTCCGGTTCCTAGCGCCACGACTAAATCGGCAATGAAAGAATCTTCGGTTTCGCCGCTGCGGTGAGAAATAACGGCTGTCAAATTACTAGCTCGCGCCAGTAGAATAGCGGCGACGGTCTCCGATAGCGTCCCGATCTGATTAAGTTTTATTAAAATAGAGTTAGTCGCCTTATCTTTAATGCCCCGCTCTAAACGCTCGACACTAGTTGCATAAAGATCATCACCGACTATTTGGACCGCCTGACCGAATTTGGCAGTAAATTCCTGAAAACTCGACCAATCGTCTTCCGCAAAAATATCCTCAAAAGAATAAATCGGATACTTGGCTTGTAGTTCGCTATAGAATGTCGCTAGTTCCGCGCCACTTAAAATTTTATTTTCTTTTTTTAAATTATATGTCCCCTCAGAATAAAATTCCGTTGCGGCAGCATCAATTCCAAAAACAATATCTCGGCCTAAAACATAGCCAGCGGCCCTAACCGCTTCGACTAGAAGAATAAAGGCTTCCTCATTATTACTAACCGCCGGGGCAAATCCCCCCTCATCGCCGACACTAATTGAATAAGACTTAGATTTAAGAATTTTTTTTAAACTCTGATAAACCTCGGCGCCACAGCGCACCGCGGCCGCCATAGTTTTTGCTCCAACCGGTAAAATCAAATATTCTTGAATATCAGTCGCCCAGTTAGCGTGTTTCCCGCCGTTTAAAACATTCATCATCGGTACCGGCAAATAATAATGACCGGAAAAATTAGGATCAAACTTAGTCAAATACTGATACAGCGGTAAACCTAAAGAATTAGCCGCGGCCCGAGCCGCCGCTAAAGAAACCGCTAAAATAGCATTAGCGCCTAACTTCGCTTTATTCGTCGTTGCGTCCAGCTTAATCATAATATCATCAATCATCGCTTGATCTTCTACCTCCTGGCCGACTAAAGCCGGTTTAATTTTTTCGGTAATATTTTTAATCGCCTGCTGAACGCCCAAACCGTCATAGAATTTTTCATCATTATCGCGTAGTTCTACGGCCTCATGACTCCCGGTAGAAGCGCCCGAAGGAACCATGGCTGTCCCCTGGACGCCATTGTCTAATTTAATCGTCGCTGCGATAGTCGGATTACCGCGAGAATCCAAAATTTCTAAAGCCGAGATATCTTTTATTTTCATAAATTTAGAAAATTACATTAGTTTTATATAAATAAGCTTCCGAACGGTCTAAAACTCGACGTAAAATTTTAATCGCCGCAACCGGATAATCACCGACGGCCGTTTCATCCGACAACATAACCATATCCGCTCCATCAAAAACCGCGTTAGCGATATCGGAAATTTCGGCGCGCGTCGGATGCGGATTAGTAATCATAGAAGTCATAACTTGAGTCGCAATAATCGCCGGTTTATCGTGCCAATGGGCGTGACGAACTAAATTCTTTTGAATAATTGGCAGATCTTCAATCGGTACTTCAATGCCGAGATCGCCGCGCGCTACCATAATTACATCCGAAGCCGAAATAATCTCATCAATATTTTTTAAAGCGACCCCCCGTTCAATTTTAGAAATAATTTTAACCTTACTCTTCTGGCCCAAGAGACGACGCAAACGTTTAACGTCTTCGGCGGTCTGGACAAAAGAGAGGGCGACATAATCCATCCCCGCCTTTAAACCAAATCGGACATTTTTAATATCGCGAGCGGTCATTCCACCTTTTTTAATATGCGTATAAGGCACATTAATTCCCTTTCTAGAACTTAGCAAACCACCGGAAACTACTTTAGCGGTAATGACTTTATTCTTAATATCCATCACTAATAATTCAAGGGCGCCATTACATAAAAATAAGGGCTCATCTTTCTTAATATCAAGATACAAATCAGCATTATTAATCGGAATGGCTCCCCCGGGTTTATAAGGTTTATTCGAATAAGAAAATTTATAAACTTCCCTTTCTCTAAGCATCAGCCCCTCGAACGGCAAAACGCCAACGCGAATACGCGGTCCTTGTAAATCTAACATCAAAGAGATTTTCCGATCAGATCGTCGATTAAAGTCATTAATAATTTTTTTAATATTACGGTACTGATCGTAATTAGCGTGCGAAAAGTTAACCCGAACAATATCTACTCCCGCCTTAAATAAGGCTAAAAGTTCAGCCGGTTTTTCACTCTTCGGTCCGATAGTCGCAATAATTTTTGTGGTCATAATAAACTAAAATAAAGACATACTAAATGTCCTTTAATAAAAGGCAATAAAAGCCAACTTTATTATAAAGAAAAAATAAGATTTTGCCAAGTTAAAAATATTAATAAATTTGACAAATAATAAAATTAATTATAAAGTATATTTAATTTTAAAACTTAATTAACTGTTCATTTTTCAATAAAAATAAGGTGTGTAATGGAAAAAATACTGATCATCACTGTTGGCGCAACGGCAACCGACGTTAATCCCGGACTAACGCCAACGGGAAAAGGGCAAATGAATTCTATTTTGAATTCTGGCCTCTTAGCCAAGGTAACCAGTGATTATTATATAATCAGTGGAAGCAAACCTCATTATAACGAGGCGGCCAAATGGCTGGGGCTAGAGATCAACATTTCCCGGGAAGAAGTCGGAATACAATGTGGCTCGCAATATATCGGTCAAATAATCGAATGGTTTATGAACCACTACGTGACACAGTTCGACAAACCAATCCTGATAGTTGACCCCAGTTTTATCGGCCCGAAAGGCAAACCAGGCATGGTTATTGAAATCGCGTCCAACGGACAAGCGATAACCTGGCCTCTCGCTCATTATAAAATTTTGTTCTCCGATAATCAACTAACGAAAACGGAATAAATCCCACCTGAACGAATACCGGACCTTCCTCGGCTGCGACCCAAACGCAGCCTTTTTTATTGACGAAGTTTCTTCATTATACCCTGATAAAACTCCAAATTATTTAAACTAGCTAAACGTTGGCCGAGCGGATCACCGGCGCGAAAAAGATGATGTAAATAAGCGCGGGAATTATTTTTTAATTCGACTAGAGAGCTAGAACGATTAACGGACGAAAAATCTTGAGTAAACTTAGCATTATTAATATTAAGCGTCTGATATTTCTGACGCTGATTAGAAAAAAATAATTTTCCGTGCCGCCCTTCGCGCGTCGGAATAACACAATCGAACATATCCCAGCCTAGCTTAGCGCAACGAATAATATCGGCCGGCGTCCCCACGCCCAAAGCGAAACGTAAAGCGGTTGGCGGAATAAAAGCCGCCGTTTTTTTTAACACGGCTTGCAAAAATTTTCCGTCTTTATCGACCGGCCGCGCGCCGAAACCATAGCCGGCAAAACCAATTTTGACTAATTCCCGCGCACAATATTCCCGTAAATCTATGGCCGCGCCGCCCTGAATAACGGCAAATAATAAAGGACGTTTAAGGCCGCGCAATTTTTTTATTTTCAACTGTTTTTCATATTCTTTTTTACATCTTTTAGCCCAAGCAATCGTCCGCGCAACCGCTTTTTCTAAATCAGAACGAGAAAATTCATTCGGCGGGCAATCATCTAAACAAACCATCATATCGACGCCGAGGGCGAATTGAATTTGAATAGATTTCTCCGGCGTTAGCTCATGGCGAGAACCGTCTAAAGGCGATTTAAAAATAACCTGATTATCAGTAATAGTTCCTAGCGCCTTATTTTTATGAATTAAAGAAAAAACTTGAAAACCGCCGGAATCAGATAATAAAGGCCCGGACCAATTCATAAACTTATGTAGACCCCCCGCTTTTTTAATAACTTCTAAGCCGGGTTGCAAATAGAGATGAAAAGTATTAACGACTAAGGCTTGCGTGCCGCTTCTTTTAACCGTTTCATTATCAGTTAACTTAATAAAACCCCGCGTCGCGTCGGGCAAATAAAAAGGCGTATCTAAAAAACCATGGGCCGTCTGTAAACGGCCCTGGCGGATTCCCTGTTTCGTCGTCCGGATCAATTTAAACATAATTTATTTAATTATCCCGGAATTATTTAGTCCCGCGATATCGTCATCTTCTAACTTAGTCGTCTTAGCGCCTAATCGTTTACTAATCAAACTCTTCGTCTCCGTATCCATAGCGCTCAGCGCCGAACCGGGCGATAAAACCAAAATTTTATTTTTGTCGCTCGCCGTTGGGGTCAAACTTAGACTGAATTCGGCGTCTACCCGGTAAACCGAGACCGGCAGACGGCCAATCTCCCAAATCACTTGGTGGCTAGTTGAATCATAATATAGATTACCGACATTGGTCGTACTATTATTTTCCCAGGCGACATAATCTGGTAAATCAAAAACTGCTCGAGTATCGCTTAATTCATGTAAATTATTTTTGACCGTCCAATAAACTCTAAAACTAGTCTTATTGTCTACCTGGGGCGGCAGAGGACCGGAACCAACCGGTAAATTATCCTCGTTAAAATAAAGAATTTTTTCGTCGAGCGATAAATCGCTATTAATTAATCCCTTAATTTCATTACTCCTATTACCCTGGCCTTTCACCGGCTGATTGTTCATACTATATTGGCCATAAGCGGTCACTAGTAAATCTTGCCCCTGTTCACTATCCTTAAAAAGACGTAAATTTATCGAAAAATTTATTTCACCAGCGGCGCCTGGCTTAACTTCAGCTAACTCCGGAATTTCATTCTTAGTCCAAATAATCGTATTATTATGTACCGCTCCGTTCTTACTATCCTGCAAAGAATTCCAATCTAGAAAACTGCCGCTAAGCCCGGCCATAATAACCACGTCTTTATAGGCGTTACTGCCGTGATTAGCGTAAGTCAAAGAATAATTTAAAGGTTGACCAAAATTAACCGCTGCTTCAGTTTTAGAACCGTTAAGAGATAAAGTTAAATTTAAATCACTGCTAATTATATTTGGCTTAATTGATTTTTCCCAGAAAACATATAACTGGCCATCCGCTAATCTTTTTTCCAAACGAACCTTTAACTCTAGATCGGCGGAACGTTGTTTAACTTTATAAGATAAAGGGATTTCCTGACGTCCCGCTTCTGGGCTCAAACCGCTTAAACGCCAGCTTAGACCGCCACTTTTAGTAATCTGCACCTTCCCGGGAGTAACCCCCGACGCGGTACTACTGGCTTGGAGCGAAGAGCTAGAGGCCACATTCACGACGCTCGCCTCGACCCCACTAGGCAAAACAAAACTTAAATTAAAATCACCGAGCTGGTTTACTTGAATATCGGAAATAATTAGAGTTAAATCATTATCAGAATCTAAAAAGGCCGTGCTAGAGAAATCTAAATCAGCTCGGAAGCCTAAACCGCTGATAATCGTCGAAGCCGAAGCTTCTTTTTTAAATTGAGTAGATAAATTACTCGGCACATAACTTAAGCGTCCTAAAACAACATTAGCCGAATCGGCTTGAGCAATTAGCTGACCGTTAATTACTAAAGAAAAATTTCCGCCGGGCGCTAAATCAGGTAAATCCCAGCCATAATTACCACTCGCCGGCGCAAGCGAAGCGGAGTCAAAAATAAAATTAGTCGGATATTGTAACTCCAGGCGAACCTTCGATACCGGATAATTAGTCGGATTATGATACTCTACCCGATAAGAAAAAGCTTCACCGACGAGCCGACTTTCCGGAGCGCTAATCTTAAAATCCAAATCACCAACGCTCGCGCTACCATTTAACCAATACTGATATCCGCCATAAATTACGGCGACTAAAATAGCGAGAATAAATACCTGACGAAAAAATCTTAGCCAAAAAGGCGGCCGCTGCCTAATATTTAATTGCTTAACATCAACGGTGCTACCCTTCTTATCGCGATAAATTTCCGAAAGATCCGAATCCATTTCTAGCTCTCTCACCTCTCGCTTAATAGCGCGATCAAAGCTGGCGACTTCTTTTTCGGTCGGTACCGGCCTTTCGACAAAAGAAGACAAACCGGAAAATTCTTCGCGACCGATATTTAAATTATTTTTACTTTTTTTTGACGAAGACATATTTTAAGCTAGCTGGAGCCAAACCAGCTCATAATTAATAATTAGAGTCCTTCACTAAAATAGACCAATATTTATCACGATCTAATATTTCTTGAAAATCCCAACCGGCTGAGCCTTTTAAAAAATCAGGATAACGCCAAAATATTTGACTACTAGCGGGTAAAATTAACTGGCTCGTCAGCTCGCTCGGTGGCGCCCCCGCCTGCTTCTGAACTAATAAAGAATAGGGGAATAAATTACCAAATTCTGGATTCAGATAGCGGTTAAAAACGGCCAACCAACCGGATTTAGCCGCCGAGGCGAAAAAATTAAAAGGTAAACGATACTGAATAGTTATCACCGCCGTTTCCCCCGGATCAATCATAACCCAATTCGCAAACACCGTCTTATCCTTTTCCTGATAAATTTTAGTGCCGGTCGTCTCGTTAGTGACAGCGGCCCGCTCATTACTCAATAAAGCTAGAGATTCTAAATCTCCGACGGGTTGAGGTTGAAAATATTTAGTCTCGGGTTTTTTGAAACCCGCCGCCAACAATAATTCACTATTTAAAGGCACATAAATTCGTAACCAATCGACATTACGCACGCCGGTCAAAGCGACTCCCTCAACTCCCTGGTGCGTCCGCTGGATTTTTAAAGTATTAATAATACTGCCGTCCACCTGAACTTCACTCTTTAAATCTATTTTCTCGCTCATTAAACGATCGGACTTCTGACCGGCGATATTAGTATGAATCACCGCCAAATAATCATGATCACTAGAGCGCATCTCGCCGGCCCAATTCTGGCTAGCAATTCCGGCTTGTAAAGATTCATTTTTAAAATAAAGCATGATCTGTTTAGCCGCCATATTCTCTTCAAAAAGCGCCATCATTTTTACTAAGTTTTCTCTCGTTAATTTTTGAGGTAAAATTTCTAAAATCTTCACTAGTAAATCACCAATAATCTTCTTCGGTTTATTAGCCGCATTAATTTCAAGATCTTGTTTGAGCGGCCAATTAGATTTAACCGGCACTGTCGTAGTCGGCAGACCGACGATAGAATAAGGATTAGTCTTAGCTAAATTTTTTTGTTCGGTTATTTTTTGAACAGTTTCCCAAAAATTAGCCGCATCAATAGTCAGGCCATATTCGGATTGTAAATTAATCGGCCCGGTAATTTCTAAAAGTCCTTCCAGCACGGTCGGAGTAAGGCCAATCACGCCGTCGACACTGGGGCCGCCGCTCTTACTATAAAACCACATCAAATTTTGAGCGGTCGTCGGCCAATCTGGCCACCAATTAGCATCCCAAAAATACCAAAGCGGACTAACTAGGGATAGCGGTTCCGGTGGCACGACTCTTAGCTCTAGTCCACCCTCCGTATCATAAGATCCGCCGCCCGGCACTTCTAAATTATTAATCCGACCATTTTTAAAATCGACTAAAGCGTAGCTGCCAATAAAACCGCCGCTCGCTCGGAGCTCACTATTATTTTGAAAAACCACTAAATATCTTTTGTCGCTACTCCGGCCTAACAGTTCCTTGAGATTATCAGCTAAATTAATAAAATTTACTAAATTATTAACCAATAGATCGGACTGCTGACTTAAGGCCACGAACTTAGCTTGGTATTCCGTCGGGAGGTTAACGTTCTTAATACTCGCGAGAACCTCTTGTAAACTTTGAGCGTCTCGCGCCGCCGTCTGGCCATAAAGCAAAAAATTATCCAGACGCCTCGAAAAATCTAATTCTGATTCGCTAAATAGGCTGCCCGTCGCTTGCGCTAAGTTACTCCCCAAAGAAGCGCTGAGAGCGCCGAGACGCAAGAATTTTTTGCTCTCCGCGGCTAATTTAATCTTAGGATTATCCGAAAAAGCCGCCAGAGACAGGACTAAATCATTAATTTTATTTAAATCACTTTCGGCCGCCAAAAAATTAACTCCGGCCGCCTGAAATTTAGAATTCGCCTCCTTAAAATCCAGGTTGGAGGCCGAATCAGTCGCCGCTAGTAAATTACTAAAAGCGAATTCCGAACGAGCAACGATTTTTTTCTCCCAATTTTTAAAATCAAATATTTGGAAATAAGCGAGTAGCTTAAAAGGAATAATAATTAAAATTAAAACAATAATAAATGATAAAAGTGAGCGATACCAAAAAACTTGAGACTCCGCCGTATCTAGCCGCTGGCGCTCCGTTTGGCTCGCAGCATTCGGACGCGGGGCAGCCTTAAAAATCCTCTCTTGATCATCGACAAATTTCCGCCAAAAACTTTTAGGCGCTGGGGCAAGCGACGAAATAGTACGCGCTTGTTTTATAAACGCCGACCAATGTAAATAATTATTTAAATTTCTAAAAACAAGCCCTAGACGAAATTTACGCAGGCGACGAAAAAGATTTTCCGGCTCTCTTAGTAAATTAAAATTTATTTTATCGGTCACGCGACTCAAGCGCCGGAAACTAATTTGTCCCCGCTCCCTTATTTTTTTCTCTTCTTTTCTAATATCACGCGTCGCCTTTTTTTCAATTTTTCTTAAGTCAACTACAAAATTAGAGAACCTTTCTCTTTCTAAACTAAATAACAAATTTTTATCTTTAATCGCCATTTTAACGAGTATTTAACGAATATTTAAAGCCTGTTTATAAATCAGCCTGGTTTGGTTAGCGCACTCCCACCAATTATATTTTTTGACGAGCGCCTGGCCTAAATGTTTTAAATTATCGCGCTTCGCTTGATCAGTCATAATTAAATTAATCTTGGCTAATAAATCATCTTCTCGAGCGGGATCAAAATACAAACAAGCGTCACCTAAAATTTCCGGCAGAGAGGAAAGACTCGAGCTCAAAACGGGGCAACCCTGCGCCATCGCCTCTAAAGGCGGCAAACCAAACCCTTCATATAAAGAAGGAAAGACATAGGCGAGCGCGGCGGCGTAAAAAAGCGCTAATTGAGCATCAGGGACATAAGCCGTAAAAATAACGGGATTATTAAGGTTATTCTTCTGCCACAAATTCAAAGAACGAGCATAATCTTGCAAACGCAGATAAAAATAATCTAATTTACCGACGAGCACTAAGCGTAAATCTGGCTGAGTAACATGCAGACGGCTAAAAACTTTTAACAAGAACTCTAAATTTTTATGAGGATAGGCATTACCGACATATAATAAAAATTTATTGGCAATATTATACTGGGCCAAAACCTCATGCGAGTCTAATTTAGAAACAAATAAGGAATCTCGCCCCTTCGATAAATTAGCTAACCCCTCATAAGTCACTTGAATCTTACTCGGCGAAATTTTAAATTTTTGGACAATATCGTTCTTAGTAAACTCGGAGACGGCGATCACCGCCGCGGCCCGCTTGAGGGCCAACCAAATCACTAAATGGTAAACTAAATTCTTAAAATAATAATAAAACCGACTACGAGTACTGGCTCGCACCGTGGGAAAATGCGTCAAAATTAAATCATGAATAGTGACGATAAATTTTACCGGCGTCAGTATGGGCACGTTAAAATGAGGAAAATGAACTAAATCTAATTTTTCTCGCCACAAATAATACGGAAAAACTAATTGTTCTCGCCAGCCATACCAGATACATGATAATTTAATCTTCTTGACCCTTGGTCCTTCACTAGTAAATTCATCAAAATTATCCGGACTCAAAAATATCACATAAGTAAAATCATCGCTGTCAGCAGCGTTATTTATTTTGATTAAATTATCGACCACTTCTTGAGTATAGCGGCCTAAGCCTTTACCAATCGGACCGTAGAAGCGGGCGTCAATACCTATTTTCATGTATGTAAAACTAAACGAAAGGTAAATTGGCGGGTGGGGCGGCTGGCTTATCTAATAAATCATCAGCCACATAATTAGCCGGACGATTATGCTTATACTTAAGATTAGTAAACATATCAGGCAGAGGAACGGCTTTTTCCTCGGCGAGCGGTAGCGAAGCCGGCGCATCGGCCTTGCGTCCCGGCGCCTTTTGAATCATCGCCGCCTTAACATTAGCTTCGACAGGAAAATGCCAAAGAGTCGCTAGTTCCTCAATACTATAGAGACCGGGTCGCCGGCCTCGAGATTCCGACCGCCGAATATAAGCCTGAAAAATATTTCTCTTTTTTCTCAGTAATCGAGCCTTTTGAAAAAAATAAGATGTCCTCGTAAAAGTCATGTCCAGATCCGGCTTCAAATTATTGAGGTCTAAAGCAATGAACTGCTTCATATAACCGACTAACCCATTAGCTACTTTAGCCTTATTCATCACTTCAGGTTTAGCCACATAGACAATCCTAATTTTAACTTCAAACGCCACTTTCGAAGATTTCAGCTGAATCGCCTCAACCTTCTTCTTTTCGCCAGGATTTAAATCCATCATAGTTTTAGCCCGTTCTTCCTTTTTTTCAATCTCACCCCAGATAGGATAAACCATCTCGCTCGCTTCGCCTAAAACTTCCAGTCCTTTCATCGCTAAGCCTTTTTTAACCTTTTCTTTACGACCCATTATTTTATTTATTTCTTTTTCGCATCTTTTCACCCAGCTAAAATCGACCGGAATAACAATAATTTGAAACCAAAACTGTTCGCCTTGGCGCAAAGAGCCGCAAAGATCCATCAGACTCGCCATCGGATCCTTAAACTGTGTTTCACTCGGCCCGAGCATATGTTCAAATTCTTGATAACATTTTATTGGGTAAACTGAGGACTCTTTTTGAATAAACTCTGTTCCCCAAACGTCATATTCTTCATCTGGCAAATCACTCGGCAGCGCCTCGGTATAATCATCAACCTCAGCGATCTCAGCGTCCGGGTACTGGGAGTAAACCGCCGATTCTACTAAATTACGAAATTCCGACGGCGTATGAATTAAAAATTGCGTATAACCTTCTAGGCTAACAATTTCGAAGCTAAAACTTTTTTGGAACTTCCCTTCAAACCATTTTTCAAAAAAACTAATCGAGCCATGCGCTCCCGCTAAATAAGTAAACATATTCTCTACGGCTTTGGGCGTCTGCTCATTGCCGCGCGGTATATCAATCGCTAGGAGAATGCTCTGGTGGTTCGCCCCCCAACGGGTTCTCAGCCAAAAAAGATATAATTCCCGAACGCCAAACAAAAAAACTAACGAAATAATCAACCAGCCGACGTTACCCATAAAAACCCAAAACATCTGTTCCGGAGGCAGATTAAAAAAATTATCAAGACGAACGGTATTAATTACTATATTCATGGCCTAATAATGCTAGTTAAGGCTACTTAATTATTAATAATTTTACCATAAAAATTAAAAAAAATAAAATCCGATGCTTGATCGGATTTTATTTTAAAAACTTGACTCTAAATTCGGGAAGTTATAATAGTCTAAACTAATCAACTCATGATAATCTAAACTAATATTAATTAAATATTATTTTTGCCACTCCTTAAGGCCGTAAGTCCCCCGACTCACTAAAACATAGCGATTATCTAGGATAAGTTCATTGTGCACCGTGGCGGCATTAGCCACCTTTTTATCAAATTTAATGGTGTTAATCTGTTTAGCAATTTCCGTAAAATGGAGAGGCTGTCCTTGATGTTTTAAAATTAAATAAATCTTATCATTAACAGTTTTCGGCTTAATTTCTCCCCAGTGAGCCAAACCCCAATCGCCATACTTATTTTGTTCTAAGTTCTTAACCGTCTGCAAAAGAGAGTAAAGAATTTTATTATTATTAATTAACTCCGCCTTATCAGGAAAAATCTGACTTTTAAAAATAGGGCTGATATCCATCTTTGAATCCGGGTTCAGTCTTAATTCATGCTTACTATAAACGTCTAACTTCTTTAATAAATCTAATAATTCTTCAGTACTTAAGGTCTTTTTCAAACCATCGACTTTTGCTAATAAATCAACGGTTAATTCCGTTAAATGATCGACGGCGCCGTCTTTCGTCTTAAAAGCCGGATTAAAATTTTCCACATCGCCTACTAATTCCAAATCATCATTCATTAACTTAGAAATCAAAAAATTAAAATGATTACGGTAACTCTGGCGACTAATTTCTTGTTCAGGAGCGCCCGCTAAAACATCACCTTTAATTTCTAAACAAATAACCGATAAAATATCCAATAAATAATCACGCCGCATTAAGCCACCATGTTCTGAGAGTAAACTCTGAACAACTTCTTTTAAAGTAGCGACGGCTTCTGTCAGCTTGTCTAATTTTTTAATTTTTTTAATACTGGCCGCTTCGATTTGTCTAACTCGTTCGCGAGTTAATTTATGGAGGCCACCGATTTTTTCTAAGGTCTCTCCTTTATTCCCTTTTAAACCAAAACGACGAGATAAAATATCTTTTTCTCGATCTAATAACTCGGAAAATAAAGAGTTGACAATACTAATCGCATCAAGGCGAACTAATTCTTGTTCTTTTTTCTCCTTAATAATTTTTTCTAATAAATTGTCCATATAAAAAAAATAAGACCTTAAGTTATTTAATTCCTCCTTTAATTCTCCCTTAACTTATCATATTATTTTATATTAGTCAATGCTGTATTACTACGAAAGAGATAATAATATTGTTTTAGAAGAAATTGCTCTAATATTAAAGCAAAAATAAACATATTCAAAATTCTAACAATAATGAAACAACGATTGACAAAATTTTGTGTTTTCCAGTGTTTGAAAAAAATTAAATGTTGATTTTTAAATGACCAAGCTCTAATTTGTCGACTTTTGCGATAACGATCGAAGATAGCTCGGACTATCCCCCGCCCGGAAGTCGTCGCCGTTCGGTCGTGATAAAACAAAGATTCAGGAACTAGAACAGACTTATAGGCCGCTAGAAATAAGCGATAACTTAAATCGCAATCTTCTTTATACATAAAAAACCGCTCATCAAAATATTCCGGAGTTAGCGAACCCCGGCGACGCTCGGCTATTTTAACTAAAGCGTCAAGACAAAAAAGACCCGCCGCGCCAGAAGGACCTAAGATCATAAATTGGTCAAACTGACCCCGATCGGTTTCGCCTTGTCCTAAATCTAAAAATTTTAGTCCCGGTTCGAGAATTAAACCGGCGGAATCAATAACAGTTGTTCTAATATTTTGAGAAAAATCCCAGCGTCTAATCTTAGGAGCAACCGAAGCAAGGCGATGGTCAGCTTCTAACTTATTTAAAAGACCCTGAATAGCCCCCGGCTCTAGCAGGATATCAGGATTAAGAATTAAAAAATATTGAGCCTGGTTCTTAAGCGCTTCATTAATTAAAATATTATAAGCTCGGCTATAACCTAAATTAGCCCCCTGACTAAAATAGTTAATTTTCGGGGCCAGCCCTTTGGTATCTCGATAGTTTTGCTTAAAATCTTTTAAGAGGCGCCGGTTTTCGTCATGACTAGATAAACTATTATCAAAAGCGTAAATTTCATAATCAGCGGCCGCTAAAAAACTCAGCGCCGTTAGTAAACTCGGTAAAAAAAATGGTAAATATTTAGCGCTAAACTCATTATAAAGAATAAAGCCAACAACTAATTTCATATTAAATAATCATCTTATCAGCCATTTTTTCTTTGGCAAAATTTTGCGCCTTAAGTAGACTATCGAAAGTTCCGGCATCTAGCCATTCACCGTCGACTAAGGCAACCTCCAACTCACCTTTAGCTAAATACCAATTATTAACATCGGTAATTTCCAGTTCACCGCGCGCGCTCGGCGCCATATTCTTAGCTATTTCAATTACCCGCTTATCATATATATATAAGCCCGTCACCGCATAATCGCTCAAATATTCCTGAGGCTTTTCAACGATTTTCTGAGCTTGCCGCTCCCCGTCGAATTTAACGACACCGAATCTCTCCGGATCAGTTACTTTTTTAGCAAAAATTTTCGCCCCGCCCCGGAAGCTTTGTATTTCTTGAACGAAATCATCTTCAAAAATATTGTCACCTAAAATAAGAGCGACATCTTCCTGATCAATAAAATTTTCGCCGATTAAAAAGGCTTGCGCGATACCTTCCGGATGATCCTGAATTTCATACGTAAACTTTACTCCTAATTCTTTACCGGAACCTAATAAATTTAAATAATCGCCAGCTCTCTCGGGCGCCACGATAATCAAGATTTCTTTAATCCCCGCTTTAATCAAAGTATTCAAGGGATAATAAATCATCGGCCGATGATAAATCGGCAGTAGCTGTTTACTAGTAATTTTAGTTAGCGGCTTAAGGCGCGTCCCCGAACCGCCGGACAAGATTATTCCTCTCATAAATTATAATTATTATCTAGATACTTGTATTATCTAGATACTCGCGCAAAGCGAGTTTCCAATTTCTCATTTTTTTTAATTTAGTATTTTCTAACACCGAAAATTTAGGCCGGCGCGCCAAACGCGATAAATCTTCGCTCCGAATAGGCCGCACCATATTCTTTATTTTTTTATAATGGAATAAAGCGAGAACGCCATCATACCAAGTACAGGACCCTTCGTTAACTAAATGATAAATCCCGAAAGGAACTTCCAGCTCCCACAAACGTTTCGTCGCCTCCGCCAAGTCGGGGGTATAAGTAAAACAACTTAGTTCTTCATTAACGACTGTCAGTTCCGGCTTAACCGGGGCTAAATTTAACATTATCTCAAAAAAACTAGGTTTTGCTTGGGGACTCGTTCCCTGCGGCCCAAATAATTTTGAAGTCCTAACCAGATAATACTTTAAACCATATTGAGAACGCTTAAGGATCTCTTGCTCGCCAAGAAACTTACTCTCTCCATATTTATTAAGCGGATTAGGCGTTTCCTCTTCTTGAAAACTAAATTTTTCCGCCGTCCCGCTAAAAACATAATCCGAAGAATAATGAATCAAGACCGCTCCGATAGATAACGATAAATCAGCGAGCACTCCCGGAAAATCTCGATTCAGTCTCAAGGCCATTCCATATTCTTCCTTATCTTCACATTTGTCAACGGCGTTATAAGCCACGGCATTAATTATTAAAACCGGCGCTATTTCCCTCACTCGGGCGCTTAAAAGCGGATAATCTAAAACATCTAAATCACTCCTATCTAAAGAAATAACTTCCTGATCTAAAGAAAATGTTTTCGCCAGCTGGACACCGAGATTACCGCGGCCGCCGAGAATAAGTATACTCATATAATCCCAGTATAACAGATTTTTAAAATATGTTCGACAAATTAAAAGCTTAAAAATAGTCGAAGCGGAAAAAACAATTAATTGACATTTATCGTCTTTTAAAGTAAATTTTAGATAATTAAACAAAAATTAACGAACTTTAACAAAGGAGAAATCATGAAAATTGGAAATATTGATGTGACTAGCTGTTCTTTCGGCTCTGGATCATTAAGTTTTTTCGGTAATGGCTACTGGTACAGCCATTGGCTCAAATTTCTAATACCAGAATTTAAAGAAATTCTAGACAGTACTACTTTCGTCGCTAAAACAGCGACCTTAGACCCTCGAGAGGGACACATGGCTCTCGACGAAAACTTTCAACCGCGGGAACTGATACCGAAATGTATTAAAGTTTACCCCTTTAAAGGAGTAATCCAGAACGCCGTCGGACTAAGTAACCCCGGATTTAATGTGTTACTGAGAACTCGGCGCTGGCAAGAAATTACGCGGCCGTTTTTTCTTTCTTTCATAACCCTAAGGGACACACCGCAAGAAAGGATAGATGAGGCTAAAAAATTTTTTAATATTTTAGAAAATAATCTGCCTAATTTTAAGGCTCCAGTCGGTTTACAGATTAATGTTTCGTGCCCTAACACTCAGCACGACACAAGACATTTAGCCGAAGAAGCTTTAACGATTTTGTATCTAGCTTCTCGCCTTAATATTCCCCTCGACCTAAAGATTAATATCTTAGTGAGCGCCGATCTTATCACCGAAATAGAAAAAAGTGGGTTCTGCGATAGTTTAACCGTCAGCAACACGCTACCATATGGCAGCCCCGGCGTCGACTGGAAAAAACTTTTTGGCCGAGACTCCTCACCCCTCCAGCAATTTGGCGGTGGCGGCTTATCAGGAAAACCTATACTGCCGTTAGTTCTCTGGAAAATCTTAAATTTACGATCAGCCGGCATTACTCTACCTATTAGAGGCAGCGGCGGAATATTATCAGTTAGTGACGTAGACCGCATGAAAGCCGCGGGCGCGAGCGCCATTGAAATCTCCAGCGTCTTAATTTTAAGACCCTGGCGCGTTCCAGCGATTATCAAACGCGCTAATCAAATTTTTTAAATGTTATTTAAATTAGTAAAAGACCGCTCAGGAAACGGTCTTTTTTTTAAAAAAAGAGTGTGTGGTTATTAGCCTCACACTCGGAAAAGATACATTTGATTTTTAAAATAATTATTTAAGCAGCTAAGGGAAAATCGGGATAGAAAGGATAAACAATTCCCATTTTCTGTACTTCTGGGGTTTCATAGGCCGCTTTCTCATTGATTCTGAACCGAGTTATGGCGTTCACCAAATCAACTTGTAAATTATCAACTTGACCACTACCCCCAAGATTTTCCATCCACGGATACATAGTGCCGCGGGAGGAAGAAAAAATAGCGCCCTGACCGTTCCATTTTCCGATCCGAATAAGTTCCGGCATAACTCGAGAGAATTTACCGTCTTGTGCTCCAAAACCAGGATTTAATGTTGTCGTCGAAGGAAAAGCCTTCCGAATACTACCATCACAGGTATGAGTCGCGCCGACAACTAAACCGATTGATGATAAACCGTCATATTCAAGATCAAAATTATCACTAATTGTATTCATATCATCAACATTAGTCATTTGTAGCGTTGTATTATATGCACAAAGTTTTTGTTCTTGATATTCCGGTCCACTAGGATTAGAGCTTTTATTAACGACTATTATCCCTTTTCCGGCATTCATTAATTTCAAACCTAAACCAGGTTTTTCTGGGGTTCCTAAAACCATAATATCTCTTCCCATCCAAGGAGTGACATTTATAATATCGAAATCGAACGGAGCATAGTCTACGCCCCAACTATCTTTTAGATTACCGAGAAGTCCAACAAAATAAGCCACCTGAGTAGTGTCGATATCACCACGTTTGCAATCCAGAATTCGAATCAATCTTATTTTTTCCATCCTCTGCCGTTCTTGGATGTATTGATTTATTCTAGAGAGAAGAACCATTCCAATCGGCCCAAATTGTTCATAAAAGGCTATTTGGAGCTTAAACACTCTAATATTACAGAAATGGACCAAAACATTGATAACCTTAATCAGATAAGCTTCAACGCAAGCTAATAAATATGAAAACTCATTAGATCGATTGCGCTCACCGGACATACCTGGAATTAAATTTAAGATTTGACGATATACGTCTTGCGTTAACCCTAACACATATTCTTCTTCGGTTGTCTCAACTACGGATGTCCTAACTACCGAACCATAAACAGCTATATTGTCCCGATAGCTGCCGAAAGGATGAATATCCAATCCAGCGCAGTATAAAGTATTTTGTTTTCTCTGCACTTCGGCTAGTTCTACAAAATTATTTTTCGTTAACATGATAACTCCTTTAATGAAATGAGTGAAAAAATTACAACTTGATCTTTCCCGTTAAAATATCCCAATTTTTATCTTTTTTTGGTTTATATCTTAACGAGCCGGCAGCGCACAACGGGCATTCTTTCTGATCAACGGCCCAGACTTCTTTAGCAATCAGAGAAATAACTTGGCGTTCGCCGCACATATTTATCCGCGGCATTAAATGTTTCGGGCGATAAACTAAAGCGCCCACCAGGGGGATCCAATTAACCGGTTCTTTGTTTCCCTCATCAACGGCTAGCTGAACAGCGTTGGTAGTCTTTGAGGTAGTGATTAATTCCTCTATCTGCAAAACCGTCTCGCCGGCCGGAATAGTTCTTCTAACCCACAACATCTTATCCTTATCAGCCGGATCTTTTTCCGTAAAAAACATCCGCGTCGCCCCTAAAGCGCGAGCCACATCATGACCGAAGGTTATGCCGGCCATCGGTGAAGCGATCACCCAATCAATAGGCTGATCACTAATTGTCTGCCGTATTTTCTGCGCTAATTGATCGGCTAAAATTTCCGATAGATTAAGATACTCCAGCACGCGCAAGCAATCAAAAAAAGCATTGCTGCACATACCTGTGGTTAATTCAGCATGCGGGTCTTTAGGGTCACCACTATGCCCCCAATATGCTTCACAAGTACCAAACCAGGACAATATTTCCAGCGGATCAATATACAGTCCTCCGGCAAATCCCGGTTTAAGATTAATAAGTGATTTTAGGTCCATTTGAGTCTCCTCGTTTTTGTTGATGAATATTACTTTTATTTATTGTTCTATTGTAAAATAACAAATTTAATCAAATTTAAACCAAATTAAATTAATAATAAATCTTATCATAAATATTAAAAAAAACAAGACCTAATTAGGCCTCATTAAAAATACCCGCTCGTAAATTTTTATTATAAGTTTTACTTCTCCGCCCACTCTTTCCCCTGTCGCACCAATAACTCACCGGCTTTTTCTGGCTCGGCCATTATTTCTTTAACAATTTTTTCTAGTCGCATCCCCTGAGATCCTTTGACTAAAATTAAATCGCCGGCCTTAATTCGATTCTGTAAAAAATGTCCGGCTTCGGCTAGTTTATCAAAATAAAAAATATGTTCATCGGCTAAACCCGCCGCCTGAGCGCCTCTGACGATATCGCGCGCCTTTTCACCAACCGCGATTAAATAATTTATTTTAGCAGCAGCGACTTTTCGGCCGACAATCTGGTGGCCTTCTTCGGTATAATGGCCAAGTTCTAACATATCGCCCAAAACCGCATATTTAGAAGCGGCCTCATCAGTTTTTATCCGACCTAAAATATCTAAAGCGGCGACAACCGCTTCGGGAGAAGAATTATAGGTATCATCAATAATAAAAGTATGTTTAATGCCTGGCAGGACGTTCATGCGACCAGCGGGCAAGCTAAAACTATTCAGAGCTTGAGCGACTTCGACTAAATTAAGTTCAAAATAAAGACCAACAGCCGCTGCCGCTAAGGCCGCATAAATCGCGCTTTCCGTAAGCACATTATTCATAAAAACCGGAACCACTGCGCCATTATAATTTAACTTAAAATTCAAGCCCGCTAATTCATAGTTGCCTTTAGTAAAATTAAAAATAATATCTTGCGCCTGTAAATTAGCCCCCTCTTTTAAGCCATAAGTCAGAACCCGAGTTTTACTGGCACTAGCCATTTCGCGCGCCGGCTCATTATCATAATTTAAAACCGCTAAACCTTTATTATCGAGGTTCTCAATTAAAACTTGTTTTTCCTTCTTAATATTAACTAAACTACCAAAATATTCGAGATGCGAATAACTAACCGCGGTCACGACGCCAACGGTCGGCGGGGCTAAACGAACTAAATAGGCCATATCGCCAGGCCGATCCACTCCCATTTCTAAAACTAAAACCTGCGGATAAGTATTATCGCGAAGAATAATAAGTTTAAGCGCGTGACAAAAGACTTTTGACCAACCGAACAAGCTAGCGCCTGGCGAATCACAACCAAAAATAGTGAGCGGCAAGCCGATCTCGTTATTATAATTTTTTTGGCTCATACGCACGGCCAGCTTATCTTTTAAAACCGTGTAAATCGCTTCTTTAGTGCTAGTCTTACCCAGCGAACCGGTAATCGCAATAATAACCGGCCGGTATTTTTTTAAAATCAGCCTGGCCCAAAAATTTAGTTTTAATTGCAAAATTTTTCGTATCATACCAATTAATTTAAACTTTAACTCTCCAATTAATTTAAGCTTTAACTCTATTTATCTATCTCGTTTTCGGCACTTGATAATATTTCAGCATAAAATCAGCAATATCTTTCCAAAGGGGCAAAGCGGAACCTTCCGCATATTGAACGTCTTTAGGCGCATCAATTTTCGTCAACATAACAAAAGCCGGATTATCAATTGGCGCTATGCCGATAAACGTATGAATATATTTATCTTTACTATAAGATCCGTCCACGGCCACTTGCGCCGTGCCGGTTTTTCCGCCGACATAATAACCGGCGATAGCGGCACGTTTAGCATGACCATTTTCTACCACGTTAACTAACATCGCCGAGATAGTCGCAGCTGTTTTATCGCTAATTACTTTTCTAACTTGTTTGGGCAAAATATCCTCCCGGCGACCGTCGCGAATAATCGCCTTAACCACGTAAGGCTTCATCATCGTACCGCGATTAGCGAGCGCTTGATAGGCCATCACCATTTGCAAGGGGTTAGTAGCAATTCCTTGGCCGAAAGAAGCCGTGGCGGCGTCTATTTCTTTCACCTTCTTACTTAATAACTGATTAATATCACCAGGCGACTCGGCGCCTAATTCAATTCCCGTCCGTTCGCCAAAACCATAATTCTTAACATAATCCGCAAAGACTTTAACACCCGCCTGACGCATAGCGAAAATCGCTCCGGTATTTAAAGAGTAATCTAAAACTGTGCTCATATTAACTACGCCGTGCGGTCCAAAAGTCGAGTAGTCAGAATTTCGAATCGGCTTAGGCCAACCGTTAATCATAATTTCGCCAGCATCCTTATAAGTAGTATTAGGCGTCACTTTCCCCTGATCAATAGCAATAGACATCGTCACCGTTTTAAATACCGAACCGGGTTCGTATTGATCAAAAATAGCGGGATTATTATAAACATTCAAATCTTTGACCGCTTTATAATTATTAGGATCAAAGTCGGGCACGGAACACATCGCAATAATAGCTCCCGTTTTAGGAGCGATGACGATAACTGAGCCACCGCTCGCGCCATGCTGCTTAACCGCTTCCTTTAATTTCTGACAAGCCATAAATTCAACGTTGCGATCAATTGTTAAAACTAAATCCGCTCCCGGAGTCGGTTTAGTATATTCCCGATCACTGACAATCATTAAATTAGACTGACCGCCTTTTTCTGATTTTAAATAGCCGTATTTCCCAAAGAGCTCTTCGTTAAAAAATTCCTCTAGGCCATACTTTCCCTTACCTTCACCGTCCGCATAACTAACGAAGCCTAAAAGGTGCGAAGCGATTTCTTTCTCGGGATAATAACGAAAACTCTCTAAATTAAAATCTAAACCAGGGATTTTAAGTTCCGTGGCCGAAGAGGTCGCGCGGGCTTTATAAAATACTTGATAATTTTTTAATTCTAAATCATTAGCGTGCACTGGACTAGAAGTCGAACTAGCTAAAAAAGCAAATAATTTTAAGAGGGTATCACTGTCAATCTTTTTATTACTTAAAGAATCATAGACACTACCTGGTTTATCAAAATGTTTAAGATAATAGGCGATCCGTTCTTCTCTTGTCGAAGTCGCTAGGAGCGTTTTAGTGCTACTTGCGTCCGGACTAATAGCCAAAGTCGAAGAACCGCTAAATTTCCCCGCCGCCGCGAGAGCCAAAGCCGGAACGTCAAAAAATTCATAAAATTTTTCGGCGAAAGCACGGGGGTCACTAATATCTTTAGGCACGGCAAAAAGGACAGCGAACTCTTTATTAGTTGCCATCGGATAAAGTCTTTCTTGTTTATTAATAGACTCGGTAAAATAAATTTTACCGCGCGCCGGTTCTAAACGGCTAGAAGTCTGCTGCTGACTGGCGGCCATCGCCGTATAAAGATCGCACTGTTTTATTTGTAAATTAAAAAGCTGATAAACCAAAGCCCCGGCAAATAAAAAAATAATCGCCACGACTAATCGCCAGCGACTAAGACTAACCCGGGCTCTCTCCGGCCTAGAGTTGTTGGAAACATTACGCCACATATTATTAACTTTCAACTCCCCGCTCCCGCCGTTAAAATCCGAAAAATGTAGAGCTGGGTTTTAAGAGCTAGGGTTATATTACTTCTTAGCTAAAGACAAATTCGCGCTGGATAAATATTCGACATCGCCGACGGCAATCATATTCAAACTACCGGCCCGCGCGTTCACGGAATAATAAGATTGCGCTAAACTAACTTTTTCTTCTTGATCGGCTTGGCTACTCGCTAAAGACATCGCCCGCGATTTTAATTCTCGAAGAATAAAGCCTTGAGCCGTCAAAGCACTAATATTGAATAAATAGAAAACACCAACCGCAGCAATAACCGAAAATAAACCGAGATTAAAATATTTGAGCGATAATTTTTTAGGTTTGGCGGCGTTATTTAAAGAGATAGCGCAACCATTGATAATCTTGGTCATAAGTAAGAAGCAAATTTATATTAATTTAAAAATTATTTAATTGTCGGGCAGCGGCCCGTAGTTTAGCACTCCTAGAGCGAGGATTATTCTCTAATTCCGACTCACTCGGCGTTAGTGGTCTCTTAGTTAAAATATCTAAGACCTCGCTAGAGCGAAAAAATCTTTTAACAATCCGGTCTTCGCCGCTATGAAAAGAAACTACGACCAGACGACCACCCGGCGACAAAATTTTCAAAGTAGCCGGTAAAACTTCCTGTAAAGCGCCTAGTTCATCGTTCGTCGCTATTCTTAAGGCTTGAAAGATTCTCGTCGCGGGATGAATCCTCGAATGAACACGAGGCGGAACGATTCTTTCCACTATTTTAACTAAATCCAAGGTACTAGTAATGGCATGCTCCCGTCGCGCCGCAATTATTCCTTTAGCGATCTGATAAGCTCGTTTCTCTTCTCCGTATTCTCTAAATATTCTCGTTAAATCCGGCAAAGAATAATGATTAACTATTTCCCTGGTCGAATTCTCATTTAACGGACCAAACGACATATCAAGCGGCCTTTCGCCCTGAAAGGAAAATCCTCGCTCAGTATCCTCTAGCTGAGCCGAGGACAGACCGAGATCAAAAACAATCCCATCAAACTTATCTGATTTCGGAAAATACTGTTTAACAACCGTGGCTAAATTTTTAAAATTCTCTTGAACTAAACTGACATTATTTAAATTACTATCACGAATAAGTTGTCGGGCACTATCAATCGCTAAGGCATCTAGATCTAAACTAAGGATTCGGCCCCGTTCTCCCACCGCTCTGGCTAGAGCTAAAGTATAACCGGCTCCGCCTAAGGTACAGTCAATGAAGGATTCCCCCGGCTGAGGATCGAGATAGGCTAGGACTTCAGTCAGCATGACCGGGATGTGGGCATAAGCCATAAAATTTTTAAATTCCTAAATCTCCCAACTCTTCGGCAATCGCGTTACTATTTTTCTCTGATTCTTTCTTATACTTATTCCAGCTCGCTTCATTCCAAATTTCTAAATGATTATATAAACCGGCAATAATTATACTTTTATGGAGACCGGAAAATTTACGCAGATATTCCGGCAGAGTGATTCGACCCTGATTATCAAATTCTAAATCCATCGCGCCGGCTAACATATGACGAGAAAAAGCGCGCGCCTTCGATTGGCTTAAAGGAAGCGCCGCAAACTTGGCGGCAATTTTTTCAAACTGTTCTTTAGAGTATAAAAATAAGCAGTCATCCAAACCCTTGGTCACTACTGCTCCTTTTTTTAAAATGGCCCGAAACTTAGCCGGTATTGCTAAGCGCCCTTTGTCATCTAAATTATGATTGTATTCACCGATAAACATAAATATTATTGTTAGGGAGATCTGATGATGACAAGCAAAGTTCACCACATCTCCCCACAATTCACCTTACGAGTTTAATTATACACCACTTAGCCCCTAGGGTCAACATTCCTCTTTCCCTTAAAATAAGCCTAAAAACAAGAAAAAAGCTACTTATCAACAAGTAGCTTTTTAAATAAATAATAATTTAAAAAAAATTTTTAAAAGTTTTCAACAATTAGTGCACAGGACTAAAATTAGGCTTAAAGTAATTTTTTCGGGGCGCCAATAGTCGGCTCACGGTCATAAAGCGGTTCGACAATAGAATAAACGGCAAATTTTTTATTTTTTAATTTAGTTTTTGGCTCCGCTTCGACCGGAATTTTTAAGGCATAAGCAAGCGCGTTAGCCGTAATCACGCCGATACGTAAACTAGTGAAGCTTCCCCCTTGATTAGCTACGATTATTTTCTTGAGCGCCTGAAGTTTTACTTTCTGGTCTTGTAATAATTTAGCAATCGCCGGTAATAATTTCTCGGCTTGCTGGCGCGGCGCTTTAAATTTTTTCTGGACGATTGTTTTTTCGTTATCGCGTAAAGCAATAATTATTTCTTCGTGACTCGTGGTATTAATATAGAGGGTCATATAAAACTAAAATTATTTTCTTTTCAAAATTTTAATAATTCCTTGATCAGCATTAACCTCAACCTCATCGCCATCGTTTAAAATCTGGGTAGCAATCTTTGTCCCGATAACACAAGGGATTTTTAATTCCCGAGAAATAATCGCGGCATGAGAGGTAATCCCGCCTTCATCCGTAATTATCGCCGCCGCTAGCTTCATCGCTGGTACCATTTCCGGCCGAGTCATTGAGGAAACCAAGATATCCCCCTTTTCCATATTAACCATATCATGAATCTTTAAAATTTTTTTTACTCTACCCCGCGCCCGTCCTAAGGAAGCGGTTAAACCTTTTAATTCCTGTTCCGATTGCTGATCCTTAAAAAAATAAGCAAATATCTGCCGATAATCTCGGCCAGAGAATAAATAAAAACCGGCCGCCGTCTGTAAACAAGCGCTTCCCTTTATTCTCGACTTTAAAACCTGACGAGAAATTTTGCCGCGCAAGCAATCGGCCACTTCCGGAAAAATTAAATATTTCAAATAAACCAAAGAAATTTTTGTCCGCCGAGAAATTTCCTCTAAAAATTTAAATTGATAAAAATTAGCTATCAAAACATACTTCTTTCTCGTATCTTGTATACCAAAAAATTCGTCCATAAGCCATAAAAGAGTTTTTTGCCAAATCGTTAATTTATATTTTTTAATTATCTTCTGTTTCTTGCTCCAAGCTTGTTTTAAACTACCCGTCCGTCCGATTCTCCGGTTCTTTAAACCCGCAATAATTAATTGTTTAAAATCCGTTCCCGTGAGTCTAACGCCGCGGGCATAATTATTAGTAATATAAAAATACTTAGCGGCATGAGCTGATAATTCTTGCTCCTTTAATTTTTTACCAATCGCTAGCTTCTGAATTAGTTTTTCACGCGCGAGCGCCTCTTCTTCAATAAACGATAAATGCCGAGTCGCTAATAAAGCCGGAAAATCTTGGGCAAAATTAGGGCCCAAAACTTTTTTGAATTCCGGCACTAAATATTTTTCCGCGGGCATAGAAATAGCGTCGCCGAGCACCATAAAATATTTAAACTCTTCCGAGTAGGCTTCATAGAAAGAATTATAGGCCTTCACTAAATCCTGATTAGACAGTTTAGCGAGGTCTAAATGATCTATTTTTTTTAGGACTATTTCAAAAATTTTAATTTTTCGAGCCCAAGCTTTTTTTAAATTAGCCAAATAATTCTTATTTTTCTTTAACCGCTTAAAAAACTCCTCTCGAATAAAAGTTAAATCATTTTCATTCCAATACCAATGAATATAATTATCTTTAGCAAAAAAAATAGTCCTGACCGCCCGCTGGCTTAAAAAACTCTGCACCGCTGGACCAGTTTGACCGACCGGAAAAAAAGTATGAAAAATCCCATGGAAACCTTTATAAATCCACTCGGAATCAGCTAAATTATATTTCTTGATAAGCGAATCAATTTTAGGCTTAGTTATCATATTTATTTTAGAATAATTATTCGCCCTTTATCGAGATCAAGTTCAACTTCGTCTCCATCTTTTAAAATTTCGGTGGCCACCTTTGTACCGATGATGGCGGGAATCTTTAGTTCGCGAGAAACAATGGCCGCATGACATAACATTCCACCTTCATTAGTAATAATGGCTTTAGCCTTATAAATAGCCGGCATAAATTGCGGCATAGTTTGTCCGGCTACTAATATTCTCCCCTCGGGAAAATTATAGATTTTTTTATCAATATCTTTTTCTCCCCATTTAAAAACAAATACTCTACCTCGAATCTTACCGCGGCCACTAGCGGCCTGGCCAAAAAACTCCGACACTGAAACTATCTCTTCTGCTAATTCCGCCTGATATTTTCTTTCGGCTTCTTTACCCCAAAAAATTTCATACCCTTTTTCCGGTGTTATTAGAGCTAAGATATTACCGCCACGCCGTTTACGATGTTCCGCGGTTAATTTGAAATTTCCCTTTAACAATTTAATAAATTCAGGAAAAGTTAAATTAAACACATCTTCTTTCGGCAAATTGAATATAGCGGCCGTTCTAGATACTAATAGCGGCCCTAAATAAAGGAGAAAGGCCCAACCTTTGAGATGGGCTTCTAGTCGCAACCAACTTAAAACTCTAATAGTCTTTATTTTTTCTAGTAACGACTGAGGAAGTTGATAAAACTCCGCAATCTTAAGCTGACTATTCCTGGTTTTTAGACCTCGACTACTTATTTCTTTTAATTCATGTTCTAAAATTGATAAGCTCTTAGTTGATTCAGCTTGTAATAATTTTTGGTAATGTTTTTTATCCCAAGTCCCAAACTGCGAACTAGCCGGTAAATATTTATAAAGATTTATCTGACAAGCTATCCGGGTAGACAATTCTTCTGGGTCTAACTTTCCTTTCTTATAAGGAATAGAAATTTTTTGTAACCAGTTTTTTCTCTCTTCCTCTAGACAAGTCGGCCGATCCGATTTAATAAGGGCTAAAAATTTCTCCTGTAATTTATTGTCGGGTACATACTTATTAAGTTCTCTTAGCAAAAAACGATTAAGCTTAGCCGTATACTCTGGTTGAGATAAAAAATAATAGCCCATCGATTCATTATAAAGAAGCGCCGATTTTTTAACTAAATCGAGAATCTGTTTGGCCGCCAATCGATTAACTGGAAAATGGTCAATTTCTTTTTTTAATTGGTCAACTTCACTGACTATCTCTAAAGTTTTTTTAATATATTCCTTAACTTTTTTTTGATTCGTAAAAAATTTATAACCAATTTCCGCTTTTTTCTCCTCATCCTCGGTCCAAGTATGTTCACTAAAAACCCGATTCTGACGGTCTAGATAACTAGCATAACTCTCTTTACAACCCGTTAACTTCTCAGTAATCAAAAATGAATCATAATAAGATAGTTCGCCAAAAATAAAAGTTACCGATTCGGCTTTACTAGTATAATACTTATTCCAAGACATAATTTTATCCAATTAAACTTTACCAGCTAACTGCCGTAATTTTTCTTCACTGAGTTCACCCCGAACATCACGAAACCGATATTTTAAGGAAACCTCGGTCGGGCTACGTCGACTTATATATAAACGTAAATCTTCTAAAAAATCGAGATTGCCGCCAATCGCCTTAAGGCTCTCTTCGGCTGATCGTTTTTCTAGTAAATCAACCAAAAAATTTTCGATGAGACCAGCATGAGAAATAAGCACGATTGGTTTTTTAGTTCCGGATTTATAAGTTTTTGTCTGTTCCACGATAGCTAAAAGTTCCTGTGCGACTTTTTGGCTGATTTCTACCGAACTTAATGATTCTGAATCAAATCTTTTATCCCCCGTATCAATCACCATTTGTACCGCAGCGGATTCATCGCCCTTATTTTGTTCGGTAAGTTCTTGATATTTCTTATCAAATTCATCAGAACCGATAAAAGCCAAACCGGGCCGGATATTATTTTCTAAATCTCCGGGGCCAGCTTTAATAAGTATCCGAGCGGCTTGGCGCGGTCTTTTGTGTCCAGAATGGCTCACTTCCAACTCATCGGTCTCATACATCTTTTGGTATCGATCAAATAATATTCGCAGTTTTTCAGCGTCTTCCTCGCCCTTCGGGCTAATATCGCCATCAAATGTTTCTTTATGGGGATGCCGCATCAAATAAACGGTGGCGCTAACGTCATAACCCTCCTTCTTTTCTACTGGTGGGTTGTATTTTTCTTGCATATTATTTCAAAATATTTTTAATTTCGTTCAAACTGCTCGACCTTACCAGCCGCTCTCTTAATTTCGCAGCGCCATCCATCCCTTGCACGTACCAAACTAAATGTTTGCGCAGTTCAATGATTCCGTTCTTCCCTTTTAATTTTTGTTCCTGGGCGGCGTGGTCTAGAGCGATTTTAAAAATTTGTTTCGTTTTTAAATTAATAACTTTCCCATTTTTTATTTCCTTAAATAGCCAAGGCCGACCCAAGATACCACGAGCTAAACCAAGACCATCGGCTTTACTTAACTTCAAGGCGCGCTGCGCCTCCGCTAAATCATTAATCCCGCCATTAGCTAAAATAACACCTCGGAAATATTTTCTCGCTTCTTTTATTAGTTGCCAATTAGCCGGTCCGGCAAACCCTTCATTGAGCGTTCGCCCATGGATCATCACGGCTGAAACAGGTAAATCAGAAATATTTTTCAAAAACCGCCGAGCGTCGACTGTTCCGGCCTGAGCTCTAATCTTGATAGATACGGGCAAATTAGTATTGGCTAATACCGCCTCAATAACAGCCCGCGACTGTTTTAAATTTTTCATTAGACCACTGCCGGCTCCCTGCTTAACAATCTTCGGCACCGGACAACCAAAATTAATATCGATTCCGTCTGGTTTAACCTTCTTAGTTATTATTTCTGTAGCTACCGCAAAATGTTCTGGATTACTACCAAATAATTGGACGACATAATACTTTTCTACCCGACGCTGAAAATTTAATAGTTTAAGAGTAGCATTCTTTTCCGAGTTACCTTCTTTTAGAATACTACTACTGGAAACACTAGCTGATTTTCCGGCTCGATAAAAAAGAGCCGCCGCCGAAGCCATCTCACTATACAAGACATCAGCGCCATATTTTTTACAAATCTGTCGAAAGGCCGAGTCGGTAAAACCAGCCAGAGGCGCCAGAGCTAAAATCGGCCTCTTGCTCTTTTTTAATTTTTCCCAAAAATTTACAGGCATCAAAATTATTTCTTATGACTCAACTTATAGCCGTCTTTCGTATCTTCCATAAGATAACCTTTCTCTTCAATACTTTTCCGGAGCGCATCGGCGAGAACCCAATCCTTTATTTCACGGGCGGCGTGGCGTTTTAAAACTAGAGTTTGAAGCGACTCTGGCAAATCCGTGAACTTCAATTCTTTATCTACTAGTCGCGCGGCTTTATCTAAACCTAAACCGAAAACTTTATCGAAATCTAAGATAGTCGCTTTCTTATCCGCCGGACTCAATTTTGATTTCAAAACGGCAGCGACCAAAGCCAAGGCCTGAGGTAAATTCAAATCATCATTAATAACGGCTAAAAATTTATCCTTAAACTCGACACTAACCGTACCTCTCGTTTCTCCTAAATTCGCTACTTGATTTAATAAACTATTTAAACCGTCCTCGGCCTGCTTGATCCCTTCTTCACTATATTCTATCGGTTTACGGTAATGAGTCTGTAGAGACGCAAAACGATAGGCGAGGGGATTAACTCCCTTCTTAATCAAGGCGTTTTCAAGCGTCAAAAAATTTTCCGTGGCTTTAGCCATTTTTTTACCACCGCTTATATTAAGGAAGGCTCCATGCAACCAATAATTGAAAAATTTCTTCCCCGTGGCGGCTTCGGATTGAGCAATCTCATTAGTATGATGGATATTAATGTGATCGATACCGCCGCAATGAATATCTAATTGATCTTTTAGAAATTTTAAACTCATGGCCGAACATTCAATATGCCAGCCCGGAAAACCAACGCCCCAAGGCGACGGCCATTCCATTTGTCGCTTCGCTTCCCCCGCTTTAAGCATTAGAGAAAATTTCCAAAGGGCGAAATCGGTCGGGTTCTTCTTTTCCGGATTTATTTCAATACGCGCGCCCTCCTTTAATTTTTCGAGTGGCAAATGGCTTAATTTATTATAGTCTTTAATTTTGGACGTATCAAAATATATTCCATCAGAAGTCTGATAAGTAAACCCCTTATCCTTTAAAATTTCAATCATCTCTACCTGCTCTTTAATATAACCCGTCGCTTTACACCAAATATCCGGTTCTAAAATATTCAAAGCCGCTAAATCTTTTTTAAAAGCCTCCGTATAAAATTCGGCAATATCCCAAGCGCTTTTTCCTTCCCGTTTGGCGCCGACTTCGAGCTTATCTTCCCCCATGTCCATATCGCCAGTTAAATGGCCGACGTCAGTAATATTGGTAATATGTTTAACGTTATAGCCGTTATATTCTAAAACACGAACCAAGAAATCTTCAAATAGATAAGTCCGTAAATTGCCGATATGGGCATAATTATAAACGGTCGGGCCACAAGTATAAAGACCAACCTCACCCGACTTAATTGGCTTAAATTCTTCTTTTTTTAGAGACAAAGTATTGTATAAAAATAACGGCGACATAGTTTATTACGATAATTCTTAATTATTAATTATTATTTTATTGGGCGTAAGCGATCATCTTAGCTAAAGATCTGTCAAAATTGCCTAGATTATCTCGAAGCCGAGGATCTAAATTTTTATTATAGACATACTCCTGGGCTTGTTGTTTTAAAGAATAAACTAATTTAGCATAGACCGATTTCTCTGTCTGATCGGACACGGCCAGAGCCGAGTCGGCTGTTAAAGACTTTAATAGATTATTCAACTCGACCTTACTCAAGGCCAGATAAAACAAGGGGATATGACCTAATTCTTTTCTGATTAATTTTCCGTTTTGGCAGGTAGCGCCATATTTAATTCTAGCGCCCTTACCCTCTATCATTTTCCGGCGCATTTTTTCTTCTTTCTTCTCACCGCCGTCATCGCCGACATTACCAATAACATCATCCACGCCGCAAACGACCGCTCCGGTTTTTTTATCAATAATCAACTGATCGGCACCATTTTCATAATCATCATAAGTAGAGGCGCGAACAGTAACAAATTCCTGGCCTAAAATCTTATTAAACAATAAGGTCATAGCGATCTCCGTAATGTTGCTCGGGTTCTTTTCGCGATCCGCTAAAAATTTTTCCGGAGTCTTAAATTCATCTTCCGCAAACCCTTTAATTTTCTCCGCCATCCGCTCCTGATCATAATCTGCGTCTCGACCAATCATTTTCATCTGTCCGTCAGCCGTACAAAAATCGCCATACTCCGAATTTAAACGTTCGGACATAGACCTTAAACTCGTTTTCAAATCAGGCGAATATTTTTCGGGCCGAGGTACTTGAGGCTTATTATCCCATTTAGATTCCGAGAGTTTATCAAGATCAATTTTACCTAATATTTTCAAGCCGGGTAATTTCTCGCTCATACTTTTAAAGCTAAAATTTAAATTCTCCCTCGCTAATTATGGCGCCACTCAAAGACCGAAGCAACCAACTTCGGCGTAGATATTAAGCATGATCAGTTTTCAAATCTTTCTCGCTAATTAGCCCGTTACTCAGCCAAGAGCCGATCCAGAGCCAGAGCGACAAGCCAATTGCTGTCCATAAACCGCCCACAAAAAAACCTTTAACGATGCTGGAAACAAGTAGAACAAGCAGACCATTAATAACTAAAGTAAAAAGTCCGAGAGTCAAAATATTAATTGGCAGGGTTAGGATAATAAGTAGCGGACGAATAACCGCATTAACGATTCCTAGAATAAGCGCGGTTATAATAGCGACCCACCAACCGGAAACGACCACGCTGCTAAAAATAAGCGGCGCGATGAGCAAAAATAAGGCATTAATAATTAAGCGCAAAATCAGTTTCATAAAATTATAATTATTTAATTATAGCTTTATTTTATCACGTTTTGACAGAAAAAGCATTTTTTAGTAAGTGGTCGTTAGTGGATTCGAACCACTGACCTCCGCGATGTGAACGCGGCGCTCTAACCAGCTGAGCCAAACGACCTGATTAATAAACTATTATAAGGATAAATTATTATATACGGCTGGTCAAGGAATAAACAAGAAAAAAGCCCCGTAAAATTACAGGGCTTTATCCAATCAAATAGAGGAAATACTATCCGGCTACTTCTTCGGGTAATTCTTGAGACGGACAAAAAATTTCCTGGCATTGATTAATAAACTCAATGCCACCAATATTTTTAGAAATTTCAAAAACCTCTCTAAAGAATTTACAAATAATAAATCGCTCACTATCATCTTGAAAAAGAAAGAGGGTTCCTAGACTAAAGGGCAATAAATTTTCCTCTTTGGCTTGAAAAGTCTTAAGTAGTTTCTTTTGACATTTCTCTAGCCCACAGCAAGTCTGCCGGAAACAAGGGCTGAAATTATTCAAGTCGGGTAGGATAAAATAACTAACTTTATGCCGACGACAAACGGGACAGAAAATGCTAGTTTCCGGATTCTCGCCAATAGCGATAATATTAGCTATTTTCTCCTTAAGATGTTTATCTCTACTTAGAGAGGGAATTGCCTTAGGCTCCTGAAAAATGAGCGACAATAAATATTTTCCGCCATATTGACCATAGGACTTAATTTCCGGAACAATAGAAAAAAGAGCTGATTGCGGGTCCATATCACACCTCGATGTTTATTGAAAAACGATTAATTAATTAATAAAGAACAGAACGGTGCCCGGGGGGGGATTTGGACCCCCATGGGATTGCTCCCACAGCGTTCTGAACACTGCGTGTCTACCAATTTCACCACCTGGGCTAAACTATTTATAGTCTGTCACAGATAATTTTGTTTGTAAATATCAAGATAACATAATAAGACAACTCATGATATAATCTTAAATATGATAAATCTAGATACCGAACAAGAATATTTTAAGCTCGGTTACCGGCTTATCGGCGGAGTCGACGAAGCCGGACGCGGCCCTCTAGCCGGACCGGTTGTCGCCGCTTGTGTCGTAATTGATTCTAATTTTAAAATAACTAACTCTGATTTGGCTTTAGTTAATGATTCTAAAAAACTAACCGCCCAAAAACGAGAAAAACTTTTTACTATCATCAGAGAAAAGGCCTTAGCCGTAGAAATTGGCGTCGTGGATAATTTAGTAATTGATAAGATTAATATTCTCCAAGCTAGTTTTTTAGCGATGCGCCACGCTATAAAAAAAATCGCGGTTAGCCCCGATTATATTCTTCTAGATGGTGCTTTTAAAATTCCTAAATTAGCGAAACCACAAACCGCTATCATCAAAGGTGATGCTAAAGTCTGGACTATCGCCGCCGCTTCAATAATCGCTAAAGTCAGCCGCGACTGGCTCATGTCAGAAATCGACAAAAAATATCCCGAGTATTTATTTAAAAAACATAAAGGCTACGGGACCAAGCTCCATTTAGAAAAAATAAAAGAATACGGCCCCTGTCCAATTCACCGTTTTAGCTTTAAACCGATAAGGGTAAAATAAAGTTACCCACGGTGATACATCCGACTATTTTCTTCTCGGTCTTCATCCAAACATTTTATCCGCTCTTCGGCCTTAAGTCTGTTAGCCTCTTCTTCGAGCTCCTTCCTTTTTTTCTCTCTCATAATCGCCTCTTGATGAGCACGCGCTAAATCTAAATCATCCAGCGACTCATCGTTTTGACTATCGTCTATATTCTGTTCGGAGCTAGGTCGTAATTTAGTATCATCTAAATTTTTAGCTTCCGAACTTTTAGCTAGTTTTTTCTCACTGTCAAAATCTAACTCATAATTATAATTTTCTTTAGCCATATTTTAAAAATTAGTTTATTTATACATCCGACTATTCATCAATCTGTCTATTTAAATAATAATCCTTTTTTAGACTACTTGTCAAAAATTTATATCGAAAAAGTTAATATAAAAAGAACCGCTCTACGGTTCTTTTTATCTAATATTAAATATATTTATTTATTTTATTGTTTCCTATTATTTTTTATCTCTCTTTTTTATTTCTTAGCGCCGCTATAAGAAACCGCCCGAACAACATTCCAAGCTAAAGCATTGACTGGCTGATGGCCATAGACCCAGCGGAAACTTTTAATAGCCGCCGCTTCGCTCGCTAAATTACGTTGCGTCGGCAATAATCCATAAGCGATAACCATAATCGCGTTAGAGTCGGCCTTATTAGCCATCACCGCGTTACGGGCATAGACTTTTTTAAACTCTAATTTCGCCTGATTTTCTGCCGCTATATTTCGCTCACTCGGCCAGCGACCACTAGCAATCTTCAACACATCAGACCATTCTCCTCCAGCATTTGGTAATTTACCATAAGCCTGATAATAAGAATTAGTAACTCCTGCTCGTTCACCAACGCCGAGACGCTGCGTAGTCGGGGTACCGTAGACGATAAAATCATTGATACTTTCTTTTTCATCCGTCGTAATTTTTTTATCTTGCCCTAAAATTGTTTTGTATTTTACTAGACTCGCCTGTTCACTAAGAGCATTAGCTTTTTTACCTAAATATGTTAACAGGGTTGCCGTATTATTAGCGCTAACAATTCCAGACTCAGTAGCAATATTTCCTAAAACATTACTAATCGGGGAAACCGGAGCCGGAGGAGTCGAAGGAGTTGAAGGAGTTGAAGCGGGCGGAAGAGTCGAAGTAGTAGGAGGGGTAGAAGTAGCAACAGTGGTTTGACAAGTCCTTTGAGCAGCTGCTTGTTGAGCAGTGATTAAAGTACAACTACTAGGAGTACTAGTAAGAACGGAACGGGTTTGAATATTGCCGAAGCAAGAGGCGCCCCAGTCTGAATAAGTAACTGAACTACAATAGACAGTGGCCGGACTACCGCCACCAGTACTGCCGGAAGAAGAGCTACTAATAGTATAAACAGAAGTAGCCACTGGACCAGCGGAATTATTATTATAACAGGCTAAACTTTTAATAGTTTTGGTAGAAGTAATAGAAATAGCTCCGGAGTATAGAGTACCGGCGCTACAAGTAGTAGCGTTAGAACAGCTAGGTGTTGAACCATCAACCGTATAACAGATAGCGGTAGAACCAGCCGCGGCGAGAGTAACGCTCTGTGTACTGGAATAGGTACTAGCGGCCGGAGACGGGGTCGGGGCGGCAACCACCACGCCGTCCATATTGCCGACATTACTATTTAGACCGGTGTTTAAATCGCCAGTGACGGAGGAGGGTATAGTTGTAGTCGTAGAAGCCACCGCCGAAGCAGCCGACTCGCCTGAAGCATTCAAGGCCGAAATTTTATAGTAATAAATGGTACTAGTAGCGAGCCCCGAATCAGAATAAGTCGTAGTGAGTCCCGACGCAACAGTTGGTTCAGATCCTATTCTTGGGAAATCTCCTGACCCAGAAGTATTTCTATATATATCATAACTAGTTGCTCCGCTTACCGCACTCCAGGAAAGATTAATTTGAGTCGGCCGATAGAGCGTCGCCGCTAATCCCGAAGGTGTGGCGGGAGCATCGTCGGCCGGAACAGTCGGCGCGAATGAGGATAAATGGGATACTGTTCCAGAAAGTGTTACTGCCGGATCGGAATCTAAATCGTTTAGCGAAGCGGCAGTGGCCGGATGTAAAGTTACTGAAGTAGGAATTTCCACCCAGTTATTAGCGGTAGAGTCCCAATAAGAAATTTTCATTCCCTGGACCTGAGAAAAAGAAAGACCTTGTTCTTCAATCTCAGCTTTGGTCACAGTGAATTCAATCGTAATACTGCCCGACAAGGTTGTAATATTTTGGTTAGAGCTGTTACGCGCGGTAATATCACGAGCATTGCCAATAACTTTTGTAGAGGCAACGGTCGGAACATTAGTCGTATTTTTTACTTCGACTGTACCAGCGCTCGAACCAGTCCCTAAAGAATTTTTAGGAAAATCAACTTTAATTCCATCCTCCTGAATAATTCCCCCAGAAGAGGGCGTAATTGGTGAATTTTTTAAATTTGCAGAAAAACCGACAATTGTCGCTAGAGTTATATTTGTGCCCGTCGCCGGCGCGGTAACTAATGTCGAAGTCGAATTGTAGCCATCATAAGCGGCCTGAACGTTCCAATTACCACTGCCAACATTTAAAGAATAAGTACCGTTAGCATCGGTTGATCCGCCTGACCAGCCACCAGTATTATTTTGTGCCCAAACTCGCGCGTTAGTAACCTTAGTTACTCCGTTCGGGAGATAAACGGTTCCCGCTATAGTACTCTCAGCGGCGGAAAGGGTTAAATCTTTACCAGTTAAAGGCGCCCCACTAACTGTTACTGTAATTTTATTACCAATATAACCCGGCTTACCGACGCCGATATCATAGGTGCCATTTCTTAATTTCAAAGTATAAGTTCCATCATCCGCTGTTTGCGCACCACCACCGCCATTTGATCCCGAGGTCCAAATCCAGGCGCCGCCATTACTATCGCTACCCGTTACCGTCCCCGAGACAGAATAAAATCCTCCTAAAGTATATTCAATAATGCCGTCGTTAGCCGTTCCACTCGCTTCAGTAAATGTCCCATTACTATTTACCACAATAGTATTTTGCACTAACGGTCCATAGCCCGGAATACCTCCTTCCACGTAATAAGTGGTTGACCCAGAACCAGGACGAGGGATATCAATCTGATATTCTCGATAAAGAGAGCCCCCCGCGGCCACATCAACATCCGAAAATCCGCCGCCCTGATCACTATGAACGCCAATAAATGCTTGAGAAAAATCAGTCGCCGGAGAAATCCGAACCTTAATAGTCGAGGCGAGTAAAGTAATATTCTGTACGGTGCTAGTGCTAATTGTTCCTAAATTTTCTTTATACACTTCGCCTTTCCCGGGTAATCCGACATGAATCCAACGATTACTACCGCCAGAAATACGCGCCGAATATGCCCCTCCGGAATCAGTGCCGCCACTACCCAACATTTGTCCACGCTCCCCCTCGGTAATAAATATAAAAGCTTGCTGTAAGCCGACGCCACCCTTAGTAACCGTCCCAGACACCGTATAATTATTAGACGAACTAACATTAAAGTTAACCGTCGGATGAGTTTCGGAACTGACAACAATTCCCTGTTGTTCACCTAAAAACCCAAATGACTGTGAATTCGCGCCAATATGATAATTATTTCCCGGGCCAACATACATTTTATAATATCCTTGACTGTCCGTTTGAGCATTACCATTTCCTGGACCGCCTTCTAGCCAAGCATAGAGAGAAACATTAGCGAGACCATTACCCGCCGCGTCTTTAACATAACCTTCAATAAAATCAGAAGGCGGAGCGATTATAATTGTCGGGCCTTTATCGGGCTGACCGACTAAATAAGTATCATCAACTTCAACCTGCACTTCAACCGGAAAAGGCATATTATCTCCGCCTACTCCTATTTTCCACATTCCTCTAGAAACATTAAGAGTAAAAGTGCCATTCTCCGCTACTTGCGCACCAGTTCCCTTTCCTTCTTGCGGTTGATAGGCAAAGACCCATAATTTACCTCGCTCTTCGCTACCAAAATTACCTGACGGTTTTTCAACATGACCAACGATTTTATGCGTGGCTGCAGAAAAAATAAAATTGTTTGTAGATGTTAAGACGGAATCAGAAATAGTCGCCAACTGCGATTCGGGATCGGTGAATGAAGTTGAGGCCGTAATACCACCAACCGTTGAAGGCTGGATATGTGCTTCAATTCTATAAACACCATTAGAGGAAACACCAATCGCGTAATTAGCGACACAACTACCGTTCGTCGTAAAAAAAGCCGGATTAGCTTCTTTAAAACCCGTGCTAATACTCTCGGGCGCAGCAAACACGACTACTCTTTTATTTCGTCCGCCGTCGCTACAAGACGAACCAAGCGTCATCGTCCCAGAAATAATTCGCGTCGTCGCGGGCATAAATAAATTTTGAGTCGTTCCCGTGTTGACTTCTTTACCGGAAGAATTTAAATGCGTTCCGGTTATATCATAAGCCCAAGTATAGCCCATAGAAGAAACCCCCGTAATAGAAAATCGATTAGTATCGGCGTCATAAGTCATATATCCATCACCAACAGCGTAAACCGTCTCACCATTCGTTCCACCAATAACGATCCGAATATTAGAGTTGTCTTCATCCGTCATCGGCGTCGAGGTTCCCGCTGAATAATATACTTTTGCCGTATAGGTGCCAGCGATATCAAAAAAAGTATTTTGTCCCATGTCATTCATTAGATCACCAGCCTTAATATTGACTGGGCCACCTTGCGCGCCGTCAGGGACTTTTACTACAATAGATGAGGTCGACCAGGTTGCCCCGGTATAATCTGCTTCGATCGGAGGAAGCGGACCAGTTTGCTGGCTGAATCCACCAGAGAAGAGAACTTTATGATTATTATCACCAATACTGCCCTCTCCGAGAGTACCAAACCCCGTACCAGTAATTGTTACCGTCGCGCCTACGGCGCCAGATCGAGGGCTTATATTAGTAATATTGGGCAGACTAAGAACTTGAACGGGCATACTTGAACTAGCATAGGCGGTGAGTCTATTATTTGCTCCGCTTAAATCCGTAATTGTGGTAGAAGTCGGGACAGAAAAAGAAACGGTGCCTGATAAATTAAGACCGCGAATAGTTATTTTCGTTCCCGAAAAATCTATAAAGGGATTACCCGCACCGCCACAAGTCGTCGAGGTAGCGTTGATAATATAATTAGGGGCACAGTTCATCGCTTGCATCCCGTCGACATTTTCACTTAAATCTAAAATAATTCTATCCGTAAACGCAGCGGCAGAACTAATGTATGGAGCCGCGTCGGCCACTACCGTAACCAAATTTGATAAATTACCCGCCTGATCACTAACTCGCGTTTTTACGCTTGTATAAGTCGTGGTATTAATTGAAATTGGCGCAAAATTACCCGCTGGCCCTAACGTAGCTTGCCCTAAAAACGTTGTGCCATCCATATCATAAACTTTTACTACGCTACCCTCCATACCAATAGACGAGCCATTCCTCGCTAGAATCTGATTATTCCCTAAAATGAAATTATCACCTAAAATATTAGCCGGTGCGATTGCATCCAAACGAAGCGGCGCCGTAGAAACAGCCGAGATTGTTGGCGATACATCGCTAGTAGTAATACTATCAGAAGCCATCGAGATTATAAATTCATGCGTATCAGAATTTAAGTCGGCAGCTGTTTTAAAAACAACAAAAAACACGCTCGGTGTTTCAGAGAGTGTTATAGAATCCTTTAAAGTAAGCGCAGTTAAAAATAATCCAGAACCAGTCCAAACGGGAGTAGAGGAAGCTTCTAAAAATCCACTAGCTTCACTATATAAAGAAATCCCTGAACTGCTGCTCGTAGCTAGCGCCGCTAAATCGCTAGTAGAAAACCCCGTACTGCCCGCGTCGGCCACTCCGACGGTCACTGCCGTAAGTGTTTCCCCGGTACCAGTTAAAGAAATTCGGATAGCGCTTGTTGTAGCACTATTCCCTTTCACCCAAGTAGGCGAAGCGATCAGATTAGTAGTAGTAGCGCTCACCGCGGCGTGGGCGGAAGAAAAAGAAATAAATAAACCGGCCGCTAGAAAGAAAATAAAAGATAAAATCTTAGACGTTTTCATAGGTTTATATTTTATTGTTTTAATTTTTCAAAAATTTTATCTTTCTTGTCTCTTTCTCCTTGTTTCGACACTAAAATTTATTTTTTCGCTCCTGAATAAGCGATTGCCCGAACAATATCCCAAGCTAAAGCACTAACTGGAGAATGACCATAAATTGCTTTAAAACTTTTAATAGCCGCTTTCTCACTATTAGTGTTTCGGTTAGTTGGTCTTAAACCATAAGCGATTACGGTCACCGCGGCGCTATCATTAGTCTGTTTCATATTAGGGGCACGCTTGTAAACTTTTTTAAACTCCGAGACTGCTTTAGTCTCAGCCGCTGTACTTTTCTCGCTCGGCCAGCGACCATTACCGATTTTAATAGCATCAGACCATTCCGTCTCTGTCGAAGGTATCTTGCCAAAAGCAGATTTATAAGAACTGACTACACCCGCCCGTTCTCCTGCTCCTAATTTTAAAGTAGTGGGTGTGCCATAATTTACGAAATTAGTAATCGCTGCTTTAATTTCGCTCGTCACATTTTTTAAACCACTAACTAATGTATTGGTATATTTAAGTTCCGCTGCCGCCTCGGCTTTGGTATTTTGCATAACACCGACAGCAGCCAAAACTGACGCAACGCTACGCCCCTGAATAGTTGCTGCTTCCGCGACAATATTTTTTATCTGTTCAGCGGCTGAAGTCGCCGAAACCGGAGCCGGAGTAGTTAAAGGAGTTGAGGCGGACGGAGGAGTCGAAGTAGTAGGAGGGGTAGAAGTAGCGACAGTGGTTTGACAAGTTCTTTGAGCAGCTGCTTGTTGAGCAGTAGTTAAAGTACAACTACTAGGAGTACTAGTAAGAACGGAACGGGTTTGAATATTACCGAAGCAAGAGGCACCCCAGTCTGAATAAGTAGCTGAACTACAATAGACAGTGGCTGGACTACCGCCACTAGAACCGCCAGAAGAAGAACTGCTAATAGTATAAACGGAAGTGGCCACTGGACCAGCGGAATTATTATTATAACAGGCTAAACTTTTAATAGTTTTGGTAGAAGTAATAGAAATAGCTCCGGAGTATAGAGTACCGGCGCTACAAGCAGTAGCGTTAGAACAACTAGGCGTTGAGCCATCAATTGTATAACAGATAGCGGTAGAACCGGCCGCGGCGAGAGTAACGCTCTGTGTACTGGAATAGGTAGTAGCGGCCGGAGACGGGGTCGGGGCGGCAACCACCACGCCGTCCATATTGCCGACATTGCTATTTAGACCAGTGTTTAAATCGCCGGTGACGGAGGAGGCCTTAGCGGTCAAAACATAACTTCCTAAAAATAAGGCCATCATAATTATGACCAGACCTAAAGTCTTTTTAATCATATTTTTATTTTTAATCTAAATTATATCGAAATAATAATTAATTCAGTCGGGGGAAGAATAATTTCTTCCCCCAGTAAATCAACTATTTTATCGTTGGTCCTTAATTAGAAGTAACTCCGTATTGTGTCGAGTAAGAACCAGCGGCCGAACCAGTCGGAATCTGAGCTTGAACAGTAACTTGGATTTGACGACCAGCCGTGGCGGCGTCTAAATCACTAGTTAAAGTAATTGCTGTACTATCAGTTCCTGCGACGGTAATTAATCTGGCATGATCGGCATCGGCGTTAGCGGAAGCTTGAGCGGTAAAGAAGCGAATGTTACTCGCCGCGGCAATAGTATTACTACCGCTAGCCCAATTAGCGAACTTCATCGCAAAGCTAGTTTCGGTAGTAGGAACAGTAATATCAAATGTCCAAGACCAACCATCGGCGGTCGAAGAATCGCCATCCGGCCAACCACCAGCTACCGCAGCAAAGGTCTCAATAGAACTGATGCCAGTTACAGCTAAGGTTCCGTTGCCTAAAGCCACCGTGCCAAAATCTTGATCAGCACCGGTCGTGTAAGCGGTCATAGTAGTTCCAGCGGCATTCTTAGCGCCACTGACCCAGACATAATATGAAGTACCGTTAGCTAAGCTATCAACTGGATCAATGGTGGCAGTGGTACCAGTATAAGTAACTACGGAATTAATAATTGCATCACCAGTTAAAGCACGCAGTTGAACGGTATTAGTATTAACAGTAGTTGCGTCCATAGCTTCTGAGAAAGTGACAGTTGGAGAAACAGTAATGGCTTGACTGGCCGCACCGTTAACTGGAGTTTGAGCGGTAACAGTTGGGGCAGCACCAGCAGCCACAGTTCCAAAGTCTTGATCAGCCCCTGTGGTGTAGGCGGTGACAGTATTTCCCGCTACATCTTTAGCGCCACTAACCCAGACATAATATGAAGTGCTGTTAGATAGGCTAGCTACTGGGTCAATCGTCGCAACATGCGAAGAGACATCATAAGTAACTACGGAATTAATAATTGCATCACCAGTTAGAGCACGAAGCTGAACGGTATTAGTATTAACAGTAGTTGCGTCCATAGCTTCTGAGAAAGTGACAGTTGGAGAAACAGTAATGGCTTGACTGGCCGCACCGTTAACTGGAGTTTGAGCGGTAACGGTTGGGTCGGTGATGTCAGTAACTGCCGTGGTTGTAAAATAGGAAACGGCCGCGGCGTTAGTATTACCGTCCGCATCTCTCACCGCGTTTTGGGCAATATTAATTCTATACATCGTACTATTAGCTAAGACACTATATGGAATATCTAAAATAGCTGAGGTTCCATTGCCTCCGGAAACGCTAGCCGCACCGTTAGCTACGGACGAATTATCACTGTTTTTCTTAATAGTTACTTTCGTCGCATCAAGAAGAGTAATGTTAGAGTTGAAAGTAACCGTCGTCGTACCTACGGCAATAGCTACTCCAGTCGCACTGCCCGCTGGACTCCAGATCGTTGCAACTAATCCAGTCGCCGGTAGCCAGCTAAAAGTAAAGTCGTCAGTCGAAGAATTCCCGGCCACATCAGTGACTGTTAATCTCGCTACATAATTATCATAAGCGCCGGCTGTAACAGAAATATTTCCAGGATTCAAAGTAGCGGCACTGCTGAAGGTTATTGTTCCTAAACCAGAAACTTTACTCCAAGCGTAAGTAGCAAGACCTTGGCCAGTGCCGTCAGTTGCGGATGGATCGACATGAGTAAAGAGAGCGGTTTTTTCGCCGGCATCAGCCCCGGCACTAATTACCGGAGCGGTATTATCAATTATAAAATCATCATGAGTTGCCCCGCCATAAGTATTACCATTTAAATCTGAACCGGCGACAGTTACAACGGCTGTATCATCGCTATGTCCAGCCGGAACGTTCCAGCTATAAGTCCAAACAGCCGGGTCACCGGTCGCGGTCATAGCGGCGGCCGAGATATCGGCATCAGCGCCAGTCGATACGTCGATAGAGACGGTTGGGGCGGAAGTCATCGCTTCACTAAATGTAGCAGTAACCAATACCGTATTAGCATCTCTAACCACGTTATCTCCCTCATCGTCGGTGATAAGAACTGTCGGGTTAACAGTATCGACTACTTGAGCAGCGTTCGTAGCATCGCCGGCCATCGCGTTACCGTTCAAATCAGTGAAAGCTGCAGCCGCAGCGGTAATACTGATGTTTGTAGTACTACCATCAGTGGCTGTTACTAAAACGGTATAGGTATTAGCATCAGTCGCGGTAAAATCTCCTTTTGTTCCACCGGCGGTTACAGAAACATCAGCGGTGGCAAAATTTTGAACGTCTTCACTAAATTCAAAGGTATAAAGTACGGTATTATCGACATCGCTGGCTGTTCCAGTTTGATCATCAGTAATGGTGACAGTGGGTTCAATAGTATCAACTACGAAATTTGCAGTACTCATAGTGCCAGTTCCCGGGTTTAAAGCAGGAGTATCAGTCAGTCCGGTCGCATCGACTGTAATTATATTTGTTGTATCCAATAAAGGATCAGTTGGGGTAAAGGTAGAAGTCCAAGTAATATTATCAGCAGTAGCCACTGGAGTTAATGTTCCGCCTTCTATTGTTGTAAGGTCGGCATTTGCAAAGCTAGCAACAGCCTCACTAAAGACAATAGTAAGAGTCGGGGTATCACCCACCTTAAACGGCGTACCTGGCATGGTAATACTGATAATCGTCGGCGCAGTCGTATCTAATAAAGTATAGGTCGCGGCACTCGGAGTAATTGCGACACCGGCAACGTCAGTAATGGTAGCGGCGGGAGTAACGATAACGGTAGAAGCACCGGTTACATGACAGCCAACCGTAGTAGATATCGTCAATACAACATCGACACCATTAGCTTGAAGTACTGCGGCCGAAGGATTTTCAGGAGCAAGACAAGTACCGGTAACGGGGTAATTAGTGGCTGTCTCGGCAGTTGTCTTATCAACTTTTTCGCTGAAGGTGACGGTGTAAGTGGTGTCATTAGTTCGAGCGAGAGTGGCATTAACCGTAGC
>JBAZZR010000004.1:0-60923 GCA_041658665.1 Patescibacteria group bacterium
TTAACCAATTTAAGCATCGCTAATTTAACCATTGCCTCTGAAGCTCAGGGCGATATTGTCTATCGCAATGGTTCTGGCTGGACTAGATTACCGGCTGGCTCCTCTGGTCAAGTTTTACAAACTCAAGGTGGGTCAGCTAACCCAACATGGGCAACCTCTACCGGCATTCCTTCCAATATTCAGGTATTTACCTCAAATGGGACCTGGATTAAACCAGCTAATATTTCAATAGTTTACGTCCAAGTTTGGGGCGGTGGAGCCGGAGGAATTTCAGGAACTAACAATGTTAGCGGTGGCGGTGGTGGAGCCGGCAGTTACAGTGCTGGTCTGGTAAATGTTTCTGGCAATGTTCCTGTAACCGTGGGCAGCGGCGGGGGAGCCAATTCGAACGGTGGGAATAGCAGTTTTGCTGGCAATTCAACCTTAACTGCCGATGGAGGAGCAACTGGATCTGGGGCAACAGCCGGACTTGGAGGCACAGCTTCGGGCGGAACAATTAATCTTAGCGGAGCAAACGGAAGTAATTCAAAAGCATCTGATGGTGCCAACGGAGGCACTGGCGGCGGCAGCCCATTTGGAGGCAGTGGCGGTGGTGGCGGAGCCGGCGGAAATGCCGCTAATCCAAGCGTGGTGGGCGGTTCTGGCACCCGACCCGGAGGCGGTGGCGGCGGCGGCAGTGAAAATGCCGGGACTGGCGGTTCTGGTGCCGCTGGATTGGTAATTGTAAGTTATTAATAATCTAAAAAAGAATGAAATATAAATTTGCAGTCATGGCCTGTACCTTAATTTTGTGCAGCAGTATGGCTATGGCAGCGGCTAGAAGCTCAAATTATCTTATTTCTACTGAAGTCTTTGACGTTGGAGGAACAACTGCCCGCTCAAACTCGTATGTCCTTGCCGGTAAACTGCGTGATAAACAAACCGGAACATTAACCAATGCCAATCATTCGCTCTTCGAAGGTTTTATGCGTAGTGTATATTCATTTTTTCGACCAACCCCACAACCACCTGCCCTGGCCGCTATCCAGCCAAAAAATGGATTTAATGACCAATCAATTTCGGCAACCATAACCGGCGCCAATTTTAGGAGCGGAATAATCACCAAACTCACAAAAAGTGGCGAAAGCGATATTTTGGCCAGCAATATTATTGTAAATTCAGCTACCAGACTATCCTGCCAATTTAACCTTACAGGTAAAACAATTGGTTATTGGGACCTTACAGTAACAAATGATGACGGAAAAACGGCCACTCTTCCACAAGCCTTTTCTATCCAGTCTCCCTCCATTACTGTTACTAAACCAGTATCCAACACTCCTAATCCTTTTAATCCGCAAGCTGGGGCAACTACAATCAAATATTCTCTCAGCAAAGATGCGGATATAATCATTTACCTCTATAATATACGCGGTGAACGTATCTGGCAGTATGTGGCTAGTGCGGGCCAAACCGGCGGAAAACTAGGGGAAAACGAAGTTCTCTGGGATGGAATTACAACATTTAAACAGATCGCTAGTTCAGGAGTATATATTGTAACGGTTAATGTTCAGGATGGCGCCAATGTAAGAACCTTAAGCAAATCAAAGATTGCAATTATAAAATGAAAAAATTATTACTGTTTCTTATAATCCTTATAATTATTACTTTTGCAAATCAAGCCTTTGCCGCGGTAGTAGGCAGCACTGACGACCCAATGTCCGTCGGAGGCGGTGCAAGACCGCTCGGAATGGGACGCGCTTTTACTGCGATTGCCGACGACGCTGACGCACCATTTATAAATCCTGCAGGATTGGCCGGCTTGAAAGGCCCACAAGGCATGACAATGTTTACTAATCTTATGGGCGAAGTATATTACACTGAACTTTGCGGATCGATTCCATCAGAATATGGAGCTGTGGGGGCGGGATTAATCATGACCGGTGTAAACGGAATTCCTACCGACACCGGGCCTCTAGCGGATTACTATGACTCCCTTTTTCTTTTATCTTACAGCACTCCCCTTGCCCGTTTTTTTCAATATGCCAACAACGTCTTTGTAGGTGGCAATATCAAATTTTTTAGCCGCGGGTTTTCTGGCGGAATCTCACAATACGCTTCCGGCACCAGCGCTGACATTGGACTGAAATATATTTTTAGTCCAAATCTAAGCTTTGGAATATGTAGGCAAAACTTTTTGCCGGTCTCTTTTGGCGGAGTATTAAGAATAAGCGGGGGAGCTGAAGAATCCATTGCTGGTATTACCAAAATTGGATTTGCAGCTCGCCCAGTACCTTTTGGCAAAGACCTTTTACTGGCATTTGACACCGATCTTCCAGCACAAAGCGGACGTCCTATTACCTTTCATTTTGGAACCGAATGGAAACAAAGCGAATATCTTACCCTGCGGGGAGGACTAGACCAAAGCCTTGACGCCGCTACAGATAGTCACGCCAGCACCAATTGGACCTGCGGATTATCACTTGGTTACGCCGGATTTAGGGTAGACTACGCTTATCATCCGTACTATAATGATCCAAGTTTAGCGACAAATTATCTTTCGCTTTCGTATCAAGCGGAACCGTGGTTTGCTCTAAAGGGAAGAACAGAATAAAAAATGACAAGAAAAATATTCCTGGTTATTTTGGCGATAACTTTTATTATTACCGCTGTATCAATTGCCCAAGCAATCCCCAAAGAATATCTACCGGGCGATTTTGTTCATATTATTGTTGAATCCCCAATCGATACCGCCCAAATCACTGCCACTTTGCCGGATGGTAAGATTTTGAGTTTGTTACATGAGCGCCGCAGCAATGTTTGGCGTGGAATCTGGGAAGTACCGGTTGGATTTAAGCGAGGAAACTATTTCGCCAAATTATCAGCTGTAGATATCTCTGGGAATGTTTTTGAAGGAAAATCAGATTCTTTTACGGTGGGAGAGATTGCAATGATTCTGCTGGTTGGAAAAGCTACTCCAGAAACCACCAGGGTTCCTCTCCAACAAAAAATTAGCCTTCCACCCCCACCCGCCGGACTGACCGAAAAAGAACTTATGAGCGCAATCCGCAAACTGATATTAGAAAAACCAACTGGTCCTGAACCAGCAATCCAAGCCGTAGAAAAATCCATGCTGATTCAACAAAATATCGATAATGGAACAAACAGTCTTGAGAATAAACGTTATTCCGAGGCGGCTGGTTATTTTAGAGTTGCTCTTTTTCTTGACCCCAAAAACAAAGAGGCCGGCCAAAAGTTAGCACAAGCAAATCAACGTTACTCCAGGGAAAAGAATTTAAATATTTTCGTATATGCTTCAATAGCAGTTGCTATCATATTACTAGTAACAGTTCTCTTGTTTATTTATAATAAATTTAAACCACAAGTCTGTCCCCCTACTGTCCCAGCCTCGGTTATCCCAGTAAAAGAAAGAGAAGCACTTTTCTTTAGCCAACTTGGTTGGAAAAATAATCCCTTTGTCCTAGAAGCCCCAATTCCATTTAGCGAAGAAGGAAAACTCTCTTTGAGTGGATTACACGCTTTTATTAAAGGGCGGATTACTACAGTTGGCGGAAAAGATCTTTCCCCATTTACTGATATTTCTCTTGAGGAAATCCATAAATTATCAAATGGCAATCCCAAAACCGCCCTTTTAATCTGTAAATGGGCGCTAGAAGAAACCATTAGAAAGAACGAAAATAAAATCACAGCTGAAATAGTTAAGGCTTACGAATCAATTGCTCCCAAGAGCATTTTGATTGCAGATGATGAAGAGATGATTGTACATAGTTTAAGCACCATCTTAAAAAAAGGCGGTGGCTACCTAACCGATACCGCCCAAGATGGCGAAGAAGCCCTCAATAAAATCCGATCAAACCGCTATTCCGCCGTTTTGCTGGATATTGAAATGCCCAAATTAAATGGCTATGAGATATTAAAACAAGCTAGGGCAATTTATCCTTCATTGCCAATTATATTCGTCACCGGAAAAGGAGACCCCAAGAAAACGATCGAAAGTATAAGCCAGTATGACCTTACCGGTTATATAGAAAAGCCATTTACACCTGAAAAAGTGCTAGATGCAGTAGCAAGAGCCTTAAATATCTAGTCTACTTTAATAACGTCACGAAGAATCCGAAGAACCGTCTCCCCATTAAAAGGTTTTTCGACAAATCCGTTTAGCTTATATTTTGTCACACTTTCTACTACTTTATCTGCTTTGGCCGTCCCGGTTAAAAAAATCACTGGCAAAGAGGGCATAATATCTCTAATTTTTTTAAGTAGAGTATAACCATCCATAGTTGGAAGAGCTATATCTAGCAAAACAGCATCGTATTTATTTTGCCTTATCTTTTGCATAATTTCTTCCCCATCAAAAGCACAATCGGACTCAAATACTCCGGTAGTTTTTAATATATTTTTCATCGACTCGCAAATCATAATATCATCATCGGCAACCAATATTTTCTTCATGCAGATTCTCCTTCTTTATTTCGGAAGAGTAAAAAAATAGCGCATTCCTTCACCCTTCTTTCTTTCTTCAATGCCTATCTTACCACCATGTGCTTCTACCGCCAAGCGGCAAAAATAAAAACCCAACCCAATTCCCGCACGGGATCGCATTTCTGGATAATCTACTCGAAAGTTTTTATCAAAGGCTTTTTCATGCAGCGGACCTGGAAGAGGTTCACTTTGGTCGATAATTTCAAATAATATATTATCTATTTCGATTCCTACTTTAAAAAGTACAATATTTCCAGTCCTTGATTGCTTAATAGAGTTTAAGAGAAGATTCAATAGTATTCTTTTTAACATCTCAGGATCTGCCTTAATTTCAAATGTTGGATCGAATTGAGTTTTCAGGCTTTTTTGAACCTTTTGGGCATACTTTTCAATCCAAGACAACGAATGATAGATTTGGCCAATGGTGTAAGTAGTTTTTTCGATCTTTGTCCTTCCTTCTTCGAAAAACACTATATCCCTTAAGTCGGCAATAATCGAAGTAAGTAAAATTGCACTAAGATTGATATTTTCTAATATTTCTGTTTGATCTTTGGTAAGGGAACCAAGTAAACCATCAAGAAAAAGGCCGGCTCCCGCCGTTATCCCTGAGAGTGAATTAGCCATGTCATGCAGAATTACTCTTTCAACCAGTGGATCTAGCATACAGGTTTAGCTCCCTTGGGAATAGTAAAAGTAAAGGTCGATCCTTTACCCAATTCGCTTTCAGCCCAAATTTTTCCGCCAAGCAACTCAACCAGGCCTTTTGAAATTGCCAGCCCTAGCCCAGTCCCTTTGGCCCCCGGCCCAATTGTTCGGTCAAATTGTTCAAATTTTGCAAATAAACGCGAAAAATCTTCTTTTGCAATCCCTTTACCATTATCATGAGTGCTTATTTCAACAAAAGTATCTTTTTCAACTATTTCGACCCATACTTTTCCTTGCTCACTAGTAAACTTAATAGCATTAGATAACAAATTGTTAAATATCTCATTTAATTTATCTGGGTCAATGCATAGATTTAACTCTTTTTCTGGCTTAAGTGTTAATGAGAGGTTAATTTTCTTCATTTGGGCTTGCGGCTGAAGCGTTTTAATAATATCTTCAATTGTCTTTATGAGATCAATCGATTGCGGCTGGCTAACAACTTTACGGGATTCAATTTTAGAGATATTTAAAAGATCATTAATCAAACGCGTTAAACGATCAACATTTATTTGTGCAGTTTCTAATATTTCTTTTTGTTTTGGATTGATTGGACCAGAAAGTTGCTCTAGCACCAAACTAACTCCTTGTTCAATAATGGCGAGTGGAGTTCGCAATTCATGAGAGGCCATTGCCAAAAATTCATTTTTCAACTCATTTACTTGTTTTAATTCTTCGATTTTTAAATTATTTTCTTCGATTATCCGTTGCACAGTTTTATCCCTTACAAGTGCGGTTAAATAGGTTTTTCCCCTCTCATCAATTTTTGATAATATGACTTCAGCGTCAAATACTTCTCCATTCAACCGTTTATGCTTCCAGTCAAAACGATTGGATCCTTCACGCATAGCCGTTTCAATCATTTCAATGGCTTTTTTAGTAGAATTTTGTCCGTCGGGCTGCAATTCAGGAGATAACCTCCAGGGTTCGTATGAAATAAACTCAAGTTCATCTTTTACTCTAAACATAGCAACAGTAGCAGGATTACCCGATGTAAATCTCCAAGACGGAGGCTCAAGAGTCATAATAGCATCGCTGGATGACATAATAATACTGCGAAATTTGCTTTCGCTTTCTAAAAGCAGTTTCTCTTTTAATAAACGATCGGTATTGTCATGAAAAATACCCAGCAAATATTTTTTTCCACCAAAACTAATCGGTGCCGCACTTACATCTGCAAAGAAAAGCGAGCCATCTTTTCTCTTAACCGGGAGATCTTTGGCTGTGACAATCTCTCCTCTAGCCTGTTTTCCAAATTGCTCTAACACATAGGAGACATCTTTTTCGGGGTGAATATCCTTTATTCCTAATTTTTTAATTTCTTCTTGGCTATACCCCAGCATTTGGCAAATTGTTTTGTTCCCCATAAAAAACTTTTCGGCACTCAACTCGGACAACAAAAGGCCATCTCCAACACTGTTAAATAGATGATTAATATTATCTTCATTGGTTCGAGCCAATTCGGTTTCCAATTGCTTGCGCTCGGTAATATCAACAATGCTGGATAAAACATAAAGACCTTGTTCTAGTTTAATCATTTGCGCAGAAAACAAGGCAGTTATAATTTTTCCATTCTTCACCTTAAATAAATATTCTCGGCTCAGTACCGGCTGTCCGGTTTTAAGATCCGAAACAACCTGCTTTCGATCATCTACATTTACCCACATATTTAACATAATCGAAGAAGAGGCTAACGCCTCTTCCCTGGTATAACCAGATATTTCGGTAAAAGCAGAATTGATTTCGACAAAAGACCCATCTTCAGACCGGGTAATTGTAATGGCATAGGGAAAAGCATTAAAAGCTTTTAAAAATTTATCTTCGCTTTTCCGCAAAGTATCTAACAACTTAATGCGTTCCGAAACATCAATCCCAATAGAAAGGACGCCCAGAACGTTATCATTAGTATCCTTCAAAGTCTTACTATTCCATTCGATAATTATTTCATGGCCATCTTTAGCCACAATTGGATTAATAATCCCTTTGGTTGCAACTCCCTTGATAGATTTCTTAAATACTTCTCTTATCTTGTCGTAATCCCCTTTGGGTAAAAAAGTTGTGAACCAATCCTTACCTTTTGCTTCTTTTAACCAATAGCCAGAAATTTCCTCCATATAGGGATTATAGGTAACGATTTTTCCTTCTGGGTCGAGCACAAGAACAATTGCTTGCGCCGTATTCACAAGAGCCTCAAAATAATTAAACATATTGGAATTTGCGGATCGTTTTTTTAGAAGATTATTGATTACCGTTACTCTTTGTTTTTTTTTCTTTGGTTTCATTTAGCCCCTATTTGGCTAAATTATAGACATATAATATACCAAAAGCAAGAAAAAACAGTAATAATTTGACTTATAAGACTGCTAATAAAAGAAATTTCCAAACTCTAGTAAAATATATGATATAATCGAAAACAATCTAATTTGGAGGATGTTATGAAAAAATATTATTCTGTGGCTTTCACTTTCATTCTTTTGTTACTTGTTTCTTGCTACTTGTTTCTTGCTACTGGCTGCGGTTCAGAAACCTCAACCACCACGACCATTGCAACTACTACCACAACTACCACTTCTACTACGACCACCTCCACGGATACTTCGACATCAACCACGGATACTTCAACCTCCACTACTGACACAACCACCTCGACTACGGACACATCAACTTCCACCACTGATACATCTACTACCACTGATACGACAACTACAACAGCTTAAAACAAACTTGTTTTCATAGGAGAATAAAATGACAAAAAAAAGAATAGCGCTTATTGCCGCACTCTTTCTTGTTTCCGGTGTTTGTTTCTTCAATGGCTGTGGAGGAGGTAACTCTCCGGCTCCTACTCCAGTTACCAATTACACGATTAGTGGGCAAGTGGGAACAGTTACTGCCAGCGGAGTACATGGCACTGCCATTCTCCCCGTCACCGATGTTATTGCCATTGGAGCTAACGCCCAACATTATTTGGCCACTTACAATACAACAACTGGGAGTTTTGAAGTCAAAATTGTCAGTGGGTGTCCATATGCCGTAGGGTTTTATAATAAAACTGGTTCAACTATTACCTTGCTGGGATATCTAAGGCAAGAACAAGTTAATTGGCATTCTTTGCCGTTAATGGATCCTACCGGCGAAGTAACAAACTTAGGTACAGTTGAAATCGATATGGTGAGCATTGAAGCAATCCCTTCAATATCGCTCGATGATATCCTCTCACAAACTAATATGGATGCTGCTGCCGCCAATCTTTACGGTCAGGTTGACGGTGTAATGTCAATTTTTACAAATGTAGATGTTGACAGTAACGGGGTTTATGATTTCCTAGAAAGCAAAGCCTATTTGCTTCAAATCACTATTGGAACTGGTCTTAGCTCTACAGAAGGGATGCCTACCGGTGAAGTAGACAGAATGCTCAATCAATTTAACGAAACGTATTATCCGGTTCCCAACGCGTACCAAATCATTTTTCATGCCATTGATGCTCCCAACCCTTCGGTCGGAACACTTGGAACAATTTATTTCCCTGTGCCAATTACAGGCGTTGATGGAATACCTCGAACTAGTTTGGTCGGTGACGTTTGGGGAGGTGTTTCTGGACATATATGGAATTTCATGCTTGCTTCAACCCACTCGGTTGTTGAGGGTGAATTGATTTATCCTACTGTAGTTCCTTCAGGAACTTACACTTTCGAAGTTGCCGGTAAGGGGACTTATACATTCAACAACGTAACTGGTTCTCCATTAGCAGCTGTGGGAACCACCGAAAGCCTAATTTTCCCAGTTTTCAAAATGGTAACTAATGAAGCAGGTTATGTCACCACCATTCATTACAAATGGATGATTCGCGAAGATGGTGTTACCCGCGAAGCCACCGCCAGCGAAGTAAAAGCGGTAATTGTTGATACTGCTATGAGCAGCAATGGGACTTTGGTCGAAGCCAGCCCAAGTCTTGGAATAGTTGAGGGTTCTTACCCTCCTCCAGATCCGGATCCCAACTATCATGCTCCAAAAAAAATTGCTCGGGACAGCAGTTACGTTGATATCTCCGATTGGAACGTTAGATTTGAAAACATTGCCCTGTTTAGCTGCAATTACAAGTTAAATAGTGATATAAGTTTATCCTTTATGTTCTTAAAATAGCAGCCGGATAATATGAGTAAAAATCAAATCATACGCTCATTGGCATTAATTGGATTTGTTATCTTAGTCTGCCTCATTCGCAATGTATTACTACCGATTGTAATCGGAATATTACTATACTATGTTCTGCATCCTCTGGTGTGTAAACTGGCGGATAAACGTCCGAAAGGACTGGGAATTAATCGCATTCTGGCCATTATTATTGCTTTCTTAGTTTCTATTGCTGTATTCTCAATCGCCATAATCTTTATTCTCCCCTCCTTTACGGCTGAATTTGCGCTGTTAATCAACAACACTCCGCACTACCTCAGCCAAATAAAAGGCCTATTTGATTCGGTCCAGAAATGGCATGCGGTAGCAAATCTACCCAATAGTATTGATAACATCGCCCTTAATGTAATGCAAAATCTTTTAAATTTGGTTTCTCTCTTTTCGCAGCAAATTGTAAATATTTCCTTGGCCATACTATCACGTTTGATTTATATAGTGATTATCCCTTTAATCACTTTTTTCATGCTAAAAGATGACGAGTATCTGTCAAAAGGATTGATTAATCTTGCCCCCAAAGAACAACAAGCTTTCTGCTCAATCGTTTTGGACAAGATTGATGCTATTTTAAAAAATTATGTAATTGGGCAAACAATTCTTTGTACCATCGTTGGGTTATTAACCAGCCTGGTTTTATATTTTCTGGGGATCAAATTTTACGTCATCTTAGGTTTAGTCGCCGCAGTCTCCCAATTAATCCCCAATATCGGCCCATTTATTGGAGCTGCCCCAACTTTGCTTATCTCCCTAATCATCTCCCCGCTCCTGGCGTTAAAGGTTTTACTTTTTTATCTTATCTTAAACGTTTTAATTGTGGCAGTCCTAGCCCCCAAAATATTAGGAGACAAACTAAATCTTCATCCATTAACCATTGTCATCTCGGTGTTAGTCTTAGGGGAAATTGCCGGATTATGGGGCCTCTTTTTTGCTCCACCGATTGTAGCCATTCTAAAAGTGCTGTATCTTGAATTGCAGAAAACTGACTAAATCTTTGGGGTAAAAGCAATAAAACAGTGATGTTTAAAAAAGTTCTATTGGTTACTTTGGGGGCTTGGGTTTTGGTCTGGGGGATTGTAGCTGGTTGCGGAGGTGGAACGCCAGTAAACACTACAACCACGGCAGCTCCAACAATTACAATTACGACAACAACTTTTATAGCAACCACTACAACCACAATTACAACAACCAGCACCGTTGCAACAACAACTACTACTACGACAACGACAACTTCTAGTACTACCATAACAACCACCACTTCCTCAACCACCACCACCCTCGGCTGGATAGAGCAAGCCATCACATTTTCAGGAACGCCAGAACCAGTAACTTCGACCTCAACCATTATTACCCCTGAGGGAACTTATCGGCAATATTTTACCGGTCCGGGTGGCATTTGGACTATGACTTCTCCCGATGGTCTTAACTGGTCGATCCCTGTCATGACTGGAGTAAATGATCAACATTCTACCAACCCCGCAGTTATCGGTTTACATGATGGGACTTTTTTGATGATCTACGGGATCCAGACTAGTTCACCTCTGACCGAGCGGCTCTACCGGGCAATATCTAACAATGGTATCAACTTTATAAAACAACCCGCTGAAGCAGTCTTGACAGGAGAAGTGGATAACTTTGTTTCGGTTCCGGATATTATCTATAGCAATAGCACAACTTTGCGCATGTATTTTGTTAACGGTAACACCAACAGCCGTATCCATACCGCTACCTCGACGGATAACGGCCTGACCTGGATAAAGGAAGGACAGATAACACTAACCGGCACATACGGGGGACAGACAAATGACCCTGATGTTATTTTGCTTGCTGACAGCAGCTACCGGCTGTTTTTTGTTACTCCGCCGTCGGGGACTCCTCTCGACTCGTTGCGTCTTAGATCCGCAGCATCAACTGACGGCCGAAATTTTACGGTAGAATCAGGCGATATTATTGATCCATCTGGATCGGTTTCGTCAATTCTCGATCCGGACGCGGTTCCGGTTGCTGGAACTTCAAAATACCTTCTTTATTACGGTACCGAACCGGCCGGAAGTTTGCATGCAATATTGTCACCTTAGTTACGTGATCATAAATTTCCTTTTCTTGGCTCTTCATAAATGAATTGCTTCAGTTGCCGATAGTAAGGACTAGTTTTTAACCCACCAATCACTCCAGCATGAGACCCATTACTAATTACCGCCCGATAAGCTTCCGCTGATGTGTAACCTTTTACTTCTACTAAATAGCGGCCAATAATTGCCCCCGTACGATCCGCTCCCCATTTGCAATGGATATAAACTGGCTGTTCAAAAGCTGTCATTATTTGCTGCCATTCCGCTTTATTGGGAGTTTTAATATAGTGCATTGGGATATGAATTCGTTTAATCCCCTGTTTATCAAGAAGCAATTGATATCTTTTTTGAATACTACGCGTGTTTTCAAGATCAATAACCGTTTTCACATCTTTACTTATTAAATACTTTAATATTGATTCTGTTTGCTCATCAGTATTGCCAAAATTATTTGTTGGATTCATTGGATGACCGCCCGCATGGATGTGGTTATCGATTATTCTATAATTATAAGGATATGGCCCTCGACCGCCAACTTCAGCAGCTGGGAATTTAATTACCAAAATAACATCTGCCCATAAAGAGATCGAGAAATAGCATAAAAACCCAAACAAAATTACAATTAGTTTTCTTACATTCATTTGTCCAATTCTATATTATAATTTACTAAATGCAAAACACTACTATTCCTGTTATAATCTAATCGATCCAGCAAAAACATGGAGAGTTATACATGAAAAACAAGTTAAACTTTGGGTTAATTGGATTGCTACTCGCCCTTTTACCAATAGCATTGCTTGCCTGTAGCTCTTCGGGCGGTGGCACTCCCGCGACAACTACCACTGTTTCAACCAGTACAACTTCCACTTCCACGACAACAACATCCTCAACCACTACCACCCTTCATTCAGGCGTCACTATCCTTAGCCGGGATCCTGGAACCTTTGCCGAACGTATAATTTGCAGCACACCAATTACCGTCGTTTTTAGTGGGGATCTTGATTCATCAAGCGTGAACACCTCCACTTTTCTGCTAAACATTTCTGGCGGTTCAGCTGTTACCGGCAGCGTAAGTTATGCCAATAGAGTAGCAACTTTTGAACCTACCTCCATCCTAACTTATAATGCAACTTATGAAATTTCCTTGCAAGGAATTAAAGACGCGGAAGGAATAAGCCTCGAAAGCACTTCCTGGAACTTTACAACTGGAAGGGTTTTACGCTCTTTTTACAAGGGAGAAGGACATTACTATCACAACCCTCCCACTTTATACAACAATTATTTATATGTTGGAACTGATAATACCCTAGTTAATACCCATAATTGCTTTTTCTTTAAATTAGATACAAACCTAACCAAGATCTGGGAATATTCTCTTGGCACTAATCCGGTAGCAGGGGCAGGCGTTGTGGATGTAAACAACAATGTTTATTTTATTTACAACAAAGCCAACGAATTTGGAGGATCCACCGCCTATCTGTGCACCCTCGACCAAAATGGGACATTCCGCTGGGAAAAAGAATTGGGAACCCCTACCGGCTTTGGAATGATGACTCCTGCTCTCTCCGCCGATAAATCTGTTATCTATGCCGGTGCCTGGGGCCGGGGAAATTACTTGTATGCTTTTTCTTGCGACAGCGCTGACGGAACCCCCCTCTGGACATATGCGCAGGGAGGCATGGTTCCAGTAATTGATAACAACGGAAGGATATATGTGACCGCTAAAAACGCCGATGATTATGAAGTGGTACATTGTGTCTCCTCTAGCGGATCATCAGAATGGATCTCGGATCAGCTTTCTTTTGAAGTAACCTATAGCGGACCTGAACTAGTAAATTCACCGGTCTTTAGTAAGGATTGGTTGCATCTATATGTGACTGACGGTCCGACTTTAAACTGTATTAATACAACGACAGGAACGCTTGAATGGTCATTTGCTATCGATCTGATAGCGGGAGATGATATTAGGATTCGCTGTTCTCCTGCCGTTGACGAAGAAGGAAATATCTTTTTTGGCACAAAGAGTACCAGCAATACGACGGGAAGCATGTATGCTCTTAATGCGGACGGAACACTAAAATGGCACAACACCACTAATACCCATGACCATTATTCTAGCCCAGCCATTGGCAATGATGGGGTACTTTATCAAGGAACCGAAGGCATGATTTTTGAAGCCATCCATAAAGATGATGGGACAAACCATTGGTCAACGTCCACTCCTTCCGGCATGGGAGGAGACATTACCTGGAGTTCACCGGCAATTGATTCAGATGGCATCGCTTATGTCGGTAATATCTGGGGGACCAATCCCAGCGGCGAAGCAGCCTATGGCGGCTATTTATTTGCCATTCAAACTGATTGTACTGGCTTAAAAATCAATTGTGGTTCACCCAAATATCACGGGGGCAACGCAAATACCGGACGGCGTTATGACGAATGAGATTAAACATTTAAGGAACCATTTTTGCCCAGTAGTTGTCTAAGTCTATATTGAGATCTTTGCAAGGAGAACAGAATGAAAAAATCATCTAGGCTCATCTGCTCAATTACTTTAGCGCTGGTAATTTTTGTTTCCATTTCGCAAGCTGAAACTACCATTATTACTACAACTGTAACCACCACCGCTGCAACTCTAGCAACCGAGCCGGCACTAGTTGTTTCAACTCCCAACCGTTCATTAGCCATGGTTGCCGGAATCGGAGGTGGACTATATTATTTATCCCCCAAAGACCCCCAAATTCAAGATTATTATAGTAATGCCTTGAATTGGCGGGGATTTTTAGAATTAAAAGCGGATAGTGGTTTGTCGGTTGGTGGCGATATCAGCATGTATAACGAAGCTAATCGTTCCTCAATCGCTCCCGCTGGAACTTCACTAACCATCATCCCCATTACCGCCTATATGTCCTACCACTTCTTCAAAGATAGTGCCATCTCACCCTACCTGGGTGGTGGAATTGGGATATATCACATCAATGAGAGTGATCCGGATTTTAATTATTTAAACACCAATGCATTTGGCAAACATATTTTTGTCGGAATCGATACATATATATTCCCTGACACTTTACTGCGGGCAGAATTAAGGCAGGCCTTTATTGACCCAGTCAATTCCTCTCTTTATTATCAAGCTAATTTTAGTGGGCTTACTGCAACTGTTGCCTTAGCCATTGAATGGCCACTGCGTGGCCCAGAAACCGACATGTCACCCGAAGAAAGAGCCCTTGCCCGCGAGCAAAGACTCTACGAAGAACAACTGCGAAATTATCAGCGGCATCTTAATGAGATGGAAACCTATTATCGTCAACCCCAGTGGGATCCTTCTGTTCATCGCCGCTGGAAAGACAAACAAGTATTGCAGCAAGAAATCATAAAAACACAGAGCCAAATGAACGATGAAAAAGCCAAAGCAGATCAGCTAAAAAGAGAGCAAGAAATCAAACGCCAACAATATTTGCAGCAAAAACAGCAGAAACGGGAAGAAAAAAAAGAAGAAATAATTCAGCAAAACCCAACAAATCCACCCAGCAATAATCCATATTTAGAACAAAAACAGCAAAAGATGGAAGAAAAGAAAGAGCTGGTTCAACCATAAAAGAGAAGTGGGGTGAATAGAATGCGATGTGGGGTAATTGGAAATGGGATGTAAGAAAAGAAGTGGGAAGTTGGAAGTTGGAAAGAAACGGCATCTCATTTCAAACATCTCACTTCATAACCCACTTCTCAAATCCAATTACCCCACTTCTCCCCTTTCATTTTATACTCAAAGAAGTGCTATAATACAGCTATCTTAAATTAGCCAGTGTGCTATAGAAGGGAAATATAAAGTATTTTGCTAGGTTCAGCGTGTCCCTTACTGCTAGATCCGCTTTCACTCTTTTTTGGAATAACTATATTCACCCTCGCCATTCCGACATTTATCTACTCATTTGGCTACCTAAGAGGTCACTATTCTCTTAGTAAAATATGGATGGGACAAATTCTTTTTGTCATCTTTATACTATCGATGCTGGCAGTAGTTACAGTTGGCAATGCTTTTGCTTTCCTGATTGTATGGGAAATAATGTCACTGTCTTCCTATTTTCTGGTGGTCTTTGACAGTACCAACAAAAAATCAATTGAAGCCGGAACCATTTATCTCGTTATGACCCATATCGGGACAGCCCTACTAACCATTGCTTTTCTATTAATGTACAAGCACTGCGGCTCATTTGATTTTAGTGTTCTGCATAATGCCTTAATTTCGCTACCCGAAAGGCAAAAAGATATTATCTTTCTATTATTATTGTTTGGCTTTGGAACCAAAGCTGGCATCGTTCCCCTGCATATCTGGCTACCATACGCCCATCCCCAAGCTCCCAGCCACATTTCAAGCCTTATGTCTGGCGTAATGATTAAAACCGCTCTGTACGGCATTATTCGTTTCATCATTTTGATTTTGGGAGTCAACTCACTCTGGTGGGGAGAATTGGTGATTGTTTTGGCTTGCATCTCATGTTTGGTAGGAGTAATTTACGCTTTGATGGAACAGGATATTAAAACTTTACTTGCCTATTCTAGTGTGGAAAATATCGGCATAATTTTATTGGGGATTGGAAGTTCTATGCTTTTTTTAAAGCTGGGCGCTTCCACCCTTGCCATTCTTGCCATGACTGCCGGCCTCTACCATTTGATTAATCATGCTGTTTTTAAAGGTTTACTTTTCCTTGGGGCAGGCAGCATTTACAATGCTACCGGAACACGCAACATTGAAAAACTGGGCGGTTTAATCAAAAGCATGCCTTGGACCGCCGCCTATTTTCTGATCGGCTCGATGGCCATTTCCGCGCTCCCCCCCATTAATGGATTCATTAGCGAATGGCTAACCCTTATTATGCTTTTCCTGGGAGCACTAACTTATACCGGAGGAATGAAAATATTTTTATGTTTCACCGCAGCCATACTGGCCTTAACCGGCGGGCTGGCTGCCGCCTGTTTTACCAAAGCCTTTGGTATCACTTTTCTGGCGCAACCCAGAAGCGCTAGAGCCCAAGATGCGAAAGAAAGTTCTTTAAGTATGAATATCGGCATGGGAATTTTAGCCTTCTTTTGTATTGCTTTAGGCTTGGGCGCCGCCTACTTTATTGCGCTTATCAGTTCAGTAGCTAACTTTGCAACAGGTCTCAATATGGCAAAGATAAATTTTTCGCTCAACCCTTTTGTTGTTGCTCCCCACCCCCACATTTTTCTTTCCCCCCTCCTTCTTTCCGGCATTTTGATTATCATTGCCGCCTTCTTTACTTTGGGCCTACGCCTCTTTTTTGGCAAAGCCAAAGTCACCATCGGGCCTACCTGGGACTGCGGTTATTACAAATTAACCCATCGAAACGAATATACCGCCACCGGCTTTTCTAAGCCTTTTCGCTTGGCTTTTAGTTTTTTCTTATTCCCTTTTCATAAAGTTCAAAAAATTAAAGAATCACGCTATCACATAAAATCATTTGCTTATGAAACCCATACCACTAAGATATTTCTTGAATATTTTTATAAGAACTTTATTGCCGGAATATTTGGCACCGGCAAATACATGCGCAACATCCAGGCTGGCAGCATCCATATTTATCTGGGATATATCTGCCTGACCATATTACTGCTTTTAGTCTTTATAGGATGGTTTTAACCGATGCCAAATGCATTACACTTTTTCTTTCAGGTCTTAGTGTTATTTGTTTGTGCTCCGCTACTTTCTGGCATCATCACTAAAATAAAAAACAATTTGCGCTTTCGCCGCGGACCGTCAATCTTTCAACCCTATTTCAACCTGCTAAAATATTTTTCTAAAGACGAAGTTGTTTCCGTACATGCTTCATGGATCTTTAAAATTACTCCCTATATTGTTATTACTTCAACAACGACGGCCCTTCTTATGCTTCCGGTTCTTTTTTATGGCCGTCCCTTAATTTTTATGGGCGACTTTCTGGTTATCATCTTTTTACTTTCTCTCGGACGCTTTTTCCTGATATTAGCCGGACTTGATCCCGCCACCACTTTTGGCGGAATGGGATCCTCCAGAGAAATGTTTATTGCCAGCTTTGTCGAACCAGTTGCAATGCTTGCCATCTTTGCTATTGCTTTGGTAGCAGGATCGACCAACTTACAAACGATTGCGCAGACATCAACCATAAACACCTCCACCATCATGGCCAGCGTAGCACTCTTTTTAGTCGCCTTAGCAGAAACCTCCCGCATCCCCGTCGACAACCAGGAAACTCATCTTGAACTAACGATGATTCACGAAGCCATGCTACTCGAATATTCCGGAAGGTCATTGGGATTACTAGAACTGGCAGCTCACCTAAAGCAAATCCTGTTTTTGGGGATTATTTCCTTAGTCGCTTTTCCAGCCTTTGTTGGAATTCAATTTTTTATCCTTAAAATTCTGTTGCTTTGTTTGATTATGGCGTTAACCGAATTATCGATGGCTAAAATGCGCTTATTTAGGGCGGTTGATTTCATTGCATTTGCCGGTATATTATCAATTATGGCCATTATTGCATTGGCATTGGGAGTATAAATGGAAACATTTTTGGTTTTAGGTCTGCTAGGATCAACTTTCGCGATGGTTTTTTCAAAACGCATTAGTGCCCTGATCGGCAATTTTGCTTTGCAATCTTTTTTTCTTTGCCTCTTTTCTTTTATGGAAGCGCTTAAGGGGAACCACCTCGGCCTTTATCTTATATCGGGCTTGATCTTAGTGCTAAAAGTTATTCTTATCCCACAAATCATTCGTTATGTTGCCGTTAATATCAAGTCAGACGAGAATCTCGGCTTTTTCATTAGCCCGCAACTCTCTCTCGTCTGCGCTTTAGTTTTAACCTATTTAGCGTGGCTCCTTGCCTCCACGGTTTTTATGGGGCAGCCAATCTTAATCAGGATATTTGGTGCCACAGCCTTTTCCATGGTCTCATTGGGGATATTTCTGATGATTTTTAGAATCATAGCTTTGGCACAAGTTATCGGACTATTGGCGATGGAAAATGGGATTTTTCTGCTTGCCTCCGCAGTATCCGGTGGAATGCCATTTATAGTTGAAATGGCGATTTTCTTTGATATTTTTGTGGGCGTGGTCATCCTGGGAATTTTTATTTTTAGAATCAATAAACTTTTTGTGGGAATTGACGTCAGCAAATTAAACAGTTTAAAAGGATAATAAATGTTGTTACTAGTTATAATAAGTATCCCATTGTTGCTGGCCATAGTGGCGGGACTAATCAATAAAACAAGGCTAGTCTCTTCTTTAATTGTCCTGGGCTATTTAATTGGATTGGTTTTAAGCATTGCTTTGGCATATCATTTTTTAGCTTCTCCACAGCCAATTTCTCTTTTTAATATTTTCTACGCCGATGCTCTCAGCATATTTTTTGTCTTCACTTCTTCAATTATTGTTTTTGCCGCTGCCTTATATTCAAAAGGTTTTATCGAACTGGGATTAGAGACTGGTCAACTAAGCCAAAGGCAGGCAAAAGTCTATTTCATTTTATTTAATATATTTATTTTTTCAATTTTATTGGTAACGATTGTTAGCAATTTGGGCTTAATGTGGGTTGCCATTGAAATTACCACCCTGGTTTCAGCTTTCTTGGTCGGCTTTTATAACAACAAAAACGCAATTGAAGCCGCCTGGAAGTACCTAATTATCTGTTCAGTAGGTATTATTCTAGCTCTGCTGGGCACTATTCTTTTTTCCTATGCTCTGCTCTTTTCCACCGGGATCAGAAGCCTCGACTGGAATGACTTTATTACGGTAGCCCATCAATTAGACCCTAACATCATCAAGGTGGCTTTTATCTTTATTTTGGTGGGTTATGGGACAAAAGCTGGGTTAGCCCCCATGCATACCTGGCTGCCCGATGCCCACAGCCAAGCTATTTCTCCGATCAGTGCCTTGCTTTCCGGGGTTCTACTCAAAACTTCCCTCTACGCAATTTTACGCTACAGCTTAATCATTAACCTTTGTATAGGTAAGAGTTTTTCTTCGCATTTATTTATTTTCTTTGGCCTATTATCATTATTGGTTGCTGCTGGACTAATCTTAGTTCAAAAAGATATCAAACGTCTCCTAGCCTATTCGAGCATTGAACATGTTGGAATAATTCTATTTGGTTTTGGGGTTGGCGGAAAAATTGGTCTTTATGGAGCGCTTCTTCATATCTTTAATCACGCGGTAACAAAATCACTTCTCTTTTTTGGTGCCGGTAATTTAGTAGAAGTTTTTGCCAGCCACCGTTTGGAGAAAATTCGCGGCTGCCTCCGAGTCCTGCCCTTTACTGGGAGCATGGTCTTACTAGGCATTTTTGCCTTAGCTGGCTTTCCGCCCTTTTCCATCTTTTTTAGTGAATTTACTATTCTTATTGCAGCATTTACCGGGGGTTATGCCATTTGGGGAAGTCTTCTTCTGCTGCTCATCATAATTACATTTGGAGCAATTCTGTTTCATTTTAGCAATGTATTACTAGGAGAAAAACCCGAAAATCTAAAGGTTTCTCCAGAGCCCTGGAGTATCAAGTTAGCCTTTATCTTTCTTTTGTTTTTCGTCATCTTTGGAGGAATGGCATTGCCGGGACTTTTCGATGGACTGTTTCGCTCAATCATTGGGGTATTTGGAGCAAGTTAAATGGCATATAAACAATTTTTAAACGAAATTCAAAGTAAATATAGTTTAGCATCAGATCGAATTGAAGAGCTAAATGGCAATGAAATCTATATTCACGTAAAGCCTGATGATTTCTTTAATTATTGTTTTGCCCTTCACGAAGAACTTCCTTCCACCGTTATGGCCTTGTTTGCCAAAGAGGAAGGAAGTATATTTCGCATCTATTGCTCTTTTATCGGCATAAAACTTAAAAAATGGTTTTGGGTAACCATTGACATTGCAAAAGACCATCCCCATTTTAACTCAATCGCCAAAAAGATTTATTCTGCTAACCTCTTTGAGCGGGAAATACGGGAGATGTTTGGAATCGAATCAATTGGCAATCCCGATATACGTCGCCTGCATCTGCATGAAGAAGTATGGCCCTCTGGCGCATATCCATTACGTAAAGATTTTATTGCTCCCAAAACTATTAAAGGCTCTGGGGAATATGAATTCACCAAAGTTGAAGGCGAAGGAATCTTTGAAGTGCCAGTTGGCCCAGTTCATGCTGGAATTATTGGCCCGGGACACTTTCGTTTTAGTGTGGCCGGAGAACCAATTATTAACCTTGAAATACGGCTGGGGTTTACCCACCGCGGCATAGAGAAGCTAATGGAAAATAAATTGCCAGCTGAAGCACTTTTACTAGCCGAATGCACCGCAGGAGATGCCGCTTTTTCCCATAGCCTTGCCTTTTGCCAAGCCATTGAAAGGATATGCAAAATATCGGTTCCTGATAGATCAGAAAAGATTAGGGCTCTTTTCCTAGAACTGGAAAGAATGTATAACCATGTTGCTGATATCGGAGGAATTGCCCTGGATGTTGGTTTTTCCCAACCGGCCGCCCTGGCTTCAATTATCAAAGAATCAATTCAACAATTAAATGATAAATTAACCGGCAATCGCTTTTTAAAAGGAGTAAATTGTATTGGTGGGATAAACAAAGATATTAACTTTGACCAAGAAAAAATAATTATTGATACTTTGGCTTTGGTCCGACATGATTTTGAAACTTTAAAAAAGATGTTACTTTCCAGTGTATCATTTCTTGATCGAGTGGATACGACCGGAGTTCTCAAGAAAAAAACGGCCGAAGATTTTGGCGTATTAGGCCCTGCTGGCCGTGCCTCTGGCATAGATCAAGACCTTAGAGCCGATTTTCCAGGAATATATGCTGATTTGGCATTTAAGAAATTGATCTTGGGATCAGGGGATGTTTTGGCTCGGTTAAACATCAGAATTCATGAATTTGAACAAGCCGATAATCTTATTTGTGAAATATTAACCAAACTCCCCATTAACAAAAAGCTCACATTCATCCCCGAAAAATGCCCAGCCGGCTTTGCTCTCGGCTATGTTGAAAGTTGGCGCGGTTCCGTTCTTTATTGGATCAATATTAATCATGATGGCAAAATTGATCGCTGTAAAATAGTCGACCCCTCCTTTAGAAACTGGCAGGGGTTGGCCTATGCGGTTTACGAAAACATCATCCCGGATTTTCCGGTTTGCAACAAAAGCTTTAATCTCTCTTATGCGGGGAATGACTTATGAGCACTTTTGATAAAATGCTGCTTTGCAGCCTGCAAAAAGGCATTGTAACCTCTACCATTGATAAACAAAAACTGGAACAGGTCGGCTTAGAATTAAAGAAAATCATTGCTAGAAGGTTTTCGCGCTCGTTTAATATCCGGGAAGTTGATACCGGTTCATGCGGGGCCTGTGAATCTGAAATTATCGCCGCCAATAATCCCATTTATGATATTTCGCGTTTTGGCGTTAATTTTGTCGCCTCACCTCGGCATGCCGATGCCTTGCTTGTAACCGGACCAGTTTCTCTTAATATGGTTCTAGCCCTGCAAAAGACATATGCGGCAATGCCTGAGCCCAAATTAGTTATTACCGCTGGAGACTGTGCAAAAGACGGCGGGCTATTTAAAGCTTCATATTATGTTAAAGGCGGGGTTAATTCGGTTCTGCCGGTGGCCATCCACATCCCCGGTTGTCCACCTACTCCGCTAACCATAATAAAGTATTTGTTGGGATTATTAAAGAGTCTATAAAAAAATGGAGCGGAGGGGAGTTGAACCCCTGACCTCCAGAATGCAAATCTGGCGTTCTCCCAACTGAACTACCGCCCCATGATCGCTTCGCGATAAGCACCAAGCATCAAATAACAAGTGACAAAACAAGGAACATAGAGATTATAACATTAATATTATCTGAAGCCAATTTACTGGTGTTTGAGTTTCTTCAAGGTTAATTCTCGATTAATTTTAGCATTATTATCTTTGGGAGAAATGTTTAAAACTTTATCAAAACAAGCCAGAGCTTCACCATACTCTCCAATTTTATAGAGCATAGCTCCCTTGTTATTTAACGCTTCAATGTCCTTTGGATTAATTGCTAAAGCTTTATCAAAGCACACAATCGCTTCTTCATATCTATTTAAACCTCCCAAAATCGTAGCTTGGTTATACCACCCCGCTAAAAATCGGGGATTAAGTCGTGTAGATTGAGCATAATTGATAACTGCTTCTTCCATCTTCCCCTGCCGTACTAAAAAATTGCCCTTATGATACCAGGCCATTGGTTCGGCTGAACAATACTTGATCGCTTCATTCAGACAATCCAGTGCCGCATCAACTTTTCCAGAATCCGACAATATGATCGCCCGGTTATTCCAAGCATTGTAATAAGTTGGATCAACTTCGTTGGCTTTTTCATAGAATGTTAATGCTTCTTGGCTACGGCCTTGCTGGGTAAAGATTATGGCTTTATTGCTCCAGGCAGCGGCATCTTGGGGATCAAGAGCCACCACTTTATCAAAGCAATACAAAGCATTGCCATAGCTCTTCCAATAACTATAAATTGTCCCTTTGCGAAACCAAGCTCCCGAAGATGTAGGATCAATTTCCAACACCGCCTCATAAGTAGCAAAGGCAGTTTTGTATTGCTTAGCATCAAAATATGCATTAGCTTTTTCAATCAAGCTTTGCGCATCCTGCGCCTCAACCGCAAAAAAAAGCATTAAGCATATAACAAATATAAAATATATTCTTTTAAACATTATTTTGCTCAATTAGACAATTTATACCCTAGAAAGAATCAATTTGCAACCAAGCAGACCCAAAATTCCCCTTGCATCATCTCGCAGTTATGCTAAAATACTTTTGCTAATAAAAACATCATTGTGAAGGGGGTGACAATCCGTTTCTTTTCAATTATTTTAAAGGAGGATAAAATGAAAAAATTTAGTCTAATTGCTTTATTTATTTTTATTGTTATGACTGGAGCTACGTTTGCCAATGAAGACTCTTATGGGTACATTGGAGATACTAATGCAGCCGGTGATGCAGATATTTTACGTCCTGAATTTAAAAATACTGATGACTATGCAACCTATCTCCCTAATAGTAAATTTATCAATTATGCAAAACAAAACTTTCAAAAACCAGTAAAAGCGGCCGGCTTTCCAGCAATTGAAGCTTTTTATGTAAAAAGCCATGAAGGTTACAGATATCAGGCCGCTTCTTGGCAACAACCCGATAAGGTTAATGGCAATTTGATTGCAATAACCAAAAAGCTTGCTGATGGAACCCGCTATATGTTCAATTGCAAGGTTGCCTTTATAAGTCAGCCGGGCAGCACCAGCTTCAAAGTTTATTCTCAAGATAGCAGCATTGATGTGGAAAATAAACACGTAATTGCCGCTGATGGTACCGACCTTACTCAAAAAGCTATTATGGATCAACAAGCTGTAGAACAACAACAAATTGATGCACAGCAGCAACAAAACCAACCCGCTGCTGATGGAAAATACTACAACAAATAGTATTTTTAATTCATAAAATTAAAGGCAGGAAGTATTCTTCCTGCCTTTTTTTATGGCTAATTTAGAGGATAAAAATTATATTTTGGGAACTTTCTTCAGGGCTTCTTTGACCAACTCTACCGGGTATTCAAAGTTTTCTAGTTTCCCCGATAGATACGCATCATAAGCAGTAAGATCAAAATGACCGTGGCCGCTTAAGTTAAAAAGAATCACATCCCCTTCTTTGGCTTTCTTGGCTTCTACTACAGCAGAATGAATGGCGTGCGAGCTCTCGGGAGCCGGCACAATCCCTTCTGTCCGCGCAAACAAAACCGCTGAGGCAAAACAATCAAGTTGGTGATAGGCATGCGCTTCAACCACCTTATCTTTGACTAAATTACTAACTAGCGGAGCCATCCCGTGATAGCGCAATCCACCCGCATGAATTCCGGGAGGAATAAAATCATGGCCCAAAGTATACATTTTAACAAGTGGAGTCATTCCGGCAGTATCTCCAAAGTCATATTCAAATAAACCCTTGGTTAAGGTTGGACAAGACATGGGTTCAACCGCGATCACTTTGGGATTGGTTTTGCCTTTTAACTTATCTTTTAAGAACGGAAAAGCTAGGCCAGCAAAATTACTGCCGCCGCCAACACAACCAATAATTACATCCGGTGTTTTTTCGCCAATTTGTTTTAGTTGGTCAATAGCCTCTAAGCCAATTACCGTTTGATGCAGCATGACATGATTTAATACTGATCCTAATGAATAATGAGTATCATCTCTACCTACGGCATCTTCCACCGCCTCGGAAATTGCCATGCCAAGACTGCCGGTAGTTTTGGGATCAGATGCCAATACCGCCCGACCGTATTTGGTCAGTTCGCTGGGAGAAGCCACTACTTTTCCACCCCAGGTTTGCATTAAAAGTTTGCGATAAGGTTTCTGGTCATAACTAACTCTTACCATATAGACTTGGCATTCAAGACCAAATAAAGAGCAGGCAAATGAAAGAGCTGATCCCCACTGCCCCGCGCCAGTTTCGGTAGCAATCCTCTTTATTCCTTCAGCTTTATTATAGTAGACCTGAGCCACTGCGGTGTTAGGCTTGTGTGATCCAGCAGGGGAAACGCTTTCATTTTTATAATAAATGCGCGCCTTGGTGCCAATGGCAGCTTCTAATGCTAAGGCTCGGACGAGAGGAGTTGGCCGCCATAATTTTAAGATTTGAATAATTTCATCGGGAATTTCGATCCAGGGATCAAGCGATACTTCTTGTTTAATTAATTCCATTGGGAAAAGCGGCGCCAAATCAGCAGGGCCAAGTGGCTGATGAGTGCCAGGATGAAGAGGCGGCGCCAAGGGAGTTTTTAAATCGGGGGCAATGTTGTACCACTTTTGCGGCATTTCTTTTTCGCTAAGGATTATTTTTCGATCTATCATATAAATTCCTCCTATAAAATGAATGCTTAAATTCTAACAATAATTATGGAGAATAACAACAATTTCATCCGCTATTCATTAATCTGTTTAGTTTTATCTTGCTTTGACAAGTAATTCTCTTTGGAAACCACCGATTTACCAAGCCTTTTTTCCAGCTTCTTCCTAGCCCCTCCTGCAATATCGCCACCGGCTTTTGCATCGTCCTTTAACTTGGGCATTCCCTTTGAGTTTTCGGTGCACGTTATTTCAGTAGTAGCCCTTTCGCCTAACATAGAGAAGATAAGCTCAAAATCGTTCATGTGATCACGCAAATTTTCGCGCTTTAGACCCTTTAATTTTTTATACTCGTCGGGCTTAAGCCCAAAGGTAGCCTCGGATATTTCTGCAGTTAAGATAGCATAATCTCGTTCGTTTTCTGCTCCACGGTTTTGCCATTCATCGGTTAATTCCTCTCTGATAGCGATGCCCCGCATACGTTTTTCGATCCAGTCATCAGGGTAACCCTTAGCTTTATATAAGGCTCTGGTCCTTTTGGTCGCCAGTTCCGGGTCTTCAATTTCCTGAATCCTTTCATAGCCAACTTTCGCCAGCCAACGCTTGAATGGTTCGGCTTTAGGCGATGGTATTGATTGGATTATGCGAAAAAGACCTTCGGTATTGGCGCAGTTAAGCTTTTGAGCTCCGCCTTCTGTCTTGATTGAAAGGGGGGTGGCAATTTGCCCCCACCCTTCAGCTAACTGTTCGTCGCGACGACGCATATCTTTAATATACCCTTGCGGATCGACCGAATCGGTCAATATTTCAACAACGTCCGCAATTACAAACCACCACTCACTTTTATGGATCGTTTTTCTAACTTTTTTGCCTCTAAAAAGAGAGATATGTGTTTCTGTCATTTTATTTTTCATAATTACAATTATACTGCTACATTTCAATAATTTTCCACTATAATCGCGCTGCGAGTGTCGATATTTCGACAGGAATATTTAGATGAATGGTTAGGCTATATTTAGCAACTTAATAGCGCAGAACAACAAGCCATAACTAGAATGTCAATCTATGCGAATTAATAAAGACATTAGTCTTTCATTCCAAAAATGAAAGGCTGCTCCTTTACTGCATTAATCGATAAAGCTAAAAAAAATACTCCGACTAGTACGAAAAGAAAAAGATACTTCACATCAAAAGAACAAATAGGATCCTTAATAAATCCAAAAAAGAAGGGAAGCCCAAATGATATGGCGGAAAATAGGGACAAGATAAAACTAAATATTTTATGCGTAATCCCCCTATAAGAATCTTTATGCAATGCCTTATTTTTTCCCGTTCTCCATTCGGGCTCTTCATTGCCACTAAGATATTTTTTAATATTTACAATCTGTTCCCAGCAATCTTTTGCGTATAAATAATTTCTTAAATATAACTGATAAATTGAAATATTAAGAATAAATAGCGTTATACATAAAACAACCAAAAGAAACCATCGCCACTCACTTTCGATACTTTTAGCCACCCACGCTATTCCGCCATAAGTTGCAAGATTTAAAGTCATAAAATAGCTTAATAGTGAAGTAGTTATTGTTCGGCTTGATTCGTTGATAGACATCGCAGTTTTCCAATCAATTTGAAGCAATTCTACTGTTTTTAATCTTTTCTCTTCCTGCTCGCTCATAAATATTCCCTCCATTCCATATACAACTTGAATCTCCTCCTCCGTCAATCCACACAATTCATAAACAAGGGTATCAATTTATTCTATTTTACCTTCGCATTTCCAAAAAAACAACAAAAAAAATCCGCCGGGCTTCTTTAGGAAACCACGGCGGATATATAACCCGGCGATGTTCTACTCTCCCCAAAAACGAAGTAATTGAGTACCATCGACCCTGGAGGCTTTCACTTCCGTGTTCGGGATGGGAACGGGTGGGTCACCTCCGGTATGATCACCGAGATTTATTATTAAATTTTAAGGTTCAAAATTAAACAGCAATGTAAGATTGTAAAGTAAAACAATCTCGCCTATGGTGGAAAGAATTCCCACAGCTAAATTGAGAAAAAGCAAAGTCTTCGACTAATTAGTACTGGTCAGCTTAATGCATTACTGCACTTACACCTCCAGCCTATCAACCCTGTGATCTGCAGGGAGTCTTATCCTGTATTGCTACAGATAGGAAAACTAATCTTGAGGTGGGCTTGGCGCTTAGATGCTTTCAGCGCTTATCCCATCCAGACATAGCTACCCAGCGTTTGCAGGAGGCCCCACAACTGGTACACTAGAGGTCTGTTCCTTCCGGTCCTCTCGTACTAGGAAGAACTCCTCGCAATTTTCCTGCGCTTGCACCGGATATGGACCGAACTGTCTCACGACGTTCTGAACCCAGCTCACGTACCGCTTTAATGGGCGAACAGCCCAACCCTTGGGACCTTCTCCAGCCCCAGGATGCGACGAGCCGACATCGAGGTGCCAAACCTCCCCGTCGATGTGAACTCTTGGGGGAGATAAGCCTGTTATCCCCGGGGTAGCTTTTATCCGTTGAGCGATGGCCCTTCCATTCAGAACCACCGGATCACTAAATCCGACTTTCGTCCCTGCTCGACATGTACGTCTCGCAGTCAAGCACGCTTATGCTTTTGCACTCGACGCACGATTTCTAACCGTGCTGAGCGTACCTTTGAACGCCTCCGTTATCTTTTGGGAGGCGACCGCCCCAGTCAAACTGCCCACCTAACTCTGTTCCCCAGACTACACATCCAGGGTTAGAACTCCAACGGTACCAGGGTGGTATTTCATATTTCGACTCCACCCCAACCAAAATCAGGGTATCAAAGTCTCCCACCTATGCTACGCAAGCGACATCGAAGTTCAAAGATAGGATACAGTAAAGCTCCACGGGGTCTTTCTGTCCTGGTGCAAGTAAACCGTGTCTTCACGGTCATCCCAATTTCACCGAGTCTCTCTTCGAGACAGCGCTCCCATGATTATGCCTTTCGTGCGGGTCGGAACTTACCCGACAAGGAATTTCGCTACCTTAGGACCGTTATAGTTACGGCCGCCGTTCACTGGCGCTTCGGTTAGCCCCTTGATATAATCTCAGAGCACCCCTTAACGTTCCAGCACTGGGCAGGCATCGGCCCCTATACATCCCCTTACGGGTTAGCAGAGACCTGTGTTTTTGTTAAACAGTTCCAGGAGCCTAGTATCTGTGACCTCAAATTAATGAGGCGTCGCTTCTCCCGAAGTTACGCGACTATTTTGCCTAGTTCCTTAAAGAGAGTTCTCTCGCGTGCCTTGGCTTACTCAGCCTGTCCACCTGTGTCGGTTTGTAGTACGATCACCCGCAGCAATACACAAAGCTTTTCTAGTCAGCGTGGACTCACCCGCAACCCTCTTAACCGAAGTTAAAAGGTACCACAATCCAATAAGTGCCGCGGATTATCCTTCTGCGTCCCTTTGTTTAACACTACAGGTGGTAACGGAATATTAACCGTTTTACCATCGCCTACGCCAGTTAACCTGGCCTCAGCTTAGAAATCGACTTACCCTGGGAGGACGAGCCTTCCCCAGGAAACCTTAGACTTTCGGCAGACAAGATTTCCACTTGTCTTTTCGTTACTTATGCCGACATTCTCACTTCCAGTTCGTCCATCCTGGCTCGCGCCAGAACTTCAACCTACAATGGAACGCTCCTCTACCACCCCCAATTGACGTATCAACTGGAGATTCGCAGCTTCGGTAGCAGACTTGAGATCCGTGTATTTTCGGCGCGAAATCACTCGACCAGTGAGCTGTTACGCACTCTTTAAAGGATGGCTGCTTCTAAGCCAACCTCCTGGCTGTTTTAGTGACCTCACTTCCTTTACCACTTAGTCTGCATTTAGGAACCTTAGCTGGCGATCTGGGCTGTTTCCCTTTTGACCACGAGGCTTATCCCTCGTAGTCTCACTCCCAAATAATTAATCTGCAGTATTCGGAGTTAGCGAGGAGTTGGAATCCCTCTCGGGACCCTAGTCCAAACTGTACTCTACCCCTGCAAAGATAAATTTGGGGCTGGCCCTAAAACCATTTCGAGGAGAACCAGCTATCTCCGAGCTCGTTTAGCTTTTCACTGCCATCCACAAGTCATCCGAAAATTTTTCAACATTTACCGGTTCGGACCTCCTCTCGATGTTACTCGAGATTCATCCTGCTCATGGATAGATCGCTATCGGTTTCGGGTCTACAACTACGTACTAAAACGCCCTATTAAGACTCGCTTTCGCTGCGCCTCGGGCTTATCACCCTAAGCTTGCACGTAACTGTAAGTCGCCGGCTCATTCTTCAATAGGCATGCTGTCACCCCAATTGCTCAGGGCTCCAACTGCTTGTCAGCACACAATTTCAAATTCTATTTCACTCCCCTCCCGGGGTTCTTTTCACCTTTCCCTCACGGTACTAGTTCACTATCGGTCGCTACAGAGTATTTAGCCTTAGGAGATGGTCCTCCCGGATTCCAACGGGATTTCTCGTGTCCCGCTGTACTTGGGATACCGCTAGACTCTCTTAACCTTTCGCTGACAGGGCTTTCACCTTCTCTGGCTCCGCTTTCCAACGGAATTTAGCTAGGTCTCGAGATATCACGTTGCGGTCCCGCAACCCCATCTGATAAATCAAATGGTTTAGGCTCTTTCGGTTTCGCTCGCCACTACTACCGAAATCACTGTTGTTTTCTTTTCCACCGCTTACTAAGATGTTTCAGTTCAGCGGGTTGTCACCCTAGTATTTCTACTAGGACTTACTGAATTTGTTCAGTAAAGGTTTCCCCATTCGGAAATCTCCGGATCAAAACTATTTAGGCAGTTCCCCGGAGCTTATCGCAGCCCATCACGCCCTTCATCGACTTGTAGCGCCAAGGTATTCCTTGTGTGCTTAAGTAACTTTGTCATTTTTCTCAAAATTAGTCTATGGAAATTTTTTACCACCAAGGCGAAATTGTTTTACTTGTCCCGATGATCAACTAATTGATTCATCGAGAATTTTCTCGCATTGCTATTTAATTATCAAGGTCCTATTTCCGGCAGCAACAAAAAACGCACATCAAGTGCGTCTCATATGCCTGATGCAAAGTAGTAATCTTTAACTATGTAGGTCTGTCTATTATCACAACTTGCTGGGTTAATTATATTATGTATTGCCCAAGCTTGTCAAGCATATTTTGGCACTATTATTTCACTTGACAGCTCAAAACACCTAGTATACAATCGTATACCACACAAACAAGGAGGAGCCAAAAAATGATCAACAATCAACAGCAAAGGATATTGGATTTTATTAAGACTTTTATCGGCGACAATGGGTTCCCCCCTTCCATCCGCGAGATTTGCAAGGCCTTCCACTATTCATCACCCAGGGCCGGACAGAAGTATTTGGAGGCGCTAGAAAAGCAAGGGTACATAGAACGCGGTGGAAAATCGCGCGGGATTAAAATCCTTTCCGGCCTAGATAATTTATTAAATTCTAAAATCGTCACCCTCCCCTTTTTGGGATTTATCGCCGCCGGTTCACCGCTTGAAGTAATCGAACAAAAAGAAGAAATCGATGTCCCCACCACACTGGTCGGCCGCAAGCCCTGTTATGTCTTACAGGTTAAAGGCAACAGTATGATCGAAGACCACATTTTGAGCGGTGATTTTATAGTGGTAGAAAAATGCGAGAGCGCCGATGACGGCGAAGTAGTGGTGGCTTTAATTAACAACTCTTCTGCTACCCTTAAGAGAATTTATCGCGAAAAAACCCGCGTGCGGCTCGAGCCAGCTAATTCAAGCATGAAACCAATTTTTGTAAAAGACGTCGCCGTGCAAGGAAAAGTCCGTGGACTATTTAGAAAATTCTAAGCCAATCAAAGTTGGGGCTATATTTAAAGGCAGCGAAATTTTACCCAAATGGTTTATTTGGGAGAGTCGCAAATACAGTATAGAAGAAGTTAATTATGTTTGGCTCGAGAAGAAAGGACATGAAAAAGTACATTACTTTTCCGTTACCGACAAAGTTAATAATTATGAGATCTCATTTAACTCAGAGCAAACCACCTGGTCATTAAACAAGATTTATAGCAACTAAACCGCTATGCGCCACATAATGCACGTCGACATGAACGCCTATTTTGCTTCGGTGGAGCAAGCCAGCAATCCCTTTTTACGTGGCAAGCCGATCGCCGTAGGCGGCGGAGTAAGCGGAAAAAGAGGAATTGTGGCAGCGGCTTCTTACGAGGCCAAAGCTAGAGGCATTAAAACGGCTATGCCCGCCTGGGAAGCCCTTAAACTTTGCCCCGAATTAATTATTGTTCCCGGCGACATGGATAAATATATTTATACTTCTTGCGAGATCATGGACATACTGAGAGAATTTACTCCACTGGTTGAAGTGTTTTCAATCGATGAAGCTTTTATGGACGTAACCAACACCGAACAGCATTTTGGCGGAGTGATCAACATTGCCAAAAGCATTAAACGCAAAATCAGAGAACGCTTTCACCTCACTTGCTCAATTGGGATTGGTCCTAACAAATTACTCGCCAAACTGGCTGGGGAGCTTAAAAAACCAGACGGGTTGCTGGAAATTTATTTAGAGGATTTTCCTGGAACAATTAAAGACACTCCCGTTGCCAAATTGTGCGGCGTGGGCAGAAAAATTGAAAAATATTTGGCCGAGCTAAGAATTAATACACTGGGAGATTTAAATAGTTATCCGCGTGAAAGACTGGTAAAAAGATTTGGCACGGTTTGCGGCGAGCACTTATGGCAAATGGGACAAGGCAAAGACAATTCGCCGGTCGCACCATCAGAGCGTGAAGTTTTTGCCAAATCAATGGGGCACTCACACACACTTCCAAAAGCTACTCAAGACATTGACGAAGTAAAAGGATATCTTTTGCGCTTATCCGAACAAGTGGGACGCAGACTGCGCCAAGGCGGCTATCGCGGCAATGTCGTACATACTGCACTAGGTTTTAGTGATCTTAAATTTTGGGGCAAGCAAAAAAAAGTCGCCGATTACTTAGACGACGGCTACGAAATATATCAGGTAGCGGAAAAACTCTTACACCCACAAATCACTCCCCACAACCAAACTCACTCCCATCCCCCTCACCCCACTCCTATTCGCTTTGTAAGCGTCTCCGTCACCAATTTTATCCATAATATCGATCAGATCAGTTTACTCCCCGAAAACGAAGCCCGCAAAAAAGTTTCAAAAGCAGTGGACACAATCAATGATCGCTATGGTGAATCAACTATTGAACGGGCAGGAATCATGCAGACTGTTTTACACGAAAAAACTGGAATGGTGGCTAGGAATTTATATTCAAGCCTGCCAAAGCCCATGTAAATTACAGTAAGCCCGAGCAGTTATCTGTCTGGGCTTGCAGCAAAAGAAGGCTTCGGGTTTATCGCCCGGTTTTAAAAATATGCGTTCAGCATTCCCATCCGCCACAACTTCAATCCATTCGATATAATGTTTATCTTCCATCGGATGAGGGATCGCTCCAATTTTCACCAATACCCCTTTATCGTTTATTTCGATCACCGGAACATGTTTTTCTTTAGAAGCATCAACCGTATTCGCCACTTGCAAGATCATCGGCTTACCACAACAAACCAATTCCCCTCCCCCAACGTGCACTACTTCAACCATATTCCCGCAAACCGAACATTTGTAAACTTCCAGTCTATCTTTTACCATTTTAAATCCTCCTATTGGGAATGTGGGATTATTCTATCAGATTAACAAGCCAGTAGCCACAGCACAATCTTGTCCTCATCACATTTCTTGCTCTCCCTTGCCCTCTCCTCCCCTAAAGATCCACACAAGTTATATTCTCGTTATCACGATAATACTAGTGCAAGTCTGTTAATTTGTTTCATGGGAGTAAAGATGTCCAATCGAGACGTAAATAAAAGGACCGGCCTAATTGCCTCCCTCATTTGCATTATCATATTTTCTTTTGCTTCGCCCGTTCTTGCCACCTGGCCCATGTTTCGCCATGATGCCCAAAATAGCGGACAGTTAACCATCCCCACAACGAGCACGCCAAATACCCCCCTAAATAAATATCAAGAAGTGTGGAGCAAGTCGGTAGTCAATGAAATTATTGGCTTACCAGTATCAGATAATAATAACGATATCTATTACGTGGAAAAAGCCGCCAATTCAGATACCGCAGTCCTTATTAAACGCGATTATAATACCGGAGAACAACTTTGGGCTAAATCATTTAATTCTCAATCAACTACCAATCTTTTTTCTGCCGGACATGCTCCATTAATATTGGGAGATTGCGTGTATGTAATAGGAACATCAATTGAAGATTTGAACGATACACAAACCCCCTTTATAAGCCTTTATGCATTTAACATCTCTGATGGGACACAGCAATCATTTAATGCAACCGATGGGACTCGAATGACCATCCCGATTGGAATCAATTATGGCGCAACTGGATATGTTGGAGAAGTTGAATTCACACAATACTATTCTCCGCTAATGGGGATCACAACCAATCATGGAAAACATACTCTGATAATCCAACAACAATTAACTGCCAGTTTAGGCCAACTGACTTATTCAATCGGCGGACTTACTGCCATCGAGCACAACACCACGACTGCCAGTATCGATGGCTGGGGAAAAGTAAGCACCAGTGAATCAGCTCCAATTATTTTTAATAACCAATACGTCATCACGGGAGACAATTACGGGTCAATAAAAGTATTTGACTTAGACGGAAACGAGGTAGTTTCCGACCATTCATTCAATTCCAGCATAAAATATTTATTGGCTGATTCTGAAAATATTTATGTCTTCTTTGCCGATGGTTACTCCTGTTATAAGTTTTTTACAGAAACCAATGGAATAAGACTGGAATTACAAACACTTGGCAATGGTTCGACAAAAAATTCATCGGTTTTGCCATCAACCTATCCGACTCTCAATGACAACAAGATAATTTACCAACAATCTATTAGTGTGCCAGGCGGCACAAACATCCTGAATACTTTATCCATGGATACTTCTGCAACCAACAGCTCGATAGCAACAATAAGCTACCGCTCTTCCTATGCACCAAGCGTTGTTGACAATCAACAAAATAGTTTTGGATCAGTTGATAAAACCATTGGCAGCTATGACCAATCCCTACATGAATTATGTACCCAGGAGATTATTTCCTTTAAGGACAATTCTGACAATATAAAATATGTTATCCCCACCAATAACGCCCTAATTTTAAGTGGTTCAAATACAATAGTTAGACTTTCTGGAGCAAGGGATATCAATTTAGCCCCATCGGCTGAAGCTGGAACAAACCAAACAACAATAGAAGGATCAACCGTTCAATTAGACGGCAGCCAATCAACTGATGCGGAGAGAGACTATCCATTGACTTATCTGTGGACGGGTTCAAATGGAATTACCATATCAAACACAACCGCAGAATCCCCCATTTTTGTTGCACCGGAGATATCAGAGATATCGGTTTATTCCTTTACATTACAAGTAACCGATAGTTACGGGGCAGCTTCTATAGATACCGTGGAGGTTACAGTTATTCCTAGAGCAGAAACACCGCCAGCAACACCAATCCTTGCTAAAGATGCCTCCATTACCGTTAATGAAGACTCTTCTGTTGCTATAAATCTTGAAAGCCTAATTACTAATCCTGACGATAGAAAAATAACGATTACAATTGCCCGCAATGCTAAGAAAGGTGTCCTCTCACAATCTGAAAATATTGTCACCTACCAGCCCGAAAACAACTATTTTGGTGAAGATTCTTTTTACTACCAAGTTGCTGACAATTCACACAATCTATTAACTGCCGAGGTAAGCGTTACAATTATACCGATTAACGATCCGCCTACTACTAAAGATGGGACTGCGTCAACAAACCAAAACACTCCTGTGACAATCGCTCTAAATAGTGATGATGTAGATTCTACGGTGCTATCCTACTCAATCAGCGAACAGCCCCTACATGGCACCTTGATCCTGGGAACGAACGAAGCCATTTATACGCCCAATACGGACTACTCTGGTTCGGATAATTTTTCCTATTATGCAACCGACGGCAGTCAAACCAATGGAACTTCATTCCCAGCCATCGTTTCTATCTCTGTCTGTGCAGTTGATGATGAAAATCCAATTGCTAGCTTATCGGTTTATGGGAACCAAACAAACGGCTGGTATACCGGAACAGCCGCAGTGTTAATTGAAGCCGAAGATGATACGGCTATTGCTGAAATCAATTATTCAATCGATGGTTCCCCAGTAAAGGTGGCAGGCAATGGAAATACATTCTTACAAACTGCCTTTAATCTATCTTCCAATGGCAATCACACCATCCTCTACCAGGCTATCGATAATGCCGGTAATTGCAGCATCAATTATTCTGCCAATCTGCAAATCGATGCCGCCGCTCCTACCATTGATAACATTCAAATGACGGCCACTGCCAGCACACTTTCTATCACCAATGGTGAAACGGTTGATTCGGGCATTCTGGCCAGTGAAATCCAAAACATCAGCGCCCGGATTTATGATAATGAGGGAGGATCCGGGATTGTTCCTGCAAACCTAGAAGTAAAAATTAACGGGAGTATAATTAATTCAAACAAAATCAACTGCTCAGCTTCTCCCACAACCCAAGGCGTAGCAGCCTATACTGTCAGCTGCTCAAGTGCCGACCAACTACTAACTGGAAATAACCAAATTGAGATTGAAGCCACTGATCTGGCAGGCAATAAAACCAACCAATCGTTTACCCTAAAAACCGCTAGCTTAATCTCCAGCGGTTATTGCTATCCTAATCCTTGGGATCCAAATACAACTAGCCTTAAGTTTGCTTTCTCGGTTAGCCAAACCACCCAAGCCAAAATCTATATCATTGATGAAGCCTATCAACCAGTTAAAACTATTAATCGCGAAGTATCAGCCGGCAATGTTTTAGTTGAGTGGGATGGGATTAACGATTTTGGTTCCCTCGTCAACAATGGACTTTATCTTTATCGGGTGATTGATGCAGCAAACCAGCAAACCATTGTAAAAGGTAAATTAGTCGTCATAAGGAGCAGATAATAAATGAGAACTAAAATACTTTTCATATTAACCTTATTGGTTTGTCTAAACTTATCTGCTTTAGCCTTGGTTGATCCAACTACGGTCGGAGTAGGCGCTAAAGCTCTCAGTCTAGGGAGAGCTTACGTTGGCTACACCGATGATGGAGATACTATCTTCACTAATCCGGCTGGCCTGGGAAGAATTGATACACTGAAATTAACCAGCATGCAAACTCAGCAAAGCAGTGATCTTAATTATTTGGTCTTAGGTGGAGTCTACCCGATCAGTGAGGGCCAAGCCATTGGTATCGGGTATGCCAGCTTAGGAACGGGCGGTATTGACCTAAGAGATGATAATGGAACATCCCTCGGAAGCGGGAATTATTCAAATTCGGTTTATCTCCTCTCATATGGGATAAATGCTAAAAGAATTCTTCCTTTTGCCTCAGATAAACTCTCTTTAGGAACCAACCTGAAATACTTTAGCTATGTATTAAATGGTTCTGCCCAGATGGAGCAAGGTAGTGGCAGCGGCATGGACATGGATGCCAGCTTAGTCTACGAAGCAAAACCTTGGTTAACTTTAGGTTATACCCAGCAGAATTGCCTTCCTTCCAGCCTTGGCGGAAAAATTTCTTTTGCCAATGGCTACGAAGAAGGTTTAGCTACAGTTACTAAATTAGGAGGTAAAATTCAAATCTTGGGGGATAAGGATGAATCCATTCAATCATCTCCATATAAATTATCTCTCGGGCTGGAATCTGATTTTTATCCTACCCAAAATAAAGCCGCCACCATGCACGTGGGCAGTGAATTTTGGCCCAGTGAGGTATTGGCTTTGCGTGTGGGCATGGACCAAAACTCCTCATCGGATAACACGATGGTAACCAACCTTTCCGCCGGTGTTGGCTTGCGCTATGCTGGTTTTGAATTTGCTTATGCGTATCATCCCTATTCTGAATTTTCCGATGACACCGCTCATTACATATCAATCTCCTATGTTGGCATTAACAAATCAGACTATAGTATTGTCATAAAATCTCCATCTGATAAATTAATCACCAAAGATCATGCCACAAAAGTTGAAGGCATAATTATTGGAAAAGTTGGCAATCTTCAATCAGTAAATATTAATGGAAATATTGTTACATTAAAAACAGACAATTCATTTTCAACCAATCTACCTCTTATCTCCGGCAAAAACTCAATTAGAGTCCAAGCTTCCAAGCCAGATGGCACCAAAGATGAAAAAGTCGTTCGGGTCTTGCGCATCCAGGAATTCGCCGACGTTAATGAAAAGACTTTGGCTGCAAAAGAAATTGAATATCTTGGCACTTTGGGTTTGGCTGAAGGATACAAAGACAGCACTTTTAAACCGGACACCATTCTTAGTCGCGCTGAATTAACCACTTTCCTAGTTCGATCTACTGGCTTAAAAACCCCTACTGTTTATGGAAATATTTTTAAAGATGTGCCTGAACGCCACTGGGCTAATAGTTATTTAAAGCTGGCAAAAAGATATGAACTGGTGGAGGGTTATCCTGATCGAACCTTTAAACCGTCATTATCTATCAACCGGACTGAAGCCGCCGTCATCATAACCCGGTTTGACAATGAAATTGCTGTTCCTTCACGGGTTACTACCGCCCCTTACTCTGATATTAAAACTTCTAACTGGGCAGCGGGAGCTATCTCCAAAGCTAAAGAAGCAGGGATGCTTAAGTTTGCCAATGATAACATCTTAAATGGTAAAAAGGGAGTTAATCGCGCCCAGTTTGTGTTTATGCTTTCAAAAACATGCATCGGACAGCAACTAATTGCTAATCTACTAGATTTTAATACTGGCTATGATAAGCCAGAAATCCCTATTGTTTATATACCTAATAAAACCAAACAAGCTTCAATTCAACGTTTAATAAATAATTATTAAAATGGAGTTCATCGCATTACTGTAATATAACCCTTAGCAATTCTTTCTGATCCTGCAATAAGCTGAACAACATACACCCCATTCCCAACACAATTACCGCTAGGGTTTTTCCCATCCCAATTAATTTCGTTATACCCAATCCTGCCACCATTACTTCCGGCAGCATATTGGTTATTAAAAACAATTGTTCCACTGCTGCTAAAAATAACCAAGCGGGTTGCTTGATCGGCCGTTAATCTATAGGCCATTCTAAGTGGATTGGTTCTATTCCAGACCACCGGATTAACCACAATTTGACCACCGGGCAGTAAAATCGCTCGGGTAGTTGTGGTGGTACTAGTTGTCGTGGTTGTTATGGTTGAGGTATTAGTAGTTGTTGTTGCTGTGGTGGTGGTGGCAGTTGTAGTAGTTGTTGTCGTTGTGGTGGTCGAATAAGACAATTCTGCATTCGATAATCCGCCATAATACCCCATATTAATACGGCTTCCATTGGGATCGGGTTCCATTGACCAATCATCTGATGGATTTCCAGCATCGATACAGGGTGACTGATTAGCTTGCCCCTCCGGTATCGATTGTAAGCGCCAGAGCCCCCCAGTTGAACTTACATAATAAGGATCAATGACCACATTGCCAGCCCCTTCAGCTGATATGGGGATATTATAATTGTTAGTATTCCCATACGCATCATTATATTGGCAAAGGGAATAAATATCTGATAAACCAATTTTTATTCCTACCCCAGAATTTGTTGTTATGTTGTTTTTGACTAAAAGCGGAAAAACATTCTCTTCTTTTTCAATGCAATATTGAGTTATCTGGTCAATTGTATTATTGCTAATAACCGCCGCCGTGGTGGTTTGTGTAGTGGAAGGCAATAAACTGATCCCGTTTGTGCAACGGGCTATTAAATTATTGTTAATTCTCAGGTTGGTTGTTATACCGGGATTCGGAAGTTCCACGATAACAGCATTATCCAAATTAGCCACCTGCCCAACATTCCCAATAATATTGTTATTTTGGCAGTGTGCACAAAGGACAGCGGTATCACCTGGACAGCTAATTCTTATTGCAGCCTGGGCAGAGCTATTCTCTTTTAGCTTTATGGTAAAACCCTCAACCGTTACTGGCTGCCTGCTGTACATATAGACAATGGATCCCAAATCCGAGCCATCAGCTAAACTGGCTTCAATTGTTGCGCTCTCCCCTTCACCCGAAAGGAGAATGCCAGTTGCAATAGTTAGAGGGAAAGTTTCTCCATTTACTACCCGGTCATAGGTACCACCCGAAACAAAAACTGAGTCGCCGGTACTAACTTTTGTTAGGGCATAAGTAATAGTTTTCCATGGATAACTAGGATGCAGGCCAATATTGGTATTATTCCCGTTTTCGGCACTCACATAATAAGTTTTAGGCCCCGGGTAACTCAACTCAGCCGAAGTTTTATTTCCATTCCAACCCATATTTATTCTGCTCCCATTGGGGGATGGTTCTTGACTATAAATTGAGGTGGGGTCTCCCCCATCAATTGCATAGGAATGATTGGCATATCCTTCAGTCTTAGACTGCAGACGAAAGCCATCAAAATCAACAAAACTCGGATCAAGCGTAAATTCGCCAGTACTTTCGGGAGTAGTATTACTATCTACATTGGCATAATAATTATTATATGTATGCAGACAATCTCCAACGAAATCATTTTCAAGGAGAAGAGCTTGTTGATTATACGCCAGGATTGAATTCATAATGATCCCCGTCGAGGATAGCCTAAGGGAGATCCCGGTCCCTTCATTACTGGCTATCGTACAATTTACTACTTCAAAACTGCAATTATCAGTATAAGACATTCCGTTACCAAGACAATTTACAATACAAGCATTCCTTATTTTTAGCCAAGCGTATGCTTCTAAAAAAACACCAATTCTAGCCGTTTTTTGTCCATCGATGTACACATTGCTGACAATAGCCGGAGATGATGGGCGAGTAAGGGCAAAATATCCTATGGCGCTGGATCCAGTTAATGCTCCCACTCCGTCAATCCTCAAGTTTTCTATTCTTACCCCTCCAGAGCTTATTTTTATGGCAATTTGTGCGACTGATGGATCGGAACGAATAATAGAAGCAGAAGCCCCAAGCAAGCCAGACCCTTCCAAAGTCACAGGAAGATTCATATCCAAAGGAAAAGTTTCTCCAGAGGCCATACTATAGGTTCCACTAGCCAGATGAATCGTATCTCCCCCAGCTACAGAAGATAAGGCAAAAGTAATGGTTTTCCAAGGGTTATCAGAAGATAGACCAGTGTTGGTATTATTACCAGAATTGCTAACATAATAAGTGGTGGCATAGACAGAACTAGTAAAGAAGAACAGGCAAAATATTACGAATATCTTACGCATTTTATCCCAGAATTATAGCATGTAAATAACAACAAGAGACACATATGCTAGAATAAATATGGAATGATAAATATTCGACTATTTACGCCCAAAGATCTTCCTGCAATAAAAAAAGTGCTTGCTGAAGCTGATCTATCATATCCAAACATTGAATATCGAGATTTTTGGGTAGCAGAACAGGACAATCAAATTGTTGGTGTCCTTCAGCTGGAAAATAAAATTAATTATTCATTTTTAAGCTCTTTGGGAGTATTCACACAAAACCAGAACCAGGGGATTGCTTCAAAAATGCTACAAAACTTAATGGATAATGCTTCCAAAGATGTTTACTTATATACTATCATCCCCCGCTTCTTTGAAAAGCACGGCTTCAAAATTGCCCTTCCCCCACCATTTATCCCTCCTCGCTCAAGGTTTGACTGCATGAATTGCGAAAGAGAAAAATGCGTTTGCATGGTAAAAAAAGCAAAGGACAAGTTATGATTCCAATTTACCCTCAATTTAAAGATATTTCTATTGATGATTTTCAGGACATTGCTAAAAAACTTGCACCTTATCATCCAACCATTTGCGAACTGAACCCAGCCAACCTAATCATCTGGCAAGAATTTGATCAACCTAAAATAACGATGATCAATAACAATCTTTGCATCTTAATTTGCGCAATAAATGACGATTGTTTCTTTCTAGAGCCTATTGGGAAAAATGAAACCATGGCTACCATTGACACTTGCCTTAAGCATTGTCATAAAATGTCCCGCCTATCAGAACAATTTGTCAGCCAACTACCAGCGGATAAATACAAATTAAAGGAACTATCCGACCAAAATGATTACACTTATAAAGTAAAAGATTTAGCCGAGCTAAAAGGTAGAAACTTTGATGGCAAAAGGAATCATATTAACAGTTTTAAAAAAAGACATCCAAACTATGAATACGCAAATCTACTAAAAAGCGATCAACAGGCAGCCTATACCTTATTTGATCAATGGTTTGGTCCCAAAAAAGAAACCATACTTGTTCCACAAGTTGCATATTCTGCCCAAAAAAGCGCTCTTTTAAATGCATTTAAATACTTCTCAGAACTAAAACTATCAGGAGCAAAGATAACCATTGAGGAAAAACCAATCGGCTTTATTCTTGGCAGCCAACTCAACCAAAACACCTTTAACGCCCACTTTCAATATTCTGATCCGGAATACAAAGGCACATCTCAAGTGTTATTGTGGGAAGCCTGCAATAAAACGATCGGACATTATGAAAGGGTAAATCTAGAGCAGGATTTAGGAATAGCTGGTCTTAGAAAAGCAAAATTATCCTATTATCCTGATAAGATTGAAAAGAAGTTTGAGATAATTTTATGATGCCACCCCTGAGAGGGGTGGCTACGCGGTGAGATTTGTTATGCGTGGTCCTCGTGTTCGCTACGCGGTTGCCAGCCAGGAAGGCCTTTGCCGGTTTTTTTCTTCAAATAATCATCAATCGCACTTTTGAGAGCATCTTCGCCTAAAACCGAACAGTGCCTTTTAACCGGAGGAAGCCCTCCCAGTGCATCAATCACATCTTGATTGGTAATTTTTAAAGCCTCTTCAATCGTTTTACCTTTAACCAGTTCTGTGACGATTGAACTGCTGGCAATAGCCGCTCCACAACCAAAAGTTTTAAATTTAACATCCGTCAGGATATTATTTTCAACTTTAATTTGCATCTCCATAATATCACCACAGGTAGGATTGCCAACTCGCCCTACTCCATCCGGGTTTTCAATATCACCCACATTGCGCGGATGACGAAAATGTTCCATCACAACTTCATTATAAACCGAAGCCATACTTATTCTTTCCCTCCACTATGTTTTAAGACTTTGCCTTCAACCATAAAAGCAATATCTTCAGCAATATTGGTGGCATGGTCACTGATTCTCTCCAAATGACGCGAGATGAGCAATAAGGGCAAAGCTCGCGGGACGGTGGTAGAATCACTGGCCATAATTTGACTAAGCTCAACGTGAATTAAATCGCGCAAGCGATCAGTTTCTTTTTCTTTTTCCCAAACCAATTTTGCCTTTTGTGGGTCTCTATTAATAAATGCTTCCAGAGCTAACCCAACTGACTCTTGAGCTATACGAGCCATTTTAGGAATATCAATCAGAGGTTTAAGGAGAGGATATTGCATTAATTCAATCGCCCTTTCAGCAATATCTTCGGATAAATCGCCAATTCTTTCTAAATCGTTAGCAATCCGCATACCAGTCATGAGAAAACGCAGATCCGAAGCTTCTGGTTGACGCAATGCCACTAACTGGACAACCGTTTCATCCACTTCTAATTCTAATTGATCCACTTTCTCGTCTTCTACTATTACCTCTTCGGCCATTTTACGATCCATATTTTTTAGGGCTTCAACTGACTTAAAGATTAACCCTTGTACCATAACCCCCATCTTAAGGATTTTATCTTTTAATTCAGCCAATTCTTGATCAAACACTCGTTGGTGTTCCATTATCCAAACCTCCCTGTTATATAATCATCCGTTCTTTTATCTTTTGGAGCAGTAAACAATCGCTTGGTATCTCCAAATTCAACTAACTCACCCAGCAGCATGTAGCCGCACTCACCTGAAACCCGGGCGGCTTGCTGCATATTGTGGGTTACAACCACAATAGTATAACTCTTTTTTAGCTCCGCCATCAACTCCTCAATACGCATAGTGGAGAGAGGATCCAGGGCAGAACAAGGTTCGTCCATTAAAATAATGTCGGGGGTAACCGCCAAAAGACGGGCAATACATAGACGCTGCTGTTGTTCCAGGGTTAAGGTTAAAGCATTGGAATTTAATTTATCTTTTAAATCGTCAAAGAGTAATACTGCAGAAAGAGCCTGTTCAACTGCTTTTTCTAGTTCCCGGCGATTCCTCTCCCGGCGAATACGTAGTCCAAAAGCCACATTCTCAAAGACAGAAAGCGGAAACGGATTGGGACGTTGAAAAACCATCCCGACTTTTTTGCGCACATCAATTAAGTTAACATCATTACTTAATATTTCTAGGCCATCTATTCGCACACTACCGGATGTTCTTACCCCTTCGATCAGGTCATTCATGCGGTTAAAAACCCTTAGCAAAGTTGATTTTCCACAGCCGGATGGGCCAATTAGTGCCGTAATAGTATTCGCGGTAATTTCCATATTGATTTTTTTTAGAGCATGAAAATCTGTATAAAATAAATCTAAATCATCAACATGGATTTTAAATTTTTCATCCCTCGATTTCTCTCGGGATAGCTGAGATAGCGAGCCTGTCGAGCTATTTTTCATTAAGTCATTTTCCATTTATCCTATCCAAACCTTCCCGTAATATAATCTTCAGTTCTTTTATCTCTCGGGGTCGTGAAGACTTGCCTTGTTTCTCCTAGTTCAACCAGTTCGCCCATCAGGAAAAAGGCTGTTCTGTCAGAAATACGCGCGGCTTGTTTTACATTATTTGTCACCAGAATTTGCGTATATTTATTCTTTAGTTCTCGCATAGCGTCTTCCACCTTGTGGGTAGAAATAGGATCAAGACCGGAACAAGGCTCATCGTACAAAATAACCTCTGGTTCAACCGCCAGAGTCCGTCCGATACACAAGCGTTGTTGTTGGCCCCCGGATAATTTGAAAGCAGATTTATGGAGACGATCTTTAACTTCATCCCAAATAGCCGCAGCGGTTAAAGACTCCTCTACAATTTGATCTAATTTTTGTTTCTTTTTTATGCCGTGTAAGCGAGGACCATAGGCAACATTATCATAGATGGATAAAGGCAAAGGCAGAGGCAAAGCAAACACCACCCCCATTCTTTTACGCAACATTTGAATGTTAACCGAACGAATATTTTCTCCATCCAGCAAAATTTCGCCATCCATTCTAAAGCCAGGATAAAGCTCATTAAGGCGATTAAGCGTCCGCAAAAATGAAGTTTTGCCACTATTGGATGGTCCAATTACACCTAAAATCTCATGCTCCTCTACAGCAAACGACACTTCTTTAACCGCGTGTACCTTGTCATACCAAACATGCAAATTTGTAACTTGTATCTTGTTTCTTGTATCTTTGCTCACCATGTTTTGCGTTTCCTTAATTTAGCCCTAAACAAAGAGGCAATGATATTCATAAGAAAGATCATGCCAACTAGTACCAAAACGGTCCCGTATTGTATCCCTTCACTTACATTAGGAACTTGGGTTGAAAGAACATAAATGTGATAGGGCAAAGCCATTACCTGATCATAAACCGATTGGGGGAGCGATGGCAGGTAAAAAGCTGCCACGGTAAAAAGGATCGGCGCTGTTTCTCCAGCCGCTCGCGACAAACCCAATATAGTCCCGGTGATGATTCCGGGAATAGCATTAGGCAGTACCGCATAACGAACTGTCTGCCAGCGGGATGCTCCTAAAGAAAAACTAACTTCCCTAAAGTTTTTGGGAACAGTATTTAGAGCTTCGCGGGTAGCAGTAATAATTACCGGCAAGGTCATAATGGCAAGCGTTAACGAACCTGCCAAAATTGAAGCGCCAAGTTGGATAAACGTTACAAAGAGTCCCAGGCCAAATAAGCCATACACGATTGATGGAACCCCTGCCAGATTGATAATTGAGAGTTCAATGGCCCGCGATAACCAATTCTTATGCGCATATTCATTTAAATAAATAGCAGCCAAAACACCAAAAGGGACCGCAAAAACAGCTGTCCCCAGCATCAGACAAATTGTCCCAACAATGGCAGGAAAAATGCCACCGGCTCGCATACCATCGCGCGGCATTTCAAAGATAAAAGTGGGAGTAATCGCTGGCAAGCCTTTCACTAAAATTAAAATAAAAATTAAAGCTACTGGTAAAATCACAATTATTGTTGCCAGAAATAACAGTCCAAAGGCTAATTTTTCGGTTTGTTCGGGTTTAATCATTTTACCTTCCTATGCATAAACCAATCAGCCGTTAAATTTATAATAAAGCTGATGATAAATAAAATAATCCCAATGGCAAATAATGAATAATAATGCGGGCTGCCAGAAACCGCCTCACCCATTTCGGCCGCAATAGTCGCCGTCAAGGTTCTAACCGGCTGTAGAATACTATTTGGCATAACCGCCGCATTTCCAGTAATCATTAATACCGCCATAGTCTCGCCAATTACCCTTCCAATCCCCAGCATAATTGCCGCTAAAATACCGGAAGCAGCCGCGGGAAGAATAACTCGATAAATTGCTTGCCAATGAGTAGCTCCCATGGCCAATGCCCCTTCTTTATAACTTTTTGGCACCGAGACGATTGCATCTTCTATAATCGAAACAATGGTCGGCATAGCCATGAAAGCTAACATAATTGAACCGGCAAGAGCGGTCAGCCCACTGGACAAATGAAAGACATTTTTTAAAAATGGGGCTAAGGTTACAATCCCTATAAAACCTAAAACAATACTGGGAATAGCGGCTAACAATTCTATGGCTGTCTTTAGAATATCGCGCAGCCAAAGGGGGGCAACTTCAGCCACATAAATAGCGGCAGCAATTCCCAGAGGCACTGCAATGACAGTTGCCCCTAGCGTAACTAAAAGTGAACCTAAAATTAAGGGCAGAATGCCAAACAGCGGCGGATCCGAGATCGGAAACCACTTTTGGCCAAAGAGAAAAGAAGGGACTGAAGTAAACTGAAAAAGAGCTAAACCTTCTTTGAGTAAAAAGACAAAGATTAATATCACAAAAACAATTGAGGCTATGCCCGATAACAAGATAGCTTTTTCAATTATAAATTCAAACAGTTTTTTCATGGAACTTTACTCCGATCCTCACCTCACCGGGACAAAATCCATTTTTAACACCAACTGCTGACCTTCTTTGCTGAGCACAAAATCAACAAAAGACTTAACTTCTCCACTAGGTGCACCGTTGGTATAGAAAAGTAAAGTGCGGGAAATCGGATAAGTCTTATCTAAAACCGTTTTAACTGAAGGACTGACAAAAGGAGAACCGGCCACTTTGGAAACTGCTATAGCTTTCTGTCTATCATTTAAATATCCAAGACCAATATAACCAATAGCCGACGGATTAGCAATAATTTCTTCAACAATAGCTTGCGAAGAGGGCATCATCAGGACTGAACAAGCAAATTCGTTAGGGTTCTTTTTATTTCCCATTTTAACAACATGCTCGACAAAGAAAACATGTGTTCCAGAATTCCTCTCCCTAGACAGAGCTACAATCATGCAATCTTTCCCGCCCACCTCTTTCCAGTTATTTATTTTTCCGGTATAGATATCCGATATTTGCTGCATAGTTAGTTTGCTAACTGGATTGGAAGGATTAACTACTACCGAAATCCCATCATTAGCAACATGGATTTCTTGAGGATTAATACCACGCTTATTAGCCATTTCGATTTCTTTTGGCTCCATGTTGCGGGAACTTTGGGCAATATTGGTTGAGCCAGCAATCAAAGCAGCAATACCTGTCCCTGATCCACCGCCCGTCACCGCAATCGCAGTTTTTGGATTGATCTTCATAAAATCAGCCGCCCATGACTGCCCCAGATTGACCATGGTATCCGAACCTTTGATTTGCAAAGCTTTTCGACCTCCACCACAACCAAGGGAAAGAAACAAGATACAAGAAACAAGTAACAAACCGATTAGACCAAGTACATTCAATTTTCGCACTTTATTCTCCTTTTGTTTAATTTAAAAATTCACCAAACTATGCAAATAGAAAGCACTGGTTACCGCTCCATTCCCCACCTTGGCATTTTGCACATCGGCGGATAAACGGATATCTTTGCTCCAATCGTAAATCACCCCATAAAAGGTTTTTTCGCGAGTATCATTATCGATAGATGTATCTGGGTCGTAACTATCAGCCCGAGCAAAGATTTGCAAATCTGGCCATAAGACTTTAAATACGCCACCAATGCTATAACCAGAGATGCTAGCATTGCTTTTTGTGCCGGTTACGTATTCAAAAAAGATATCGCGCAATTCATGTTTAAATCCAATTCCAATCCCGGCCTGATGGTTGCCCGCTCCCAAATTAAAAGTAGAATTGACCGATTCGCTATTAGAATAAGCCCCTAAAATAAATTTACCAACTTGGGGATTTTCGAGCAGAGTGGAATTAAGGCGTAGAGATAAACTTTTAGAAGAATCAGTCTCAGCGGTAGCATAACCTGTACCATTCATCGCTGAAGCTTGATATTCGATGGCCGGCCAATTATACAAATTAATTTTTCCATAGGCACTTACACCCAAATCAGAAGAAGACATAATATTTTCGTTGTCAGTTAAACTTTTGGCAATCCAGCGCAGGCTCAACATTTTGTCTGTCCAGTCAATCCAGATTGTTTGCTGCATACCAAGCTTGGCATTAACGTTTACCATATCAGTAGAACGATTAAGCGGCATTTCAAAATAGGCATATTTTAGATAATCAAACAAATTTTGCCGGGCAGCTCCCGGAATTCGGGCTGCATCTAGAGTTACACGAGCCACAGCTCCACGCTCCAATTTTTTAAACACCTCAAAATAGGCTCGGTCGATATCAAAGTTATTAGGAACAGTGCCATTTAATAAATATTTTTGCCAACGAAAGAAGATTTGGCCCCCAACCTTAAAACTGCTATCTGCTGCCGGTCTTTTGGTGGTTAAAGCGCTTGGTTGGTTACCGGCTTGGGGAATAACTGGAGATGACATTGGTGCTCTTGGAACATTTAAGGCACTAGGAATTGCTGACTTAGGGATTTTCTTTTTTACTGTATCATCAGCAGCAAAGGAAACTACAGAAGAAGATACAAGTAACAAGAAAACAATAACCAATTTGGATTTTAGATTTTCTTTCATTACAACGTAAGCATAGAGTTAAATAGTTAACAGATAATTACGTTAATGTTACGGGAAGGTTAACTTTTTCTTTGAGTCTTCGAGCCTTTGAGGCAATTTTAAATATTAGCCTCCAAGACTCTAAGACTCTAAGGGGAAAAATAAAGTAAACCTCGCCCCTTTACCAGATTCACTCTCTAAAGTAACGGATCCATTATGCAGATGCATGACATGTTTAACAATCGCAAGGCCCAATCCGGTTCCGCCTAGATCCCTCGATCGAGCTTTATCAACGCGATAGAAGCGCTCAAATATCCGATGGTGATGTTCCGCTGGAATCCCAATTCCAGTATCGGCAATGTGAATAGCATACTGACCTTCTTTCTTCTCACAGGATATTTCTATCGTTCCACCATCACCAGTATAATTGACAGCATTATCGAGCAAATTTAAAATTGCCCGAAAGATATGTTCCTCAATGCCATTGATTTTGTGTTCGGATTGGTCGCATTTGGTAATCAGTTTGATTTTTTTCTTCTCAATTTTGGGCATGACCGTCTCAATCGCCTTTTTCATAATTTTACCCAAATCAACTTCAGAAAAGGCTCCCAATTCTTTTTTGGATTCCAGATGGGACAATTCCAAAATATCGCTAATTAAATCGGTAAGACTAATGGCATATTTATCAATTTTTTGCAGGAATTCGATATTATGCTCTTTATCTTCGATAGCACCGTTTAGCAACGTTTCCACATAATTGCGAATCACAGTTAATGGGGTTTTAAGTTCGTGAGAAATATTGGCAATGAATTCTGAGCGATAAGTTTCAAGCTTCTTTAATTCGGATATATCGTGTAATACACAAACCAAACCGGCAATCTGCCCATCACTATCCGTCATGGGGCTTGCATGAGCCACAAAAGAAGCCTCAAAAGGCACAACAATATTGATCTCACTGGAAACTTTTTTACCTTCCCGCAGAGCTCCCTCCACCAAAGCAGCAATTTCGTTATTGCGGGTAGCTTCACGCACTGATTTTCCGATAACTTCGGGTTGGGTAATAGTAAACATTTTTTCAATCATCGGATTGGCGAGAATGATTTTACCGGAAGCATCAACGGCTAAAACCCCTTCCGCCATACTCCGCAGAGTAGCATCGGCAATTCCTCTTTGAGCTTCGAGTAATTCAGCCGTTTCAGAAAATTTCCTTTCAGCCGAATGGGTAGCATCTTGCAATTCTTTTAATTTGGATCCAGATAATATGTGAAAAGGAAAATCAGGCATGGAATTTGTACCCCACCCCTCTTAAAGTTTGGATATACTTGCCAGCCTTGCCCAGTTTTTCTCTAAGCCTTCTTACATGAACGTCGACTGTGCGGGTTTCGATCGCTACCTCTACCCCCCAAACCGTATCGAGCAACTTTTCGCGACTATAGACTTTATCTTTATTTTCGGCCAAATAAAGCAGGAGCGCAAATTCTTTGGCAGTTAATTCAACAATTCGGTTTCCAACTTTCACTTCATGTCTTTCTGTATCGATCTCAAGCTCTTGTATTTTTATATTAACTGGCTGAATCTTGTCCGTTTTTACTCCGTATCGTTTCAGTATTGTTTTAATCCGTGCGATCAGTTCTCGCATACTAAAAGGCTTAGTGATGTAGTCATCAGCCCCCAATTCAAGGCCAACGATTTTATCCACTTCTGAACTTTTAGCGGTGAGCATAATGATAGGGAGACTGGCCGTTTTCGGATCATTTTTTAAGATGCGGCAAACATCTAAGCCACTAATGCCAGGCAGCATTAAATCAAGCAAAAGGATGGAAGGTTTTTTGTCTTTGGCCATCTTAAGGCCGGTATTGCCGTCAAAGGCTTTGGAAACGGAAAAGCCTTCTTTTTCGAGGTTATATTCGATACTTTCGGCGATGTCACGCTCGTCATCGATGATCAGTACATCTGGCATTGTCTAAATTATAGCCCCTTTTTTAAAGAACTTAAAGTAGCGGGCAGAGGGATTAGCTGGATTGTTGGTAATACCAGCTATAGCCCAAACATCAGGACTTTCCATGCACAAATAAACATAAACGTCTTTCGAGTGTTGTCTAATTGCTTGGAACATAGTTTGAAAGATTTCTACCCGAATGGGCTTAAAGTAACGCATTTTATTATCCTCACCAATATCTAATTCGCCTAAGCAAATGCGAGAATGCGGAAAACGTTCTTCGATAATTTCTTTTAATTGCGGTTGATAACGTAAAGCTCCCAAGCTGATCCAAGCAATATCTTCCCCCTTAACCGCTTTAAATATTTCGGCCACTACTTTCGCATAATCCTTATCCCAGCCTTTATAGAAAATAATCGGATCAAAATGGAACCCAACTTTATAGCCGGAAGCCACAGCTCGCTTCGCTGCTTTTAATCTCTCTTTCAAACTCCTAGCTCCGTACTCCTGACTCCGAACTATCCCCTCAGGATTGACGGACCAGGCAAAGACGGTTTTACCGCGATGATCACAACCTAGCAAATGATCGATCTCTGTGCTCTTGGTCTTTAACTCCAGTAAATGATTCTCTTGCCCGGCAAACAGTTCAATCAATTTGGTAGCTAGTCCGGTTGGTTCATCCAGAGCCAAGCTATCCGTAAATTCTCCCGTTCCAATTCTAAAATGTTCATTTATATGTTCATCCATAAACTGTTTTAATTCCGCAATCAACTCATCGATATTGGCATAGATGGTGATTACTTTATTATTGAGGTAGGTTTGCAGGTAACAATAAGTGCAATCAAACGGACAATTGATGGCATTGTTCACTACTAGATAATTACAGCAGAGATGTTCTCTTGTTCCCGGACAACGTTCCAGCCAGCGACCTTTTTGTTTTGCCAGGGTGACGATTTGCTTTCCTTCGCCGAAGTGCTGATACTTTTTAATAACTTCTTTAATTGAATCAATATACTTTACTGGGGTTTTCTTGAAGTGCTCTAAGACCTTATTCGTCACTTCAAAATCTTGAACTTCTTTTTCAACATAGATCGTTTTAATCTTTAAGCCTTCTGCCTTCCTCGCCCTCTTCTCCCTCATAAGCCCCATCCCTCCTCCTGCCTTCACGGGCCCCCACGGGCCTTCTTCCCCCCCATAGAAATATGGGTAACGTTTTTGTCTCAAAGCTTCTCGCAACAGATCCATTCTTCTAGAATAGGCTAATTTATTCTCTTTAAAAATTTGAATTACAGTTGGATCTTTGAGTTGTTTGCTAATCGTCACCCCATCACGGCGGGAAATATCAATTAGGTAGTCAACAAACTCTCTGGCATAGTTGATGCCTAAACGGAAATCTCGGATAAATTTTAGCAGAGCATTTTGATCAGCCTTGGGAAGCCTTTCAATCTTCGCAGCCGTCTTTGTATAAAGCTTTTGGGTTGAAACTAATTGCTCAAGTTGCCAGCACATTATGCTATTTTACAACAAACCATATTAAATAGGGCAAAAAGCTTGGTTCCCACTGAAATTTATTGTTCTATTTTTTGATAAATAGTCATGCGGACACAGCCTCATAAATTCTATTATGGTTTTTTTGGCGGGCAACACACTTCAGGTGATCCCTTCGATTATATTAAAGTTAGACCAGACCAAGATCCTCAACAAGCCCATAAACAAACAAAGGAATCCCTGCAAAGATCTTTTGAGGTCAATATCAAAGATTCAATCTTGCATCAGGCTGCACAAAGGTTTCAGCTCAGCATAGACAACGTGTATTGCGTAGAAGTAGATTTTATCAATTACGGAAATTTTCAAATGGTGTATTTAGCTACCATAAGTTTAAATTTTGGTGCCCCTTTACAATTCACATTACTTATTAACCACCCCCATACTTCAACTGATAAAGTTAAAGCAGAATATGACAATTTAAGAAGATTGGCAACTATTGAACCCCGTTTTGTGGTTGAACCCTTTGCCTTCTATTCATCTGGCCAATACGGCATATACGCAGCCCCCTATTTTGATCAGGCGCTTTGTATTTATTCTGATCGTCATGATCCTTGTGGAAAACCCTGGGGGATTTTTGATCCCCACCCCTTCTATCATTTTGAATCTTTTTATCCAGAAATGCGTTTTACCGTAACATCAACCATGATTGCAATGTTAGTTAGATATTATGATGAAGAAAAGCAGCTGGGCTTGGCCGAAACCCATTTAAGCGGGGATGATTTCATGCTCACTCAAGCTTTTAGGCATTATGCTCCTGAAACAGTTTTGCCCAATATCCGATTAATTTCAGCCCGGGATTTTATTCATACATCACTAGCTGGATACCTAGATCTATTAAGAACTGAATTCCAAATTGGCACGCATTACAAAGATCCGGCAGTTATTGAAGGGAAAATTAAAGTAAACCACAAATCTTGCCTTCCATTATCAATTGAAGAAATTGAAGCGGGGATTGAACTAGGCTTGAGCTTGAGGAAAAAAGCTTAGATTTTCCGCCTTTATCTTCCTTCGCCTTCCTCCCCTTCACGGGCCCTCATGGGACTTTTCCTATTTTATATTACAAGCCTGACCATCCAAACACTTTTCACATTCAAATTCTAAAGTAGCATGGGTAATTCTAAATTGGCTTTTTAAGATATCTTTTAAAGTTTTAGATACTTCACCGCATTTACTCACTAGCGTATCTCTAATCAAAACATGAGCCGACAAGGCAATCATCCCAGAAGTAATACTCCAAATATGCAGGTCATGCACCTCGCTCACCCCCACTACACTTTGCATGGCCTTGGCTACCTCTTCTTGTTTGATACCGGCCGGAGTTGCCTCTAGAAGAATATCGATTGCTTCCTTAAAAATCCTAATCGCCCCTCGTAAGATGATTACGCCAATCAGAAACCCAATAATTGGATCAACTAGAGTGTATCCGGTAAAAGTGATAATCAAACCACCCAAAATAACGCCAATGGATGAAATGGTGTCAGAGAGAACATGCCAGAGAGCAGCACGGACATTGAGATTATCTTTGCTCCCATGGGAGAGGATAAAAGCACCCAGCAAATTAGCGACTAAACCAACCACTGCAACAATAAGCATTAATGGCCCAATTACAGCTGATGGAGCAATTAGCCGTTGGATGGCAGAATAAAAGATATAGCCGGCTATAACAATTAATAAAGAACCGTTTAGCAGGGCCGCTAAAATTTCAGTGCGGTAGAAGCCGTAGGTGTTTTTGGTGGTAGCTGGCCGTCGGGAAAACCAGAGAGCCAGAAGAGCAAGAGCTAAAGACCCCGTATCGGTCAGCATATGCCCGGCATCTGAAATGAGAGCCAAACTATTGCTCAACCACCCACCTACAAATTCCACTAGCATCATAATAGTAGTAATAGAAAGGGCCAGAGTTAGAGCCATTTTATTCTGCCCAAACGACTGATGCGCGTGGTCATGTTCGTGAGTGGTCATTTATTTGCTCCTTAAAGATGATTTTACCTTGCCGGGAGGAAAATGCAAGATGGACTTCAGTAACACGTACTATGGATGGCGTGTAAAAGACGCTCAATAAAACTATCTCAATCCAATAACAAACCCAACAAACCATCGAGCTGTTGAAGCGGCACTAAAAACCTGGTCACGGGTAAATCATTTATTCTTCTTGGATCATAAGTAGTTTGTGGAATTACGCCTGCTTTTTCAAGAATATGCAGATAAAATGCCTCTGCCGCATCATGATAATACGTGCTATAAGCTAATGTTTCCGCCAAATATACCCTACCGGCCAAAAATGCAGCTAAACCATATAAAGATTCGCCAAATCCATGTTTTCGCCTTTCCTCCTTCACAAAAAGCGCTTCACCATTTACAAAATAGTCATACCCAATTTTCCCATCTTCAATGGTAAAATGTTGATGAAAAAAATTATAAACTGATTGTCCATGCAAGGTGTTTAATGTTGAAACAAATACCCTCTGGCCTTCCGCTTTCGCCATAATCCGCTCGGCAGTAACACTTATTCTAAATGCAAAACACCCAAGATGTGCCATTTCAGTTAAACTAAGAAGATTGACCGCAACATCAAAAGATTCTTCCCTATATGGGGGGTAACCATATGAATAATCATTATGGAAACATTCAAACATATTAAACAATAATTCCTGTTTACCAAATCTCACAGGGCAACATCCATCAGTTACCAAACGGATCACATCAAAACCACGCTCCTTAATTAATCGCTGATTAATGCTTCTTTCGCACGGCGTCATCCGCTCAAAAACGGCTTGCCGAGAAAGCCCCTTAGCAGAAATCGATGGCCTTCTTATCAAGTTATTTATTACTGCCATTTGTCTGTTTATCGTAAGGAATTAATATAAATTTCATTTGTTGCTTTCACAAAATATCTCCAAAAATAGAGTGAAATTTAATTCTAAACACCCCGAAAGACTTAAGGAATCAAATACTATTAAAGGGGGCAATTTCAATGAGTTTAATTGGAAATATTTCGGGCAGAGCCATTTTATGGGAAAGGATGAAAAGGGTAGCCAGGCATCCAGGGGAATATATGGCTGGCTTGCATCCTTTTACCCGTACAACTGTGGAAGATATGATAAGTAAGGGAGGAACACGCCAATTTAGGTTATGGGATGCTAATTCTGGTATACCTCCGCAAGTAAGGAAGGCTTTGGCAAAAAGTGGGAAGATAGAAGCCATAAGCGTAGCAATGACAGAAGACTCAAGTCAGCAAGAAAATATTTTAGCAGGACACTTGCGAAGCTCGTTACGTGTTATAACTTTGTTTCCTGATATTGTAATCTCCACCACAGTCCACCACTCCGTTAAATTAGTGGTTATTTCAGCTGCCTCCATCGATGCGCAACTCAAAACAACGGCTGAAGGGATTCTAGCTAACTTATCTAGGCCAAATCCGTTTACGCTAAACTATTGGCGCGGAAAATTAGCCGGGATGGTAATGGAAGATGCGGCACGAGTCCCCAAATTCCAAGCCTTAACTAGTAAATTATTAACTTTACAAGCAACAAATGCTTCTAAAATTAAACAAGCAGCTGAGTTATCACAAGAAGTTAAAAATCAATTTCCCAAGCATGAACGGAAGAATTTAAACTTGCTTTTGCGCATCGGCTTTCTAGTCTCTGACCTTGTTCCTATCATTTTCTATTTTTCCTTTCAAATATTAATGAAGCAATCAGCCAAACTATTTATCGCCGGCGAAAATATGGAACAAGCGGTAAAAAGCATGGCACGATTAAATAAAGCTGGTGCAGGTTATGTGCTGGACTTTGTGGCGGAAGAAGCCAAAACAGCGGCCGATGCAGAAACCAATATTCAAAGATACTTAGATGCAATGGACCATTTACCAAGACAACGTGAAAAAGTAGTCTCCATTAAATTAACTGGTCTTGTCCCTAACTTTACTCCGGAAGAAGGCCAATCTTTCGATGAAAGCAAAAAAGGTGAGGCGATTGCCGCCCTAAGTAGACTAGCTGTAAAAGCTTCCAGCACAGGCACAACAATTGTGATTGACATGGAACGTTATTCTGTAAAAGACGCAACTCTTTCTATTCTTGAAGAGTTTCACTCTCAATCTAACTATAAGTATGTACCTAACGTGGGGATAGTCATTCAAACCTATTTACAAGACTCAATTCTTGATATTACTCGATTAGCTCAATTAGCTAATAAGTGCTATCAAGAAAGCGGAAGAAATGAAAAATTATTTGTTCGCTTAGTTAAAGGGGCTTATCAAGTAAAGGATAAAGCCCATGTTCTTGGTTCACATGAGGAAGTAAACAGACGAATTATTGCTTGTCTTGATATCGCTCTTCAAGCAGCCGGACTTAGAATCACCGTTGCTTCCCATAATTTAAACACTATTAGTGAAGCCCAGGCACTAGCAACCGAAAAAAACGTAGAATTAGATTTTGAAATGTTAATGGGCATGCCGGCAGCCCCAATGCTGTTCGCTTTGGGACAACAAGGAAGAAATGTAAGATTCTACTTGCCGGTTGGTTCTTTTGAAGAAAGTATTGGTTATTTTATGCGCCGCATGGTGGAAAATGCCAGTTCCAGTTCCTGCCAAAACCTGTTTACTCAGTACTATACCGGCGAAATTGGTCCTGAAGAATTTTTGGCTCGGGCTTTTAGTCCAGCAGAAGCAGCCGCATAAGCAGAATAATTAGTTACGGCTGTTTGGCTTTTATGCCGTATGTTATACTTCCCCTAAGAGGGGGTAAAACACATGGCCAAAGTAACCGTTTCAGGTATAAAGTGTATCCTCGCGCTCTTACTGCTTGCCAACACTGCCTTGGCCATCGATCGCCTACCATCTTGGAACGATACCCCCACCAAAAAAGCCATCATAGACTTTGTTGAGAAAGTAACAACCCCCGGCTCAACCGATTTTGTGCCAGCTGAAGAACGTATTGCCACCTTTGATAATGATGGTACGCTTTGGTCAGAGCAGCCAATCTATTTTCAGTATTACTTTGCTTTTGACCGCATCAAAATCCTCGCTCCCCAGCATCCAGAATGGAAAAACAAGGAACCGTTTGCTTCCATTATTAAAGATGATCTAAGGGCTGCGCTCGCTAGCAAAGACCAAGCTCTCATGGAAATGTTTATTGCTACTCAAGCAGGGATGACCACCGATGAATATGAAAAAGCGGTAACCGATTGGATCGCTACCGCCCGGCATCCACAGACCAACCAGCTCTATACTGAAATGGTATTTCAGCCCATGCTTGAACTGCTGGCCTATTTGCGCACAAACGGTTTTAAAACTTATATTGTTTCTGGCAGCATCGTTGATTTTATTCGCCCTTGGTCAAAAAAGATTTATGGTATTCCCCCCGAACAAGTTATTGGGACAACTATCGATTATCAGTCGCGCATTGGCCGCCGCCCGATTGCTTCGTTCGGCAATTCTGATGGCGATCTGCAGATGCTGCAATGGACTCAAGCCGGCAGTCGTCCCCATTTTTGTCTTTTGGTACATCATACCGATGTAAAACGGGAGTGGAATTATGACCGCAAGTCCATCATCGGCCGATTAGACAAAGCTCTCGATCAAGCCAAGACTAATGGCTGGACGGTTTTGGATATGAAAAAAGACTGGAAAAGAATTTACCCCTTCTAGAAGAAGTAGACTTACTCCACCTAAAATTCGTAATGAATACCAGCCGTTAAGCTATTTCTAATAGTGTAGTCATTTAATCCAAAACTATAGCCAGCATCAACTTTAAAAGAGCTTGAGAAGCAGTAACGTGCCCCCAATTGAATAAAAGCTGGGTTCGGAGAATAAACAGTATTATTAGCTACATACTCAGCCACAATATCTCCCTTTTCTCCCCACATAGGATATTCTACCGCCGCTGTATAGGCAAAATAATCATCGTATTGAACGCCAGCGTTTAAACCAACATTAACATATGCTAAATTAATATGGGTCTTGGCTTCACCAAACTTTTTGGTATAAATCCACATTAGCCAGCTATCATAATCACCGCTTCCTAAGCCTTGGGCTAAAGAGCCATTGTTTAATTTAAAATCCACTCTAGCCGTCATTCCTTCATCGGGACCGATATCCCAAAAGCGATACTTGGCATGTAAAAGCATATCGTTTAACCCAGACGGAGTTGAGCTAGTGTAGGGAACCTCAATTCCAAAATCAAAGTTAGGGGAAAATCCCCGCTTTAAAGAAAGAATGGTTACATTAGCTAAAGACGCTAGGTTTTGGGTGGAAGAATACCCCAATTCTAATTCATATCCATTCGGAGCCACCGTATAAAAGTCGTCAGTTACCAGCGGACGGGCCGCATGAGATACTCCAACATAGAGACATAGAAACATAGCTATAAATATTCCAGTTAAATTTTTCGTGGATTTGTTCCTTCCGTTTTTTAAAACATAGGCAGCTACAAAAAATATCCCGAGGATGATTGCTATCCCTGCAATTCCCGCCAAAGATGTAGAAACGCTTCCTTCCGGTAAAAATTTTAGGCTATAATCGGGCATAGGAGCTTGATGCCCCTGCCCCTTTTCGGCAAAGCCAAATTTTTCAGCTACAAAATCTAGTCCGTCCGGATGGGTAGAAGCAAAAAAGGCCGCTAAAATGGCGATGAGAACCGCCACAAAGAATAACTTTTTCATATTATTCTCCCTTTAGCATAGTTCTAAAAATGTTAACTAAGGCTAAAGTAATTAATGCTTCTGCAACTCCAATTAGCATATGTATTTTTAGCATGGCTGGAATCACTAATCCTAACGATGTTGTTCCGGAAAAACCAATCTCTAAGGAACAAGCAAAAGACGCCAGAGTAACCGACAACCAAGCGGCAATTGCTATAGCTAGCCATTCAGGGGCAACTTTTCTGATTAGTATATAGAGATAGTAAACCAAAAATGTTCCCACAACTGCCATGTTAACAATATTGGCTCCTATGGCCAACAATCCCCCATCAGCAAAAAAGAGCGATTGCACTAGCAAAACCACTGCCATCACAATCGAACCAGCAAAAGGACCGAGAATAACAAAGGAGAATACCCCACCAAGCATGTGACCTGAAGTTCCCTGGTTAATTGGAAAGTTAAACATCTGGGCTGAAAAGACCAACGCAGCCACCATGCCCATCTTATAAATCGTCTGCTCGCCATTTCCGGTTAACACCCGGCGCATTCTACCGGCCATACTACCAACATTCCTACCAGCAGTTGCCAGCGCCTCCGCCGGTTGCAAAGCGGTGACTGCTTCTTTTACCTTCGCAAAACTAATCCCTAGAACCGCAACTGCCACACCAATTAAACCGGTTGAAATTTTGGGATCAAGAAACTCATTGGGGATATGCATAGCACTATTTCTCCTTTCGTGTTACTCTTGAAAGATAATATCATATCATATACAATTATGTCAATGACAAAAAGATTTGGAGTCTCCATCCCTGACGAACTACTTACTAAGCTCGACAAGCTGGCGAAGAAAAAAGGATATAATAACCGCTCAGAAGTTTTACGCGATCTCGTTCGCGATAGATTTGTGGAAGAAGAATGGGCTAGCGACAATGCCGAGGTAGTTGGGACTGTTACACTGGTCTATAACCATCATTCCCACGATCTTTCGGATAAACTTGCCAACCTGCAACACTCAAATTTCAAAAACATAATCTCTACCACTCATATTCATCTTGACGCACATAATTGTCTGGAGGTTTTGGTCGTCAGAGGAAAAAGTCAAAAAGTGAAAGAAATTGCCGATCAACTAATTGCCACCAAGGGCGTTAAGCATGGAAAATTGGTTATGACCTCTACCGGTAAGAATCTTGCGTAAAAATATAATTGCCTGTCTACCGGTCAGTCAGATCCTCGACAAGACGAACCGCATCATTGAGAAAGCGATTCTCAGGGTTGCTGAGGTCACGGTCGTCGTGGCTAAGGAAACGAAGCACAAATCTGCCACTATTTTTCTCGGTCTCATCGGTTGTCCATGTCCAATTTACGCCAGACAATAGAGCTCTTCCCTCTTTCCATTCAGCTTCGGTTTGAATCCGGAATTTTCTACCTGTTTGATCGCTAAGTCGTTTAGCAAATTCTCTGGCATCATGTAAGTTTACATAAACTAAAGCCTCTCCGGCCTTCGCTGGGTCATCCAGAAGAGCTTTAAGTGCGTCAGCATTATGTCCTGTGATTTTGTAGCCTTCCATAACCTGATTGAATAATCCAACCGAAACCTCCCCCTTCATGATTTTTCTTCCACCTGAAAGAGCAACCATCTCAGGGATTTCTATTTGGGGATGGCGAGGTGTAGCAACCTCAAACAAAGCGTCCATTTCAGCTGCTTTGGCATCAATTTCATCAGGAGTAAGCAAAATTACAGAGGGATTCATTATCAATCCTAGCGGCGTGCGAACTTCAATGTTCGCAGGCGGAATCAATGAACGCAATTCTACTGAGGACTTAAAAAGCTTTGCGGCTTTTACTATATAACCTGTGATTGGGTCAAACACTCGCACAGCCAACCCTCTTTTGCGATTATTCTCAACTCTTCCAACTTGCTCTTTCACCGTCATTCTATTCGTAATTGCCATTTATATTTTCCTCCATTGTTAGCAGGAATATTTAACCCTTACCCCACTACAACATATCATCGAAAGGTTTTAAGGAAATTTCAGTATATTTTAAAATCACTAGGAAAGATAAGGCACATGGTCTACACCCTGTAACTCAGTTAGAATGTATTTCGACCAAAAAATATAGACTTCTGAGGAGGTGGAGAACACATGTGCCCGTTTAGATATTATGATATTTT
>JBAZZR010000005.1:0-8797 GCA_041658665.1 Patescibacteria group bacterium
CATTGTCCTGCTTCTTCTTCCTTGAGTATGCCCGCCATGTATTGCTAAATTATTTATTCCTGCTTCTGTTAAATTATCTGAAACAAAATCAGTATTTCTTTGAGTATTGCAGAAAACCATGACTAATTTTGATTTTTCATTTTTTAAAAGATGAACAAGCAAGGAAAATTTCTGATTGTCATCGACATCATAATAAACTTGGGATAATTTTGAAGGGTCAACAAAAGATTCTGCTGAAATTTCCACAGGATTATGCATGTATTTTCCTGCTAATCTTGAAACATCTCTTGAAATTGTTGCTGAAAATAATAAAGTCTGTCTTTGTTTAGGGCAAGAATATATTATTCTTTCAACATCTCTTTGGAATCCCATGTCAAGCATTCTGTCTGCTTCATCAAGAACTAAAATTTTTACTCTTTCTAGACTAATTGTTCTTCTACTTAAATGGTCAAGAATTCTTCCAGGAGTTCCTACAACTACATCTGTTCTTCTCAACATTGTTATCTGTGGAAGAATTGAAACTCCGCCGTATACAGAAATTATATTCAAATGCTTATTTTTAGAAAATTCTTTTAATGTCATTGAAACTTGTTCTGCTAATTCTCTTGTCGGTGTAAGAATAAGTGCTTGCAATCCATTTCCTGCTTCGCAATTTTTTATAATTCCTGAAGCAAATACTAAGGTTTTTCCAGAACCTGTTGCAGCTCCTGCTATAACATCTTTTCCTTCTAAAATTATAGGAATTGCTTTTTCCTGAATTTCCGAGGGCATTTCAAAGTTTTGTTCTTTAATTGCCTTCAAAATAGGTTCTATAATTCCTAATTTTCTAAATTTTTCCATTATATTATATTAAATTGGTAAGAAAAAAGTCTAATACTTAATTAGCTATTTCTTTGACATCTTAATATTAATTGATAGAAATGGGCGTTTATAAGTCTTTTGTAGAAAAATAAAATAAAGAAATTAATTATATTGTTAATAAAAAAATCTGAGATTGTAAGTACTACATTATAAATTTTATATGATTGCCTTAATTTTTAAATGCAGTTCAAGTATACAAATTGTTTTATCAATTAACTCTTTTTCTTCGTAAATTATAGAAAGATTTATAAACAATTTTTTCATTCATTAAACTATCTTAAAATGGTAAAAGATTATCAAAATGAGTGCCTTAAGAAAATTGAAGTTAAGGCATGAGGTATGTAAGGCGTCATTCTGATAAATCATTCTTTATTAATGAAGTTGACATTAATTTATCGACGGAAATTTATGAATTTTATTAGAATAAGTTGTGTGATGTTCAATTCAATAATATTTGTGTGCAGATACAAATTATTGAGTGATAGAAAGCTAATTTTTATTTGATAGACCAAGCTAAATCCAGTTTATCCTGCTGGAGGTTACGGCTATCTGGTTTGCACTTAGACATGCAAGTTATCTAGAAATAGGAGCGAACTGCTTAGTAACACGTAGTTAACCTGCCCTATAGTCGAGGATACCCTCGGGAAACTGAGATTAATACTCGATAGAAGATGATTTCTGGAAGGATTTTTCTTTGAATATAGAATGGGACTGCGGCTGATTAGGTTGTTGGCGGGGTAAAAGCCCACCAAGCCGATGATCAGTAAGGGCCCTTAACGGGGAAGCCCTAAGACGGATCCTGAGACACTGATCCGAGCCCTACGGGGTGCAGCAGTCTGGGATTTTTTGCAATGTGCGAAAGCGCGACAAAGCGAGCCAGAGTGTCCCTCTTAGAGGGACTTTTGTTAAGTGTAAAAAACTTGACGAATAAGGACTGGGCAAGACCGGTGCCAGCCGCCGCGGTAATCCCGGCGGTCCAAGTCGCAACCAACATTATTAGGTCTAAAACATCCGTAGCTTGCTGTGTAAGTTTTTTGTTAAATCTTGTCTCATGAGGACAAGGCTGCGAGAAATACTATACAGCTAGAGACTGGGGGACGTGGAGAGTACATTTGAGGTAGTAGTAAAATACGTTAATCTTAAATGGACTAACAAGAGCGAAGGCACTCTACGATAACAGTTCTGACAGTGAGGGATGAAGGCTAGGGGCGCGAAAGGGATTAGATACCCCTGTAGTCCTAGCAGTAAACACTGCTCACTAAACCTTGTGACCTCCTCGAGAGGTTGCAGGGCTGAAGCGAAGGCGAAGAGTGAGCTACCTGGGAAGTACAGCCGCAAGGTCGAAACTTAAAGGAATTGGCGGGGGAGCACTACAACGGGTGACGCGTGCGGTTCAATTAGATTCTACACCGTGAACCTCACCAGGACCGACAGCAGAATGAAGGTCAATCTAAAGGGTTTACCTGACACGCTGAGAGGAGTTGCATGGCCGACGTCAGCCTGTGTCGTGAGATGACCGGTTAAATCCGGTAACAGGCGAGACCTGCGTGTTTAGTTGCTAACTGAAGAAGAAGCACTCTAAACAGACTGCTCCTGTAAAGGAGAGGAAGGTGCAGGCTACGTTAGGTGAGTACGGCCCGAATGCCCTGGGCGACACGCGCGCGGCAATGATACATACAATGGGATGCGACTCTGAAAAGAGAAGCTAATCTCATAAAGTGTATCCCAGTTCAGATTGAGGATTGAAACTCATCCTCATGACGCCGGAATCCGTAGTAATCGTTCTTTAGCAGAGAACGGTGAATAAGTCCCTGCTCCTTGCACACACCGCCCGTCAAACCAACCGAGTTTTGCATTGGTGAGGTTAGAAATAAACGAACCTTTGTAAGACAAGGCAGGTTAAGTCGTCACAAGGTCACTGTAGGGGAACCTGCAGTGGGATTACCTCCTAAATTTTTATTTAAGAAAAAATTTTATGGAGTTAAATAATCATGGGCAGTACATAACTTGTCCTTACATACCCACATTTAAAAATAAGAAAAAATAATAGATATCATTGGGCCTGTAGTCTAATGGTAGAATTCGTCCTTTGCAAGGATGGGGTCCGAGTTCGATTCTCGGCAGGTCCATTCGGACATCTATAAAATCTTATTTTTAAATAAACCAAATTTTAAGATTCACATTTAGAGATGATAAAATTAAATATAATTAAAACAAAATGGAAAAAATACAATATAATCCAGATAGAGTATATTTTGCACAAGCAAATCAAGCAGGATTTGTAGTTAGCATAACAGAAGAAGAAGGATTAGTAGGTCTATTTGGAGGAACAGGAAAGAGAATAAATGGAAGAACTGCACAAGCAATTCAAGCCATAAAAGAAACAGGAGAAGATGTCAATCTTTCAAAAGTTTCAGAATTAGGAAAAGAATAAAATCACAAATCATATTCAAATTTTCACAATTTGAAGAGCAAATGAACTTGGAGAATTTTTTTTCAAGGGATACGCTGATTATACAGGAAATAAATTTCCTGTCTTACAAAAATCCCTCTGGGATTTTTTTAATATTAAAATGAAGCAGATAGAAAGGTCTTACTTAGTAAGACTGTTAGACGGATAGCTTGGCTTAAGTTGTTAAGAAGGACGTGGCAAGCTGCGATAAGTCCAGGGGAACTGCACGCAAGTATTGATCCTGGAATTTCCGAATGAGATGACTTTTTCATAAGAAAATGTCGAGAGACAAATACACTCGGGGAATTGAAACATCTTAGTACCCGAAGGAAAAGAAAATAAATTAATGATATCCTTAGTAACGGCGAGTAAAAAGGATACAGGGCAAACCGAATCTTTTCTCGAAAGAGAAGTAGAGATGTGGTGAGCATAAATTCCTTCATTTGTGAATCAAATTTGCCTGGAATGGCGAGCCTTAGAGAGTGACAGCCTCGTAGATGAAACGAAAATGGAATTGCTCGACGAGTAAAATTTCTCGAATTAGAAGTTTGAAGACGGCAGAATTAACTGCTAACCCTACATATTGACTTAAGTCCGATAGCGCAATAGTACCGCGAGGGAAAGCTGAAAAGAACTCTTGATAGAGAGTTAAAAGACTTGAAATCTAACAGTTACAGTATGGTTACGGCCCTTCGGGGTTGTAACGTACGTTTTGAAGAACGGGCCAGGGAGTTATTGTTAGTGGCGAGGTTAAATCTCTTTGAGATGAAGCCAAAGCGAAAGCGAGTTGGAAACAGCGATAGTCACTAGTCTTAGACCCGAAGCCAGATGATCTATTCCTTAGCAAGATGAAGTATCTCGAAAGAGAGATGGAAGTCTGAACTAGTGCTACGTGCATGTGCTTAGATGACTTGGGAATAGGGGTGAAAAGCCACTCGAATCTGGCGATGGCTGGTCCCTGCCGAAATATGCCTTAGTATAGTCTTTCTTTGCTTGAATATGAGGTAAAGTACGGATAAAATTTGCAGAGGGTTTTTCCTACGGAATTTTTTCCAACTCAGAACTTATATTCTGCTAAAAGAAGGAGTCAGGGGCAGCGCGTAAGGTGTTGTTCCGAGACCGGAAAAACGGAGACTGGAGTTAAGGTCCCTAAATTATGTTAAGTGTATCAAATCTTGTCAAGACCCTGAGACAGTATGGAGGTAGGCTTAGAAGCAGCCACCCTTTAAAGAAAGCGTAACAGCTCACATATCGAGGTTCTCGGCGGAGAAAATGGACGGGGCTAAACATAATACCGACACTTCAGCCCTACTCGTAAGAGTAGTGGGGTAGGCAGGCATGCTAATTGCTGAGAAGCATTTTTGTAAAAAAGTGTGGAGCAATTAGTAGAGAAGATCCTGGTGTTAGTAAGATCATACTTGCCTGAGATTTGGCAAGCGTCTAAAGAACACGGTTTCCTCGGCAATAACAATTAACCGAGGGTTAGTCAGCGCCTAAGTTGTCTCTTAATCGATGACGACGACAGGACAACAGGTTAATATTCCTGTACTGATTATTTTTGTTCGATGACATGATAAACATTTTTGGATAAACAGAGTTCCGAAAGGAATCTTCCTAAAGAAATTTGTGGAGCGTAATGCTAAGATACAAAAGAATGTAGGAAGCCAAGTCTGTTGATTCCGGGAATCCATGAAAATTTTATGTCTAGAAAATAATTAGCTGTACCAAGAACCAACACAGGTGTTCTAGCTGAAAAAGCTAAGACGTGTAAGGATAAACTGGATAAGGGAATTCGGCATATTAGCCCCGTAGCTTAGGTAGAAGGGGTGTCTATTTTTGTGATTTGAAATATATTTGCAAGAGTAGATCTCAGTAACAAGGACGGCCCGACTGTTTACCAAAAACGTAGCCGAGTGCTAATCCGAAAGGACTTGTATACTCGGTGAAGCCTGCCCAGTGGCGGTGTCTAAAACTTCTTTTCAAGGAAGCTAATGCCCGTCAAACGGCGGGGGTAACTATGACCCTCTTAAGGTAACATTACGATTGCTTTACATAATCAAGAAAAAAATTATGCTCCGAGGGAAAATAGAATGTAAACAGAAAAGCAAAAGGAGAAAATCGAGCTATTTGCTGGAAAATCCGAGGATATTAAGATACTCACTAAAAAAAATTAGAAGTAAAAATTCTTAATTGCGGACAATCAGCAGGAAAGATTTCTTAAAATTAAATTTTAAGAAAAATCCTCAGAGACTAAACGCTTGAAATGAAAAATAAAACTTTCATTAAGATATAGTCCGAACTTAATAGCGATATTAAGAACTGAATTTTATAAAGAATTCAAATTAACATAATGAGCGTAATGCCTTGTCATCTGAATGGTGACGTGCATGAATGGCTTAACGAGGTCGTCACTGTCCCTATCCAGATCCTTCTGAAGACACTATCCGGTGCAGAGGCCGGAGGCGTCTAGTGGGAAGCGAAGACCTTATGAACCTTTACTGCAACTAGTTGTTGTTGTTTTACGGAAAATACATAGCATAAGTAGGAGCGTCGATGTTAGGCTTAGGCCGAAACTGAGCGATCATGTAATACTACTTACTTTTTGTGAAATAACTTACTTTTACGAGGACACCAACTGGCGGGCAGTTTGGCTGGGGTAGTTCCTGCTGAAAAGATATTGGCAGGGCCTAATGGTAAGCTCATCCGGCTTGGAAACCCGGAGTAGAGTGTAAAGGCAAAAGCTTACCTGACTGTTTTTCGAACAGCAAGAAAAGCAGGCACGAAAGTGGGGCTTAACGAACCTACAAAGTCTTTTAATGGGACTTGTAGATGACAGAAAAGGTACTCTAAGGACAACAGGCTTGTCGCACCCGATAGTTCACATTGACGGTGCGGTTTGGTACATCGCTGTCGGCTCTTCCTATCCTGGATGTGCACAAGCATCCAAGGGTGTCGGAGTTCACGCATTAAAAGGGATCGTTAGCTGGGTTAAGAACGTCGCGAGACAGTTTGTATGATATCTACTAGATGTGTTGTTGAGTGAGTGGAATGATTCTATAGTACGAGAGGAACTAGAATCAGGTACCTCTGGTAAAGCGGTTCTAACGAGGAAGCCGCGAAGCTACGTACTGAGTGGATAAGAGCTGAATGCATCTAAGCTCGAAGCCATCCGCAAAACGACTCAACTGATGCCGTTATAGAACATGACGTCGATAGAGTTCGGATGTAAGCACGAAGGCAACGACGTGTTCAGTCACGAACTACTAAAAGCATCAATATATATTATGTAAAATAATATAAGGTATAGTATATGATAAAGTAATTTTTCATATATCCTTTCTATCTGCTTGATTTTTTATGATATAAAAAATCTATATTAATTCTAAAAATATTTTTAGATAGTGAGAGCTCTCACGATAAATTTATAAACAATATTTTTTATATTAAGTTGAGGTGATTAGCCTCAGACTATAATTCTGAGATGAGTTAATATGGTATATTTATATTACCCTTCAAAATTCGAAAAAATAATAGAAAGAGCAATAAGTGAATTAGATAATGAGAAATATAAAAAAAACCCTCTACAAAAAGATGATTTGCTTTTATCATATGATCCAGAGTATGATGAAGATTGTTGCTTGGTAAGAAGGGAATGCTATCTTAGACATTATGAGGAAGATAAAGAAAAACCATCTAGAATAGATGAATTTGGATCATATTGGAGGCATATATCAGATAATAATGTTTACATTGTAAGAGAAAAAGGAGAAGAAAAACAAAAACTGCACCCTGTCTTAATATCAGAACTTATTAATAATCCAAGATTCATTGATAATGAGCAATTTGAAATAAGAAATGAAAAAACTGGAGATTCATTTGTAGACTTCTTCATAGAAAACAATAACAGAGATTTTGTTTTCAGAATATATGATGTTAACCCTGCATTTAAATTAATTCCTGCTAGATTACATGAACAGTCTCATAATACATATAATTTCAAGAAAAATGAAAAATATGTAAAAGATGTAATAAAAGAAATTACGGAAATTGTTTTTGATTATAGAACAAAAACTAAGGATAAAAAATTAAAATGTTAATAAGATTAAGAGAAGGGTTTCCCTGTGCTTTGGAATATAGAAAAACAAAATTGGAATCTAAGTTAGAAAGAGGCCTAAAAGAACTTGGTATTGTTTTTGGAGAATATACTACTAATAATGGTAGAGATTTATTTGCTCTTTCAAGAACAGCAGAAGGGAATGGATTGGAAATAGAATATCTAAAAGAACTTAAAGATGATGAAAAGAGAAAAAATCCTAAAAAATATACTCATAAATATTGTGAAGTTACAAAAAATGAAGTCCACTTAATAGGTTATGCTCCTATATTAAATAACATTGCTCTTATTAATAATCCAAAACATTTTCAAGAGATTATTAGTATAAATGACAAAGAACAATTTGGAAAAGATAATGTTCTTTCAACAATCGCTTTTTTTGTAAATAATGGAGTAACAAGTGATGATCCTTATATTGCTGGGGAAATCCCTTTTGATGGAGATTTTCTTGAATTTATAGGAAAAAAGATTAAAGGTATAGACAACCATAGCCCAGATTATTCTGCTGCTTTTGTCCTAGAAGCAGTTAAAAATTATCAACCTTTTTTGAAAAATTATAAATTTGAAAAATAGAAAAAAGAGTTCTGATAGAAGTTTAAAATGGAAGAAGGATTAAAGAAAAATATAATAGAAGTTGTTGCTTTAACACAAGAGATTATGGATTTAAATGGAATTTTTGGTCCTAGAATGTCAAGCGTAGTTGATCATATGGAAAATGATGATGAAGTTTTAACAAAAATTTGTGAAATACAGGAAAAATCAATAGCTCTTTGTGAAGAATATCTTAAAAAAGTAAATGAATTTAATGTAAGAGGAGATTATCATCCTTTTCTGAGTTATTTAAATGCACATTTGGCTGAGAGAAAAAGAATAAACAAATCTCTTGATAAATTATTAAATTAACAATTAGAAAAATCTTTAAAGTTTGACATCCTTAATTATTTGGCTGAGTAGGCTGTACCAACAAGCAGAAATAATACTAACAGATAAAGCTGAGATTGCATTTCTGATGAGGGTTTGAATCCTACAGGGCCACCTTATATTCTTTTGGATCTTACTTTTTACAATATAAATCTTTAAATATATCTAAAGATTATTAAGAAGATGACAAGAGCATTTTATAATAGTGTAAGAGAATTAACACCTGATGAAGTTACAAAATTAGAAATAGAAATAGGTTGTGAAATAAAGTATCTTACCTTTGAAGAGAAAAAATTAGGAATTTATTTTTTTAAAAATTTACCAGAAAGGTTAACAAAACGAAACAGAAGAACTCTACAAAAAGCAGGACTAATTAGGCTTTGTTCAATCCCTCCAAATTTTACAGAAGAATCTATTGAAAAAATGTAATTTAAATCCTATCAAGAATT
>JBAZZR010000006.1:0-3404 GCA_041658665.1 Patescibacteria group bacterium
CAGCGGGTTGGGACAAAATTCAAGCGGAAGAACACTTTATGCACTTTGCTCCAATGTTTGAAATTGGCAACGAGACCGACTTCATTTTAAGCGAGACAAAGCGACTTAGACATCGTTATCCGAAAATTAAAATTGCGCCAATGCTTTATTTAGTTGAGGACAATAAACTTTATTTCATAAAGGAAAATTAAGCGACAGGGGACAGTAATAAGACGACCTAATAAGACGACCGACAAAATAAAAAAAGGGTATGCACCTAACACGGGGCTTGCGTAAGCGGGGTTGACGAGCAAATTTATACCTTTGTGCCTCGCAATTAGTTTTGTGGCGGGGGACAGGTAAGTAGTCCGTAATCCCCGCCTGCATAAAGCACTAAAACGTTAGTGGCAAGGCTATGACGACACAACCCGACAGACAAATCGGGTTCTTTTTGATATTTTGTATTTAAGTAGTTGCTTAAGTAATCAAATAGACTATCTTTGCACTATGGACAACAATTCTTGCATACGACAACAAGCGGACATTAAACAAATAAACCGTTGTAAAGACCGAGTTTCAGAACTCAACGGCTCGTTTGACTATTTATCGAACGGACTTGAATTGGCGGGAAATAACGTAAGGCTGAAAATTCTTTTTCTGCTTTATGAAGAAAAACGACTTTGTGTTTGCGACATCAGCGACATTCTCGGTATGACAATTTCGGCAGTTTCTCAACACTTACGAAAACTCAAAGACCGAAAACTAATTGAAACCGAAAGAGAAGCACAAACCATTTTTTACTCATTGACAAAAGAGTATGAAAAAATGCTGAAACCGTTTTTTAAAATACTTGACGAAAACAAAATCTTGGAAACAATATGAAAACAGACAATAAACTAATCGGTGCAGGACTTTTGACAGCAATTGCCGCTTCATTGTGTTGCATTACTCCAGTCTTGGCACTCATTGCAGGGACAAGTGGACTTGCTTCTACTTTTTCTTGGCTTGAGCCTTTCAGACCGTATTTTATCGGCTTGACAATTTTAGTTCTTGGTTTTGCTTGGTATCAAAAATTAAAACCTAAAAAGCAAATTGACTGCAACTGCGACACAGAAGAAAAACCAAAATTCATTCAGTCAAAAACATTTTTAGGAATTGTAACAGCATTTGCAATTGTTATGCTTGCCTTTCCATACTATTCAAACATTTTCTACCCAAAGACAGAAAAGCAAATCATAGTAGTTGACAAATCAAATGTTCAAAAAGTGGAGTTTACAATTAGCGGAATGACTTGTGCAAGTTGCGAAGGACACGTTAATCACGAAGTAAATAAACTGACAGGAATAATCAGTTCAAACGCATCCTACGAAAATGGAAAAGCAGTTGTAGAGTTTGACAATTCCAAAACCAACATTACCGAAATTGAAAAAGCAATTAACTCAACAGGATATTCTGTAACCGACAAAAAAGAAAATTAAAATGGAAGTCATATTACAATCAACAATCACTTGCCCGAACTGCAGACACAAGAAAGAAGAAACAATGCCGACAGACGCTTGCCAATATTTTTACGAATGTGAAAAATGCAAACAAGTTCTTAAACCAAAACAAGGCGACTGCTGTGTATATTGCAGTTATGGAAGTGTTACTTGTCCGCCAATTCAGCAAGACAAAAAATGTTGCTAACGGACAGAAAACAAAGAAGCCCAGCCACTAACAGCACCTACAAGAAATTGGCGGTTCAGTGGTTAAATGAAGTTTTGTGCTTCGTACCAAGTTCGGTGGTGGCAGACAGTTTTGTGCTTCTAAATCGCCAACTTCTTGTAGCTGCAAACCGTTATAGCCAATTTTAGGACGAACCACCGCAACCAATGAACTCGACAGAAAAAGGAAATATCGGAGAAGACTTTGTAAACGGAATTGCTTTCAATTCCTTTTTAGAGTATTGGTGTTATCCAAGTCCAAAAGATGAAGCTGGTGACAAAAAAGAAATATGTGACCTACTGATATTGTTTGACGACAGCTTAATTATTATCTCTGTTAAGAATTATGAGTTTAAAGACTTTTACTCAAGATACTTCAGACGGACTATAGATAAAGCAGTAAAACAAATCTACGGTGCAGAAAGGAAATTATTTAATAGCGATAGAGACATACTATTAAAGCATCCTAAAAGGCAGATAGAAAGATTTCCAAAAGAGAAAATAAAGAATATTCAAAGAGTTATAATTAACCTTGGCGAAGGTGTGAGATTCTATCCATTCAATCAAGAAACTAATGACGAGAAATTTATTACGCTTTTGGACAAAGAAGCATTTGAGACCATTGTTCAAGAATTAGATACAATTCCAGACTTCTTGGAATATTTAAGAAAAAGAGAAAATTTGTTCGCAGACAAATCTGTTACCATTCTTCCAGGAGAAGAAGATGATTTTCCTGCTGACACAGCGAATCAATTTTTTGAATATGCTCAACAACAATTCAGCCCTAATGAAAAACAGAGCATATTAATTTCGGGTACTGAACACGATATATTGGCACATTATTTAAAAAATGAAAGAACTTTCCCTGAATACATTAAATCGAAAGATTATAACGGAATGTTTGTTCAACTAGACGGCAATTGGGAAGATTTTACTAAACGAAATCAAGTAATAAGAAAAAAGGACTTGGATAAAAATAGTTACTTTCTTGATGAACTTGTAAAAAGAGAAGTTTTGACCAATATCAAAGAAGGTTCAATTGAATTGGCAACAGCTATTATGTCGTTTAACAGATTTGACAGAAGAGTTATTTCGAACAACTTTTTACAGTTCTTTGATATGTACAAAGATGCTAAAGGTAATTTTCTTGCAAGGAGATATGCTGACTTTAACGGGACAGGAATTGTATTTGCATTTTATCCTCAAGAAATGCCAGAAGATATGGTAAACACACTTCTTGAAATTGCATTAGACAGTTTCTGTGTTTACTCAAATTACAAAAGCAAATCAATGATTTTAATTGCGACTACCAATGAGTTTAAACAGTTTAAAATGGGACTAATGAAAGACATTACCCCATTTTCAAAAGAGAAAGAGTTGCAAATTAGGAAAGATGTTGAATTACTTGGATGGTTTACAAATCATCAAGAAATAAACGCGACCGAAAAGGAATACCCAGATGAAGAATAGAAAAACTGGCTATAACAGGCGTTTGGCACAATGGCGGGTTACATGCAAAATTGAAAGTTCGTGCTTCTATTCAGCTTCGGTTCAGGTTGACAGTGAAGTGCTTCTAAGTCCGCCACTGCGCCAACCGCCAAACCGTTACCTGCAACCCTAAAAAATGACAGTGGACACATTGAACGACATCAAAACGACTGACACGCCAACGCTCATTTTAGCACATTTGCCTGCCCAACCCACAGGCGACCGCTTCGCAGT